>JAUNSU010000101.1 GCA_030539035.1 Planctomycetia bacterium
CATCACTCATTCACGGTTTCGTCCGGGGCGAGGCGGAACGCATCGGCATCGGCGGCAAGTGCGGCGTTCTTAATCACAACGGTCGATCTGGAATCGGATGAAAGTGTAAAAATATGTTTTCCCTTCTTCAAGGGAAAAGGCCGATTGAATTTTTCGCCGCTAAAGACCGGTTCGGCAACATTGATCCAGGGATCTTTCGTATATCGGGAACGAAGAGAAATCCGACGTGATTTTTCTCCGCCGTCAAGAGAGAGCCATTTCCAGGAAGCATTGGATCCGCCGGTTTTCACAAAGAACCAGTATTCTCCGTCTTTCGGAACATCGAAAACGATCTCCGTACTTCCTTTTTCCATCTTCTGAACCGATCCGTAAAGAGCATCTTTCCGCGCTTCCGCGAGCAGACGGGGATGTTTACGGGAATCGACGGCAACGGAGACCGGACGCGCATATCCGTCCGGCGTCTGAATGATAAACGCCGATGTGTTCCGACGCGCTTGCCGGACCTTGTGCGGCAAAACGGAGACTGTCAACGTGATCGGTTTTCCTTTTTCCAATCGGCCCTGATCGGGAGAAACGGAGAAAAAGAACGCACCGTCCGGCTGGACAATTCGGAAATCGGACGCGTATTCCTCATCTTCCGGAAGAAGGGTGATCACGGCCGATTCCGCTTCTTCCGATTCCATTTTCAAGGAAACAATCGAGATATCCGTATGAAAGGGGATCGGACGATAAGGAAGGTCCCTGATCCCTTTGCGCTGAATCGCACCGATATCAGGCTTTTGAATCGGCATAAAATTCGGGATCATGGTGCCCGCCGCTGATCCGGGCGATCCGATCCTCAAAAGGAAGTTGCCCTGTTCCGCGTTTTCAAAGATCGGAATATCCGCGATTCCATGCTTCTCCTGATTCAATTTTCGCAGTTCGATCAGTTCCGATTTTCCGCCCGGAGATCCGTTCATGTCGTAATCAAAATCACCGCGCAGTCTGCCGAAAAAGGCCTGATTGATCATCTGTCCGGACAGGGAAAGATTGTTCCGCCCAACGCCTTTGAGGATTTTTTTCGGTTCGGCCGCTTCGTATTCTTTTGGAGATCCGCCGGGACTGCTGATTCCCGCCGCATAGTTCGCGATTGTATTATTGAAGAAATAGATCCGGCCAAGTCCGAGATTGCCGTAATTGTTTTTGATTCCGACCCCGACGAGATCATATTCATCGCCCGGATGGCAAAAAAGATTCTGAAAAACATAGCTCGGACCTCTCCGGCAAGGAGCGGTACTTACTCCGCAGAGCTGTCCTTCCGTGCGATTATAAAAGAAACGGCAGTTGACCTGTCCGCCGTCGAGTTCCATTCCATCATCGTCTCCGAAGGCGAAATAATTTCCGCAGATCTCCGCATCACGCCAGATACTTCCGGCATTGCTTCCGTTTCCACCACTTTCGACCGCATCGTTCCATCGTTTAAGATCGCTTCCGATGAAATTATTGTATCGAATCGCGGTTCCGGTCGTATCATGGATCAGCAAGGCGTTGGGACCGGCCGGATGGGAATAGAACCAGCTGTTCGAGGTTCCCCGGGGATCATGAATAAAATTTCGTTCGATCCGGATCTCTTTGCACTGATAGATCCGAATTCCCGCGTCGTTGTTGATCGCGTGTTTTTTGTTTTTTTCATAGAATTTGCCGTCCAGATCGACCCGTTGGGTTCCAATTCGGCCAAACTCGGCAATATCGCAGTTCAGTACATGGACATTCGAGGAATTGATCAGACGGATCCCGTCGAAAGCTCCGCCGCGAATGATCATCCCATCGAGAATGATATGAGAAACACCGTCAAGAATAAAAGCGGCCGGCGCCCCGGATCCGCCGTTGGGAGTAAAGCCTCTTTTCGCTGTGTATCGGATATATCCGTCCGGCGTTCCCGACTCGGTAATATGGAAGGGGGTCGTCCATTTCGCGGGATCAAGTTCGATCGTTTTCGCGATGGGAAGATCAGGACTTTTTGTGCGGAACGATTCGACAATGGATCCTTTTTCGCCTGCATCACTGTAATCGAGCCGGACGAAATATTCCGTGTTTTCTTCGAGTTTTACAATGGATCCGCGCGCGGAACGTTCCGCGGGGATATAATTCAGATCAATGGCTTCACTCCATTGGGTCTGATCTTTAGTGCGAAATCGGAGACGGGAACGGAAATCCTTTTCCTTTTGCGCACGGCAGCAGTTCAGATAGATCCCGCAGACCTGATAGCCGGGCGCAATTTCAAAAGTTCGCGGAAGATCTTCTTTCGTTTCCGGACGAGCCGGACCGAAATAAAAGTCGGTGCATTTTACCTTTTCGCCGGAATAGATCTCATCTCCGTCGAAAGTGCAGTAAAGATCGATTCGATCGGCATCTTTCGCGGAAAAGCGAAGAGAATGCTTTTCTTTTGTCGATTGATTTTTCCCGGTCGAAAACCGGTCGATTTTCTCTCCGTCCTTATACAGTTCGGCGACCAAGGATCCGAAGTTGACGAAATTGGAATAGACGGTCGCTCCGAATTCCAGAAGGCCGTTCTGATCTTTCGGCGGGATCACTTCATGCCTGAAAATATAATTTTGGGCGGGCGCGGTTCTTTTCAGTTCCGCGGTGAACGCGTTTTCTTCCGGATTAAACGCAGTGTTTCCTTCGATATTTTCCCAGCAGCTGAGCGATCCTTCGGGCAGCGGAGTAAGCGAAAGATTGGAGAAGATCACTTTTTCGCCGACGAATTTATCAGTTGCGATTCGGCAGTTGATCTGAATCACATCGGCCGTTCCTGTACTGAACGGAAGGCGAATGGAGATCTTGCCGGGACCTCCGGATGAACTTCCCAGGCGGCGCAGTTCTTTTCTTCCTTTAAAGAATTTGATCTGAAAATAAGCGGTCCCGCTTTTTTCGCAATCGATGTCTCCGGTTAAAAGGAGACACTTATAGCGGCCGGGATCTTTGATCAGCTGGGAGAGAGCGAAATGATTAGGGCTTTTTTCAAGGGTCTTGACCTCCACTCCGCCCTCTTTGAGAGGAACGACTTCCGATTTCGGACCGCTGATTTGCCATCCGGTTGGTGTCCCGTTGGATTCCCGTTTTTGGAAGTTCCCGTTGAGCAGATCCGCCGCAAAGGAATTCAGAGTCCAGAACAGAAAGATCAAGATCAGAGCAATTCGTTTTTCCATGGAATCCATCCCCTCTTGAAAGCGGAACCGAAGCGGGTCCCGCTCATTGCTAATCGCTAATCATCAATCACTAATCGCTGAAGGTAAAGGCTGTTCCGCCGGGCCTGTCTTCCAGTGTGATCCCGAGTTCCTTGAGGGAATTCCGGATCTGATCGGCGGTTGCGAAATCTTTGTTCTTTTTGGCACTGGCCCGTAATTCAATCAGAAGCTGGATCAGTTTTTCGGCGAGATCATTATTGCCGGACGCGGCAACTTCCCGCGGCGGTTTGCGGAAAAGGCCAAGCGCAAAGGTGATCTCCTTCAGAATTTGAACACCGAAAATAAAATCGTCGAACTTTTCCTTGAGATCCGGATTGGAACGATCCGCTCCTTCCAGTTTATTGGCTTCCGCGTATTTATTCAGTTCACGCAGATATTCGAAGAGGCCTCCGATCGCACCGGCGGTATTGAAATCATCGTCCATGGATTCCAGAAATTTATTTCTGGTGGTCCGAACAAGATCGGCGAACGGCGTTTTCGGACCGTTTTCCGCGAAGAGATCCCCTTCTTTACGTGTTTTTACCGGATCCATTTCATAGAAGGATTCTTTAAGGATCAGGGAAACGCGCTTGAAAAATCGATAGAATGTTTCCAGTCCTTTTGCGACTTCAGCGATTCGATCTTCGCTGTAATCGATTGGTCTGCGGTAATGAGTGGAAACGAGGAAGAACCGGATCGTCTCTTCCGGGATCCGTTCTCTTAAATCGCGGAACGCGGAAGCCCCTTTGGATTTACTGATCTTTCCATCTTCCTGAGAAGCGAGATCCCCTTCTTTCGCGGTGCTTTCGGCAGCTCTTGTATTGCGTCCGCCGACTTTTCCGACTTCACTGGAAGCCTGCATCAATCCATTATGCATCCAGTATCGGGCCATTGGTTTTCCATGCCGCGCTTCACTTTGGGCGATTTCATTTTCATGGTGCGGGAACTGAAGATCGAGTCCTCCTCCATGAATATCAAAGGTTTCTCCGAGCAGTGCGCAGCTCATCACACTGCATTCGATATGCCAGCCGGGCCGGCCTTTTCCCCAGGGACTATCCCAGGACGGCTCGCCGGGCTTGGCGCTTTTCCACAAAGCGAAATCGAAAGGCGACCGCTTGCGGTCGGCGGTTCCTCCTCCTTCACCGGACATCTGATCCAGTGTTCGATTGCTCAATTTGCCGTATTCGGGAAATTTAACCACATCGAAATAGACATCGCCGTTCGATTCATAGGCAAAGCCTTTATCGATCAGATCTTGAGTAAAGGAGATAATGCTGGGAATATAATCGGTTGCCTTGGGAAAACAATCGATACTGTCCACGCCCATCGCGCTGAGATTTTTGAGGTAGTCGTCGGTCATCTCGGCGGCGACGGCGGCCATGGAGATCCCTCTTTTCGCCGATTCCGCGATCAGTTTGTCGTCGACATCGGTAATATTGACAACGAATTTGACATCATATCCCGAATAGGTCAAATACCGCTTGATCGTATCGAAGATCACTGGACCGACCATGTGTCCGATATGGCTGGGTTTGTAAACGGTCGGTCCGCAAAGATACATTCCGACCTTGTTGGGAGCAACCGACTCAAAATTTTCTTTCGTTCGAGTGAGTGTGTTAAATATTCGAATCATTTTTGATAAACCTTGTCAACTTTTTCAGACGGCGGTTCTGTTTGATTTTTCTCTTTTCGCCGCTTGTCAAATTTTTTGTAAATACTTAAAAAATCCCCGGTTCTGATCTCCGATTTAAATACCCTCCGGATAGAGAGAGGATCCAATGCGAACGTATGTTGCCCCTTCCTCGACAGCGATTTCAAAATCATGGCTCATTCCCATCGAAAGTTCCTTGAGATCCGGAAATTCCGGATAGCGGTCGTTGCATTGATCGCGCAGTTCCCGAAGGAGAGCAAACTGTTTTCGGACCTTTTCGTCCGGAGCGTTCAGGGCGGCCATTCCCATCAGACCGCAAATCCGAATCCTTTGAAATCGCTTCATTTGCGGTATAAGGGAGATCAGTGCCGAAGGATCGAATCCATGTTTGCTTTCTTCTTCGGCGATATTGACCTCCAGAAGCATATCGATTTTTTCCTTTCCGGCGAGATGGCCCACCTCGGCCTCTTCGTCCGCTATTCGATTCAGGGCCTCCAGCAACTTCATGGAATCGATGGAATGGAGCAAAACGACAAATGGAAGCAGTTTTCGGATTTTATTCCTCTGAAGGGAACCGATCAAATGCCATTCGATCGGAACGGAAGGAAGCTGATGCTCCGCCGCGTGAAGCGTAAAATAATCGTATTTTTCCAAAAGATTCTGCGGACGGCCTTCCCCAAGCGCAAAACAGCCGGCTTCAAGAAGCGCCGGGACAAAGCCATCGGTACAGCCGGCGTATTTGGAAACGGCAATCAGTCGAACCGCGTCGGACGATCGGCCAGCCTTGGCTGCCGCACGGGCAATCCGGTCCTTGATTCCTTTGACCCGACTCTTTACCTGTTGTATCAGCAATTCCTGTTCCTGCATTTTACACTTTCCGAATTTTATGCCTTCCGACAAATCGGTCCCAGCCTTAATGATCTCTTTACAAAATCCCGGCGCTAAAGGCTTTTGATATTTCTGTAAATTTCAAAACCCTTTAACGCCGTTTTTTGAATTTCATCTGAATTTAAACAGACTTATTTGGGCTGGATATTCTGATTCTTTTGAAGAACACCGGCGTCAACAAGTTTGTCGATCAGCTGCTGCATGCTGCTGAAAGCAGCAAGGAAACCTTGCGGCGGCATAATGATTCTTTCGTTTACTTCAACGGCGGGAGCGTTTTCCCCATCGCCTGTCGGCTGAATGGTCACAAAATCAAAGCGAACCATGTTTCCTGCAAAATGAATTTGTCCAATACCGTCGGCGTAAATTTCCTTTTTCTTACCTTGTTCCATCAGAAGCCCTCTTCTTTTTAAAAGCGAACACCATTGTTTAAAGAAGACCGCCTTCTCATCGTAAGAAAACGGTCTTAATACTTACTATACTGGAATTGTATCAATATTTCCCATTTTGACCAATAGGAATTTTTTATTTTTTGAAATATTTTGAAAATTCCTATGGATCCGCCGTATTTTGTGTAAATATAAACAGAATACACAAAATACGACGATACAAATAACAAATCAAGCAGCCTCTTCAACGGCAACAGCAACGGCAACGGTCGCGCCGACCATGGGGTTGTTGCCCATTCCGATCAATCCCATCATTTCGACGTGGGCGGGAACGGAGGACGATCCGGCGAACTGGGCGTCGGAGTGCATACGGCCCATCGTATCGGTCATTCCGTAAGAAGCGGGCCCGGCGGCCATGTTGTCCGGGTGAAGTGTTCGTCCGGTTCCTCCACCGGAAGCGACGGAGAAGTACTTCTTTCCGGTATCGACGGACCATTTTTTGTAGGTTCCGGCGACAGGATGCTGGAATCGGGTCGGGTTGGTCGAGTTTCCGGTGATGGAGACATCGACATCTTCATGCTGCATAATCGCGACCCCTTCGGAAACATCATCGCATCCAAAGCAGCGGACTTTTGCCTTTTCGCCGTCGGAATAGGCTTTTTCTTTTACGATATTAAGAGTCGAGGTCTTATAATCGTATTTAGTTTGGACGTAGGTAAATCCGTTGATTCGGCTGATGATCATTGCGGCATCTTTTCCGAGTCCGTTGAGGATCACCTTGAGGGGCTCTTTTCGAACCTTGTTTGCGGTTCGGGCGATTCCGATCGCGCCTTCGGCGGCGGCGAACGATTCATGTCCGGCGAGGAAGCAGAAGCATTTTGTGTTTTCGCGCAGGAGCATTGCGCCGAGATTTCCATGTCCCAATCCGACTTTACGCTGATCGGCAACGGATCCGGGAATACAGAAAGCCTGAAGACCTTCACCGATGGCTTCAGCGGCTTCGGCGGCCTTTTTGCAGCCCTTTTTGAACGCGATTCCGGCCCCTAATGTATAGGCCCAAACGGCGTTTTCAAAAGCGATTGGCTGAATGGATCGAACGATCGCGGCGACATCAACGCCCTTTTTCGCGCAAAAATCCCGGACTTCTTCCAGATCCGCGAATCCGTACTGTTTTAAAACCGGCTCGATTTGGCCGATTCTTCGTGCATAGCTTTCAAATTGTACCATGTTTTCACCTTATTATTTTTTTATCGTTGTTTTTCAAATTTCCAAAAGGTTTATTTCCAATGATCTTTGTAATTAAAGAGATCAAAAGAATTATTCTTTACGCGGATCGATTTTTTTGGCGGCTTCGTTGAAACGCCCATAGGTACCAACATTCTTTTCGAAAGCTTCTTTCGGATCGGTTCCCTTTTTGATCGCATCCATCATTTTGCCAAGATTGACGAATTTGTATCCGATAATTTCCCCGTCGGCATCAAGTCCGATTTCCAGGACATATCCTTCGGCCATTTCGAGATATCGGGTTCCCTTGACCTTGGTTCCGTACATCGTTCCGATTTGGGAGCGAAGTCCTTTTCCGAGATCTTCGAGCCCGGCGCCGACCGGAAGTCCATCTTCCGAAAACGCAGATTGGGTTCTTCCGTAAACGATCTGGAGGAAGAGCTCACGCATTGCCGTATTGATCGCATCGCAAACAAGGTCGGTATTCAAGGCTTCCAGAAGCGTTTTTCCGGGAAGGATTTCCGAGGCCATCGCCGCGGAATGGGTCATTCCGGAACATCCCAGCGTTTCGACGAGCGCTTCTTCGATGATCCCGTTTTTCACGTTGAGAGAGAGCTTGCAGGCTCCCTGCTGCGGCGCGCACCACCCGATCCCGTGAGTGAATCCGGAAATATCCGTGATTTGAGTAACCTGAACCCAACGACCTTCCTCCGGAATCGGAGCGGGACCGTGATTCGGCCCTTTCGCAACACAGGTCATCTGTTCGACTTCATGAGTTAACTGCATCTTTTACTCTCCCTTTTCATAGAAAATGTTTGATCTGATCATTCGTTTTGTAAAAACGACTAAATGATCTTCTATTTTATCCCATTCAGGCCGATTCGTCCAGTGGGGATTTTCCTTCCTTTTCCTTGGAATTTCCGGCGAATTTATAGCGAAAAAAACGATTATTTTGATATTGTCCCCCCTTCTTTTTCTTTTTTCGAAATATTTTCCGACTTTTTTCTAAAAAAAACTTGTAAAATGGGGATTTTCGTGTATTCTGGAAAGGGTGAAGCCCCCGGTTTTTTTGTGCGAACCGTTTCCGCATATTTTAAGCAGGGGAAAAGCAGGTCTTTTAAGAACGGTCAAGGAAATAAGATATGAAAATCCGGAAAATTCATTTACGATCTTTAATCTGCACTGCGGTCTATGTGTTTTTGATCCTTGCGGGAATTCAGAATTTCTCTGCGAACTTTGTTTTCGCGCAGTCCGGTTCAAACAGCAGCAACAACAGCGGAGGAAGCCGGAACAGCAGCGGGAGCGGAAGCAACAGCAACAGTGATACGGAAATGTCCGCGCAGCAGTTTTACGGAATGGGATATCGAAGCATGGTCGGGGGAATCGCGATCGACGCGGAAAACGCGTTGAAATCACTTGCCCGAGTCGAAATGGAATCGCTCAGCAGCAAGATCCGGGGCAAAATGCAGACGATTCCTTCCGATCTGAATCAGGCGTCGGATCTTCGCAAAATTTCCCTTCGCCGCCTTGCCGATCAGGTGCGCGATGCCCGGACAAACAATAAAACGGTTCCCGAATCAGTTCTTTATCTCGGCGGCCTTACCGCGGTTACCCATGTCGTCGCTGTTCCTGAAGAAAAAGATATTTATCTTGTCGGACCGGCCGAAGGATGGACCGCCAATCTTCAGGGTGAAATCGTCGGGAAAATTTCGGGAAAACCGATCCTTCTTTTCGAAGATCTTTTAACCGTTCTTCGCGCTTGGAACGCAGAGCGTCCGGAAGTGATCTCCGTATCGATTGAACCGTCCAAAGAGGCTCTTCAGCGAGTCTCCCAGCTTCCGCTGATCCGGAATCCCGAACAGAATCGAATCGCTCATGAAAACGCGATGGGAATGATGAACGTCCTGTTCACCGGTGTTCCCGATACCAGTCGGGTCGCTTTTGTCCTTGCCGCCGCCGATTATAAAATGAAGAGAATGAGCTTGGGATTCGAAGCGGCGCCTGTCAAGGGACTTGCAAGCTATCCGAGCATGCTCCGAAGATCCGCAAGTTCTTATGCGCCCCGATTTTGGCTGGAACCGATCTACGCGACCTTGAATCATGATCCCTCCAAACTGGTCTGGAATATTCAGGAAACGAAGATCAAGGCGCTTACCGAACGGGAGTATTTCGATACTTACGGAAATCGCAAGGTCTCCGGTAAAAAAGATGCGGCGGCAGAAAAGTGGGCTCAATCAATGTCTGCCCGATATGATGATCTCGCGAAAGCCGAACCGATCTTTGCCGAAGCGAAGAACTGCATGGATCTTGCCCTGGTTGTCGCCTTGATCTATTCGGAAGGACTTCAAACGAAGACAGACAATCCGTTCGCATTCCTTCTTTCAAAGGATATGCTCGCGCCGCCGAAATTGCAGGCTCCGAAAGCGGTTAAGGCCGGATCCCTGATTCGGACTCTTTCGAGATCCGGATCCTTTATCTCCGCGACCGGCGGAATCCTGATCAATCCTTGGGAAACCGTCAAAAACAATACAAAGGAAGATCCAAATCTCGCGAAATGGGCTTCTGCCGTTGTTTTCAAAGGACAGAACTGGTGGGCGAATTAGTCCCCCTTGATCTTTGAGATTATTGTCTGTCTCTTTTGGGCCGCTGCCGCCGGATGATCCCGGAGAACAGCGGCCTTGCGCAGGTTGGGAAGATCCTTTTTCATCTCTCCCTGTTTTTCGGAGAGTAAAGGAACTCAAACTGTAAATAACCGATTTTGAAACCACGGATTTTCACGGATACTTTTTTGGTAAAAACACGTTTTCATCAAAAATATCAGTCCCGAATCTTATAGGGATTTCATCCGTGTTTATCCGTGTCATCCGTGGTTCCAAACAAAAATATTTTTACAGTATGAGTAAAGGAAATGAGGAAACGTGTCCCGAATTACGAAAAGGGAGGTGTTTACAATGTCCTGGATTTCGAATAAGCAGATCATTATTCCGATCGATTTGACCGACTTCTCCGCGCAGGGAATTCGAACGTCAATGGAAATGGCGGACGATCCGGAAAATCAATTGACGATCGTTTATGTTCTTCCTCCGCTCGAATCGTACGATCCGGGCGTTCATTGGGAATCGCTGAATTACGTCGATCGGACTGAAAGCACTAAACGGTCCGTTGCGCTCTTTCTGGAGCGGAATGGACTTCCCGCGTTAAAAATCAAGATCCTTTTCGGGGATCCGGGCCGGGAAATTGTCCACTACGCCAATCAGGAAAAGATCGGACTTATTGTGATCCCTTCCCATACTCGGGGGACGCTTTCCCGCTGGCTTCTCGGATCGGTTACCGATTACGTTCTCCATCACGCGCCTTGTCCGGTTCTTTTTCTGAAGCGGGAGAACTCATCTCGCTGACCGCGGCTTTTTTCATTCGGCCGCCGTGCGTCCAGCCCTGATACATCTTGATCGTTTTCGGAGCTTTCAGACAGTGATATAAAACGATCTGGCTGGAGGCCGCGCAGCTGTAATCGCCGAGCGCGGAGATGATATTCGTTTTCGCCTTGATCCTTTTCGCGTGATTCACCGCATCATAGTATCCGAGTCCGGCGATCCACTTGGGAGCCGATCCCGGAAGACGTCCGTTCATCGCCGCTCCGGAGACATCGCAGAACCAGGGAACCAGTACATTGCATTCGCTGACATCGGAATCCAGTCCGGCGGCAACCAGACTTTGAAAACCTCCTTGGCTTCCTCCGGATACCGCGAGGTTCTTCCCGTCCCATTCCGGCTGGGATTTCATGAATTCCAAGGCCCGAATCAGACGCAGAACCATTCCATACCAGACGCAGTTCTCCGGATCCGCGTTGTCTTCCGCGCGCAGACGTCCGTATCGGTGAAGGGTCGTTTGATCCAGTTTCTTATAGTATTCGTCGGGAAGTCCGTTTTCGAGCCCATGCGCGTTTATGTCCAGCGCGAGATGATTTCGGCCGGATCCGATCGGTTTGTTTGCCGATCGAACACCTGCTCCATGAAAACTGATATGAATCGGAAGCGATTTCGGCTTCGCGTTTTTCGGCTTCGCGAAATATCCGGAAACCGGCATTCCGCCCGCACAGTCTACTTTAATATTGAAGCATTCAACTTTCGGATCGGAGGAAGGAACAGAAACCATTTTGACTTTCATCGGAACTTTGGCCAATTTGGCTTTTTGCCGATCCCAAAAGGCGTCGAAATCGGCCGGCTCCGGAAAACTTTGGATCTTTTCAATATCGGCGCCCGCAGTTCCATCGAAAGAAAGCCGGGCCCCTTGCGAGTCGAGAATCGGTTTTCCGCTGGAATCTTTCGCTTCGACCCGAATTCGAACAAAGCCGGGCCGATCGATCGAAGAGGTGATCTCAAGCGGCTTTTCGGAAGAGGAAACCGCTTTTCCCTTTTCGGTTTTACCGTCTTCGCCGGTTCGGGTCCAGATCAGATCGATTCCATCCACAGGCTCCTCATCTTCGAGAAGCTGAATTCGGAAGATCATTTTTTCGTTGGCCCGATACGAGATCGCGTCTTTGTCCGTGATTCCGTAAAAAGAATAGGTTCCTCCCCATAATGAAGAACAGCAGAAAAAAAGAGCTGTTAAAAATACCGGTCCGATTTTGTGCATAAAAGACTCCCTGTACGTTGAAAAATATTGGCGAATACGATTTCGTATCCGCGTGGATGGATACCCCCCATGGACGCTGGGCCAGAAAAATTTATTTGACCTTAAAGACTTTTTGACCTTCCCGGGTAATTACGGTAAAAGCGGTTTCCTTGCTTTCGGGTAATTTTTCGATCTGAGCGCGGTAATCGGAAGGACTTGTGATCTCTTTATCGTTGATCGCGGTAATGATCATTCCGTTTCGAATTCCGGCCCGGGAAGCTTTTCCTGTCGGAATCGCGCTCAGAACAAGGACACCGTTTTTCGCCTTGACATCAAGTGTTCGCACGGAGTTCGCGGTCAACGGAATGATCATGAGTCCGAATTTTGCATCCTTGAAGAAGGATCCATTTTCGACGATTTTTTCCACAACCGGAACACCGACATAATTATCAGGAAGGACCTGGAGCTTGATCGGAAGGGTCAGTTTCTTTTTTTCGCCGTTGCGGTAAAGGGTCAAATGATGATCTTTTTGGATATCGGCCGATTCGATCATGGATTCAAGAGCTTCCGGAGAGTCGATCGCGATATCGTCGAACGCGAGAAGAACATCATTTCGGCGAAGTCCGGCGAGCGCGGCGGGCGATTTCTCGTAAGGAGTGGTAATGCGAACGCCCCGTCGGGAAGAAAGTTCATACTTTTTTTGATCCTGAAAGGAAAGCGGCTGCACTTGTGCTCCGAGAAAAGCGCGTTCTACAGATCCTTTTGTACTGAGCTGATTCAGAATCCAACGGGCCGTGTTCGAAGGAATCGCGAATCCAATCCCCTGATTTCCGCCGGAAAGGGAAGCGATGGCCGTATTGATTCCAACAATATCACCATCGAGATTGACCAGCGGTCCTCCGCTGTTGCCCGGATTGACCGCGGCGTCGGTTTGAATATAGATTCCATGTTCATTTTTCCCCAACCGCCGTTTTTTTGCGCTTATGATCCCGGCGCTTACGGAAGAATCGAGCATGAAGGGATTCCCGATCGCAAGGACCCAATCGCCGATTTCGAGCTGATCACTGTTTGCGAACTTTAAATAAGGAAGGGGACTTTTTGAGGAAATTTTGAGAAGGGCGAGATCGGATTTTTGATCTTTATGAACGGATTGAACATCGAAAAGGCGTCCGTCGTAGAGTTCAACAGTGATATTCTTTCGATCGGAGACGACATGATAATTGGTAAGGATTTTTCCCTGGGGATCGAGGAGGACTCCGGATCCGATCCCTTCGATATCTTCCTCTTCCGGAAGAAAGGAATCTTCCGGATCGAAGAGCGGCGCGGCGGTTTCTTTCTTTTTTTCCCGATGGACCACGATTTTGACCACAGCGGGGATCACTTTTCGGGAGGTCTTTCGAAAAGCGATGGAGAGAGCTTTTGCCTGATCCCGGGCATTTTGCTCGATGATTTTGCCGGGATCGGCTGATATCGTTCCGATCAGAACGAAGGCGAGGAGAAAAAAGACGGAAATCGCTGTAAAATGAAATTTGGACATAATTCGCCGTTTGTATACTTTATGATTTTTTTCGGGGTTGGGAAAGGCGGTTCTTCACAAAAAGGACCGGGACCTGCCGTACTTGCCGATTTTTGGGTTCCAACACGATAGAATTGATCTATTATATCTTCTATTTTGCCTGTTTTCAAGCAGAAATCGCGAAGGAAGTTCAAAATCTTCGGGAATCTTTAGAAATTTTGACTATTTTCGGATTCGGGCCAGTTGTTTTCAATTCTAAAAAGGGAAGGGAGGTCTTTTGAAAAAGGAATAAGAGACTATAATAATGGAATCTTTTAAGCGGACAGAACAAGCGAGTTGAAGAGATGTCTGCAAAACAGGCAAGGGAAAGTATAAGAATTTGTTGAAAGTTTGAATTTTTCGCGAATTCGCATATTCTGCGTGTTAAAATTGCCCTCGTAGCTCAGGGGATAGAGCGACGGTTTCCTAAACCGTAGGTCGTTGGTCCGAATCCAATCGGGGGTATTTTTGTTCATGGTTGCGAGATATCACCTTATTTAAGGGAACAAAGGA
Organism: Planctomycetia bacterium; assembly: GCA_030539035.1. GTDB lineage: Bacteria > Planctomycetota > Planctomycetia > Pirellulales > Thermoguttaceae > JAUNBG01. Next base: position 14,041 of record JAUNSU010000101.1, read on the forward strand.
GATCAATTTGATTTTTGAGATCAAAAAATGAGTTTCTCGAAAAGATTGTTTCTCTTGTTTTTAATTATTTTGTACTATTATGTCAATGAGAGACTTGCGCGAAAAATACGGAACAAAATCCGCTGTTCAGGCGATTAATGCTGCAATACGAAACGAAATGCCCGGCGGTGCCGAATTGCTTGTATTGATTGGGGAAACCTATCATAATTTAACCAAGATAAATGACCCTCAAGACAAAAAAATTATTACAAGCACTTACATTGGACTGCGCGTGGTCCGTGAAAAAATGGAATTGGAAATTTGCAAAAAATATGATCTTGAACAAAGAAGACCAGCAAATGATTCCGAAAAAACTTCATCATAAATTTAAAAATGTAAAAATGTGAATTTGGATACGAGAATATTTTTGTTTTTTTCTGTCTTTTCTCCCTTTTATGAATAAACAGTCTTGATAATTATTCAAAATATAGTCTAATAATGGCATTAACCCAAGTTCCGCAGTTGGATGAACGGAAAATTTTTTGAAAATATTTTGG
>JAUNSU010000102.1 GCA_030539035.1 Planctomycetia bacterium
TCGAGCCGCTTCCCGCGCCGCCTGAACAGCCGGCAAGAGCAGTCCGATCAAGATCCCGATAATCGCGATCACGACCAAAAGTTCCACCAGGGTAAATCCGCGAGTTTTTAACCCCCCATGTTTACCCCCCCCCCCCCTAATTTGACACATGAACTTTTTCATCTTTCGTCTCCTTTTTTCGATTTTGATTTTTTCCGTAAAAAGTTTGTGAGGAACAGTCTCCCCAAAATTCCTTCTGTTTTATAATACACTCCCTGAAATAAAAAATCAATCCTTTTCATCTAATAATATACGACAAAAGTTTCGGAGGACTTTTTTTGCCTGATTTCCGGCAAATCTTTGTATATTTTAAAGAATAAATCGATTTATGATGATGGAAATCAAAATATATCAAGGGATATATTACGATTTTGCGACAGAATATTAAAAGAATATTTTCGTTTTTTATCTCAAATCATAAAAAAAACAGTTCTCAACGGTTAAATTGAGAACTGCTTCTTTCAAAACAGATCAGGAAAGATCGGTGCTTTTGGAGAGAGCACCTGCTGTTTTTTATTTCTTTACTGTTTTCCAGGTATCTTCAGGGATCTCCTCGATTGCGGATTTCTTTTTCGATTCTTTTTTCGGAATCGGTTTTAAATCCTTTTTCGCATTTTCGCCGGATTTCTTTTCTTCCATTTTTAAAGGCTGGGGAGCGGCGGTTTTTTCCGCTTGGATCCCGCTCTTTTTCACCTGAACCGGTTCTTTTTTCGCCCGGACAGCCGGAGCCGATTTCGTTTCCGGGGCCGTCGTTTCCGCCTTCGGTTTTTCGACGGAAACCGGATCAGATTTTACGGATATCGTTTTTTTCAAGGAATTCAATCTTCCGATTCCGCTCTTTTTCGGTGCCGGCGCAACTTCATCGTTCTGCGCTTTCGGAACCGCGTTCAGATCAGGAATCGACGGCAGATGTTCGGAAGAAGGCACTTCGGGCTGAATCACCGTCTTTTTCACGGAGACCGTCTGTTCCGGAACATTGACGGGAACACTCGGAACGGCCGGGTCGTTCTTTTTCACCGATTTGAGATTCTTCAGGGTCTGAAGCGAAGATCGCTTGACCTCGGTATTTGTACTGGTTGTGATCTGATCCATCTTCAGTTCAGGAACCTTGTCGAACGGATCGGCATCCTGCTTCGGAACCGGAGACGCAATCGTTGTCTTTTGGATCGGAGCGGAAGGAACCCCGGATCCGCTTTCTCTCGAAAGAAGACGGGCCGTTCCCGCAATGGGCTGATTCTTTTTCGCAACCAGCTGATAAAGGGGCAATTTTCCCTCCGCACGCTGTTCCGCCTGTTTATAGGTCCGTTCGACGGTTGTGTAAAGATTGGTCCGACTCTGCTGGGTCGTTTTTACCAGTTTATTGATCATCTCGGCAAATGAAGCCGGAGATTCTTCCGCGAGCTGGGATAAAGAGCAGATAAAGGAAACGGTCTGTTCAAAATTGGTGTCCGCGACCTTGCCCAGCGCCGGAGCGAAAGCGCGTCCGAACAGTTCCGCGCCCATATTATTGATTCGGACAAAGCTGTCCATGCGGCAAACCGTGATCGGCTGCCGGGTCTCTGTTTCCGTATATCTCATCTGAAGAACGAGGATCATGTCGCCTTCGATCTTGCGATTGGTGATCGGACCGCGATAGAATCCTTTGCAAAAGGCAACGGTCATCTCATCATCCTGATAAAGAATATACAAGGATCCCGCCGTTCCGGTATCATCCTGAATATCGAAGCTGTTCGGACTTGTTCGAACCATCGAAAGCTGAGTCGATCCCATCGCTTCCCACAAACCGACAACAGTATCCGGATGGGTAAGGAAGTAATCGAAGACTTCCGGATTGCAGATCCCGCCCGCCATCGGAAGACGGCGATAAATCGTATAATCGGACAGAACGGTCCGGACGACTTTCTGTTCCGCTTCGTTCATCTTGCTGATCGGGATTCGGCTCATTACTTCTTTCGCGCTTGCCCGGCTCATCGACGGCTTCATCAGCTCTTCCATGCTCGGAACCTGTCCTTTACCGGAAGGACTCATCGACGCGTAATGCTGCTGTTGAGGACTTCTCTGATAATTACCATGCGCCTGATGATTATGCCCCTGCGGCTGGGTTTGAGGATATTTCGCGCTGTAATGATTTCCCTGATGGGAATGAGGCGCAGGAGCCGCCTTCGGACTCTGCGCCGGAGCCGGGTACTGCCGGGAACCATCCCTGCTTTCCTGCATCGAAGATCTTATTCCCTGAAATGGACGGGGCATCTGCCATTTTTGTTCCTGGGAATTCGCCGGATCCTGATATTGCTGGCCGCTTCCCATAAACAAACTCTGTAAAGGGCGGCTCGTTCTTTTCGTATTATTTTGCGCCTGAACTTGCGAAAGGCTCGCGCCCGCAAAAAACAGCGACAATGAAAGAGAACAAATGAGGATATTTCTCTTCGTACTCATAAAAACTCCATTTGAAAGGGGGGATCTGAACATGGTATAATCCATTCTTTCCGCATTATCGGCAAAAGTGGTTCCTCGTCTCCCCTCTTTCTTCAAAAATATTTCCCCCTTTTTGGAATCAAATGAGAAAATAGTGAAGATAAACAGAGTTTAACGCATAGAGATCAGTCCGCAACCGGAAAGGAAAGGGTAAATGTGCAGCCCTGCTCCGGATTATTTTTTACGGAAACCGATCCGCCGTGAAGCTGGACGATGTGTTTGACAATCGCAAGCCCGAGTCCGGTTCCTCCCGTTTTCGCGTTTCTGGACTTGTCTACCCGATAAAATCGCTCAAAGATCCGTTTTTGATGCTCCAGAGGAATGCCCGGCCCGGAGTCAATGATCCGGATCTCCAGCCGATCCTTCTTCGGATTGATCAACTGGATCAGGATCTTCCCTCTTTGAGGATCTTCCGCATTCTCCGGACTTTCCGGAAGATCGGTGTACTTCACCGCGTTTTCGATCAAATTCACAAAAGCCTGCTCCATCAGGGAAGGATCCAGCTTTATCTCATCGCATTCGGAATCGTCCTGAATTTCGATCGGGATCCCTTTCTCACGGGCCGCGTCCGAACAGCAGGCAACAGCGGGATCAAGAGCTTCCCGAACGGAAAAGATCTCAAAATTCTGAAGCGCGGGATCCGGTTCCGAATCCAGATTCGACAGCGAAAGAACATCCTGAACAAGCGCGTAAAGCCTCTTCGTATGAAGAAGAAGGGTTTCAAGAAACTTGTTCTTGAGATTTTTATCTTCCAAAGCTCCGTCCTGAAGGGCCTCTACCGATCCCATGATCACGGTAAGCGGGGTTTTAATTTCATGAGAAACGTTCGCGATAAAATCTTTCCGGTAATTTTCCAGTTTATGGACTCTTGTAAGATCGTACATCAAGAGCAATACGGCATCGGAATCGGGAGATTGGCGAATGGATCGGAATCGGACATCGATCCGGCGATTTCCGACGGCAAATTCCATTCCGGTCTCTTCGGAAGAATCGGGATTAGGAACGGTTTTCCGGCTCCAGAAGAGTTCTTCGAACTGGGGATCCCGCCAAATACTGAAGATGGAGATCCCCGTTGCTTTACTTCGACGGGTCTCAAGAATACGGCAGGCGTTTTCATTGATCTCCAGAATATTTCCTTCTTCGTCGAGGAGGACAACGCCTTCGGCAAGAGAATGAAAGATCCTGTTCCGGATCATTTTTTCCATTACGAGCTGTTCCCTGTTGTCGTTGATTCCCCCTTTAATTGCCTGAATGGTCTGATCCACCGATCGAAAAACGCCCTGAAAACGGGGATCCTCTGATCCGGATCCGAAAGGGATCGAATCTTTTCGTTCGATCTCTTTTTCAAGTTCCAAAAGTCCGGCGCGATAGAAACGGAATCGGGCAAGGATAAAATAGCCCGCAATGATCAGAACAACGGAGAAGAAAAGGAAGGTTTTTCCAAATTCTTTCCATTCTGAAAAACCGGCAAACCGAAGAGCATGGATCGTATTTCCTGTCCGCAGAAGAAAGGTCTTTCCGTTTACCTGGAATTTCGTAATGCAGAAGAACATTTTTTGTTCCATGGTAGTACTGTATCGTTCGAACGCGAAGAAAGAGCGGTATTCGGATTCCTTTTTCATGATCTCGCGAAATTCGGGGCGCGCGGCATGATTTTCCATCTGATCTCCGTTTTTCCAGGAATCAAAGAGGACATTTCCCTTATCGTCGAGAAGAGTGATCCGCGTTTGCAGTCCGATACTGTCGGGGGGCATAAAGATCCCTTCTTTACGGGGACGGAGCATCGGATGGATCCGGTTCCGATCGCCGATGGGTCTGTATCGAAAAGAATTCCGGCAAAAGTCTTCGAATTCTTTTTGATCCTGTTTTTCCAGGCTGTTTTTCGCCATCTGGGCGAGCAGCCCGGTTTCAACCTGCGTTTCATACAGGGCGTATTTTCGGGATTCCCTTACGAACCGCAGATATTCAAAGGTCAATCCGAAAAAAGATCCGGCCAGTACAAGTGCCAAAATGTAATGAAGTGATTTTTTATTCATGTTGATCCTTTACAGGAATGTTAAGTTGTTTTTGCGCGGCGAAGCGCCGCTCCCAGTTCGCGCTCCCGCGCGGGCGGCGAGGCGCCGTTCCCAGTTCGCGCTTCCGCGCGGTTGCCGGAGATCCGCTCCCGTTGGTCGCTTCTTTACCGGGCGGCGAGGCGCCGATTATTGACAATTCTTCCCGAGTTAAATAATACGGTTTTTCGGCCAAACAACGATGATCTGTTTGCGGTATCGCACCCGAATCCTGTGGGCGGAATGCCCAATGCAAAAAATAAATTCTGCAAACCAACAGCCAACCGGGAACTGCGGTTCGGCCGGTATTCCGGCCGAACCTCATTTTTCCGTAAAGCGGTATCCGACCCCCCGGATGGTCTCTATCATTACGGAGTGATCTTTTAATTTTCGCCGAACGCCCAGAACGAGAACGTCCATCGCGCGCTCGGTGACCGGATAATCATCTCCCCGTAATTCCATTACAAGCTGATTTCGCGTAAAAACACGATCTTTATTGCTCACAAGGAGATGGAGCAGATTGAATTCGCTCACGGTGAACTCGACCGGATTTCCATCGATTCGAACCTGCCGGGAAAGAAGATTCATCTGAATGGGTCCGGCCTTGACGAAAGATTCCGATTCATCCGGAGAGGTTTGCGCGGCACGCCGAAGCAGAGATCTCATCCTTGCGATCAGAAGACGATTGCTGAACGGTTTGGTAATATAATCATCGGCGCCCATCTCCAGTCCGACAACAATATCGCTTTCCTCGCTTTTGGCGGTGAGAAAGATGATCGGGATGGAAGCGGCGGACGGATCGCTTTTCAATCGGCGGCAAACATCCATTCCGCTCATTCCGGGAAGCATCAGATCAAGAAGGATCAGATTGGGATGAAAGGAGTTCACTTCGCGCAGGGCCTCTTCTCCTGTAAGGACATGAAGCGTCTGGTGATATCCTTCCCGGTTCAGGTGATAGACGATCAGATCGCCAATGGCCTGTTCGTCTTCGACGATCAGTATTCTTTCATCGGACATAAGATCACTCCTTTTTTTCTTCCGGTTTTTTCCAGAAATGCCTGATAATTTTTCCCTGTTCAAGATAGATCACATCTTCACCGATATTTGTACATCCATCGGCGATTCGTTCCAGATTTCTTGAAATGGACATGAAATCGAGAATGGATTCGGCCGCATGCGGTTTTCTTTGAAGCATTCTTTTGATCTGCTGCATATTGTCCCGATGAAGATCATCGATCACGGAATCATTGTCGATTACATCTCCGGCGAGATCGGCATCGCGGGAAAGAAGGGAATCAAGCGACTTTTTGAGTGCGGAGGAGACTTCCCGGATCATTTCCGAAAAATCGAGAAAGATCGTATTTTCTTTATGGGTAAGGAGATCCATTACCCGTTCCGCGATATTGACCGCGAGATCCCCGATCCGCTCCAGCTCGGCATTGACTTTCAGAAGAGTAATAATATATCGGAGATCGCCCGCAACCGGCTGATAGAGAGCGAGGATCTTCAAGCATTCCTCTTCAATACGGACTTCGTTGGTATCGAGAGCATCATCGCCGACGATCACGAACCACGCGAGATCCGGATTTCCTTCCGAAAGGGAAAGGATCGAATTGCGGACAGCGTTTTCCACGGCCGTTGTCTGCGCGATCATCAATTTGTTTAAATTCTGGATTTCCTGGTCAAAATGAATTTTCATGATTTTGATTCCCCATTCCTTGTTGTTCTGATTTTGAATGGCGTCTGTATTTATATCTTTGCATTTTTTCGCCAATACCCTCTTTTCGGGAAACCGGATTATCCGAATCGGCCGGTAATATAATCTTCCGTTTTCTTTTCCCGGGGGTTTGTAAACAGGATTTCGGTTCGATTGTGTTCAATAATATGTCCCTGATGAAAGAAAGCGGTGTAATCGGAGATTCGGGCCGCCTGCTGCATGTTGTGGGTAACGATTACGATCGTGTATTTTTCTTTCAGACGCATCAAACTTTCCTCAATTTTCAAGGTAACGACCGGATCAATCGCGGAAGTCGGTTCGTCCATAAGGAGGACCTCGGGTTCGACGGCAACGGCGCGGGCGATGCAGAGCCTTTGCTGCTGTCCTCCGGAAAGGGCCAAACCGCTCTTTCCGAGTTTATCTTTGACTTCATCCCAAAGGGAAACCCCGCGCAGCGCCTGTTCGACCCGATCCGCGAGTTCGTTTTTTTGCAGTCGAAAATGAAGGCGCAAAGGATACGCGATATTTTCAAATACGGACATGGGAAACGGCGTCGGCTTTTGAAAGATCATTCCGACCTTTCGCCGAAGTTCAAGCAGATTGACATCGCGATCGAAGATATTTTTATGATCCAGGAGGATCTCGCCGGTTGCGTGCTGTCCTTCATAAAGCTCGAAGATCCGGTTGAGTGCCCGCAGACAGGTGGATTTCCCGCAGCCGGACGGACCGATGATCGCGGTAATGTTCTTTTCCGGAACCCTCAGATTATTATCGAAAAGAACCTGATGTTTTCCGTAATAGAAGCAGAGATCTTTTGTTTCTATTTTTACAGGATGGGAAAAAAAATCGTTTTTCGAATTTTGATTCGCGGAAGCCGAAAGGCCGGAAAGACCGGTTTGATTCTCCAAATCGGGAAAGCCGGCCGACAGTGCGGAAACATCGGATCCGGGAATCCGGGAAACAATTTTGGTCTTCTTCGGAAGGAAGACTGGACCTCGGGAGGGAAAGACGGTTGAATTATTCATTTACTGTACTCCTTGGCGGCGAAAAAATGTCGAACCCCGATATTGATCATCAGCAGGAAGATCATCATAATCAGCGCGGCGCCCCACCCTTGGGCGTGCTGCAGATCATAGGGGCTGTTCGTTGCGTATTCCGTAATCAGGACGGGAACGTTGGGGGTTGGTCCCGAAAAAAAATGTTCGCACCATGTATTGGCGTAAAGCGCGGTAAAAAGGAGAGGGGCCGTTTCTCCGCCCACTCGGGCCAATGCGATCATGATTCCGGTGATCAATCCATTCCGGGCGGAGCGGCAAACGATTTTTACCGTAGTCCGAAAACGGTTCATTCCGAGCGCCAGCGCCGCTTCCCGAATCGAATTGGGAACAAGAAGAAGCATATCTTCCGTCGTTCTCATTATAATCGGGAGCATGATAATGGCCAAGGCCAGCGATCCGGCAAAACCGGAAAAATGTCCGGCGGGAACAACAAAAACAGCGTAGATGAAAAGCCCTGTGATGATCGAAGGGATTCCCATCATGGTGTTCGCTCCGAATCGGACCATATTGGCGAATCGTTTGTTTTTTCCGTATTCCGCCAACCAGATCCCGCCGGCCAGCGCGGGAGGAAGAGCGATCAGAGCGGCGGCAAACGTAATGCAAAAGGTTCCGGCAAGCGCGTTTCCTATTCCCGCCGGTTCGATTCCATAGGGCTTGCTCGGTTCCGTTAAAAAATCCCAGGAGAGAACAGAAAAACCATTAAGGCAAGTTGTTCCCAGGATCCAGAACATTCCCCCCAGCGCGATCGAAAGGGCGAACAGGGAAACGAAGACCATTCCCCGTTCTTTAAGCTGCCGGTAAAAAAGAGAACGTTTTTTCATAGTAATTCTCCTCGTTTCTTTCGGGTTTGATTCATGTAAACATGCGCGATGATCTGGATGCACAGGGAAAGCCCCAGAAGAACGAGTCCGAGCGCGAAAAGAACGCTTTTCATCATTCCATCGGCTTCCGCGAAATTATTGGCAAGGGTCGCCGCAATGGTCGTCCCGCTGTCGAAGATCCCGCTTGGGATCCGGACAACATTTCCGATAATGAAAAGAACGGCCATTGTTTCTCCGAGCGCGCGGCCAAGTCCGATAAAAACGCCTCCGATCAAACCATGGATTCCATATTTTAAAACGATATCACGGGCCGTTTCCCATCGAGTGCATCCGATTCCGACGGCCGATTCCTTCAGCAAAGGGGGCGTCGCCTGAAAAACATCCCTCATAATCGCGGAGAGATAAGGAAGGATCATCAGAGCGAGAACCAATCCGGCGGTAAAATGTCCGAATCCATTGTAATTTTCATTAACAAAGGGAAGTCTTCCAAGTCCCATCGTATGAACGAGGAACGGCTGGACATATTTCTGCATCAGGGGAATGAGAACAAAGAGTCCCCACATTCCGTAGATCACGCTCGGAATGGCGGCCAAAAGATCCAGCGCGCAGGAGAGCGGTCCCCGATATCGAAAAGGAAGATCGGTAATAAAAAACGCGGTAATAAAGCTGAGAGGAACGGCAATTACGATTGCGATTCCCGTTGTAAGAATCGTTCCCAGGATCGCCGGAAGCGCTCCGTATTGATTGGCCGCGGGATTCCATTCGGAAGAGATCAGAAATCTCCAGCCGAACGATCTCCAGGCTTCCGCGGAATTAAAAATCAGACAGATCAGGATTCCAGCAAGAAGGATGGGTACCATCAGAGCGCATAAGAAGCAGATCGTACGAAAAAATTTATCCTGCATGGTGCGCTTATTCCTTTTCTCCATTCTTTACGGATTCGGTTTTTTGGACAGGACCTTCCATTTTGAAAACCGAGGTCCGGATTTGATCGGCAACGGCTTCGGGGATCGGAAGATAGTGCATATTGACCGCGGAGCTTTTGCCCGCATCAAAACACCAGAGAAAATACGGGAAGAGTTCGGATCGGACAGGATCCTTCAGATCTTTCCGGTATAAGATATAAGTGATTCCGAGGATGGGCCAGGATTTTCCCCCTTCGGCGTCGACCGGATCAAGAGAGAATCCGGCCGACGCCTTCCAGTCGATCTTTTCCAGCGCGTTCCGAAAAGAATCTTCATCGGGAACAACATACTGATTCGACCGATTTTGCAAAGAAGCCGAACAGAGCTTCATTTCTTTTGCGTAAGTATATTCTGTGTATCCGATCGCGCCGGGAATTCGGGCAACATTGTTGCAAACGCCCGGATTTTTCACTCCGCCAATCCCGGTTGGCCAATGAACTGTTTTTCCAACTCCGATTTTCTCTTTCCATTCCGGAGAGATCTTCGCGAGATAAGCGGTAAACAGGAAGGACGTTCCTGAACTGTCCGATCGGTGAACAACGGTAATATCCAGATCCGGAAGGGCAAGATCCGGATTTTCTTTCTGAAGAAGAGGATCATTCCACTTCCTGATCCGTCCGAACCAAATTCCTTCCAAAGATTTTCTCGATAATTTGAGTTCTGCATCCTTGATTCCCGGAAGATTGAAAATCACGACAATTCCTCCTGCGAGCATGGGAAACTGGACCAAACCGGCTTTTTCCTGTTCTTCGCCGCTAAGGGGGGCGTCCGATCCCGCGAAATCAATCGTTTTCTCCTTTAACTGATTGATCCCCGCTCCGGATCCGACTCCCTGATAATTCACCTGGATTTTATGATTCGACGATTCCGAATAATTATAGGTCCAGTTGGCGTAAACCGGAGACGGAAAAGTCGCTCCAGCTCCATTGATCTGAATTTGGGTTCCCGTCGAATCCGAAGAGGGAGAGCAGCCGGCAAGTCCCAAAAGCCCCGAAAAAATCATTCCTAAACAAATTTTTCGAAATTCCAGCACGATAATCCTGTTCCTTTCTTAATGTGTATTCCGTTCCTGTTCAAAAGAACTTCCTCAAAGAACACAGGTATTATAGCACCGCATTATTTGGGGAAGATTTTGTTTTCGTTAAAAATCAATGATTTTTCTGTTAAATTTTTCTAACACAAAAAAAGAACATACCCTTGATTTTTCCATGAAAAAGAAGATAATTTGGAGAATCGGCAGTGATAAAATAGAACAGAAACACCGAAAGAAAGAAATGTTTTCCGAAAGTATGTAAAAGACTCAAACTGTAAATAACCGATTTTGAAACCACGGATAGCACGGATTTTCACGGATCATTTTTTGATAACAAATACATCTTCTCACAAAATTATGATTTTGGATATCGAGGAAATTCATCCGTGTTTATCAGTGTAATCCGTGGTTTCAAACAAAAATCTGTTTACAGTTTAAGTAAGAAGACTGCCGCAAGAATGGTTAATATAAACAGATCAAATCAGGGAGAATGGAATGAAAAGAATTGTAATGTTGTTGTTTGCGTTTGGATTTCTCGGACTTGGAGGAGCCTTTGCGGAAGATTACCGGAATGGGATCCAATGGGAAGAACCGGCTCTTGTGAAGCCGGGGAAAACAGCGGGAGCCGCTCCATCCGATGCGATTGTTCTTTTTGACGGCAAAAATCTGGACGCATGGGAAGGGGGCGCCTGGGACGTAAAAGACGGCGTATTGACCGTTAATCCGAAGACCGGCGACATCCGATCCAAAGAAAAGTTCGGCAGCTGCCAGGTTCACCTGGAATTTATGACCCCGCCGGCGGAAAGCAAGGGACAAGGACGCGGAAACAGCGGTCTTTTCCTGATGGCCCATTATGAAGTTCAGATCCTCGACAGCTATAATAATCCTACCTATTATGATGGAATGTGCGGATCGATCTACAAGCAGTCTCCTCCTTATGTCAACGCCTGCAAAAAGCCGGGTGAATGGCAAACCTACGACGTGATCTTTACCCGTCCCGTCGTTCGAAAAGAGGGAGATAAAGTCGTCGAGATCATTCGGCCCGCCTATATCACCGCAATTCTCAACGGAATCGTTGTTCAGAATCATTTCGCGATTCAGGGAGAAACCTACTGGCATAAGGCCCCCGAATATCTCGTTCACGAAGACAAGGAATCGATCCGCCTTCAGGATCATAATAATCGGATGAAGTTCCGCAATATCTGGGTTCGCAATATTCCGGACTCGAACGACATTCAGCGCGAAAAGGTCCTGCCGTTTATTTTCGATCCGAAAACGATGAAAGAATCTTTTGAAAAAGAGGAACCGGCTGTTCAGAAGCAGAGTACCCCGGAAGCCCCGGCCAAGCAGAAATAAGCCGGCGCAATGGAAGGAGCAATGGAGAACACGATGGGGATCAATAAACGAATCGCGGTATTGGGCGCGGGGATCAGCGGATTGGCTTCCGCCTGGTATCTTCATAAACTTGCGCCCGAATGCAAACTGGATGTTTATGAGGCCCGGGATCGTGTGGGAGGAGTGATCCGGACCATTGAGTCCGATCATTTTCAGATCGAACAGGGAGTGGACAATTTCATTACAACGGTTCCCTGGGGACTGGATCTTTGCCGGGACCTTGATCTGATCTCCGATGTCGTTCCGACAAACAATCGGTATCGGCGGACTTTTGTCGTTCGAAAGAAGAAATTATATCCGCTTCCGGACGGATTTCTCATGATGGCGCCGACCCGTCTGGTTCCCCTTGCGTTGACCCCGCTTCTCAGTCCGTTCGGAAAGCTCCGGGCCGGTCTGGAGCTTTTTCTTCCGCGCCGTCCCGTCGATCGCGATGAGAGCATGTCCGAATTTGTGATCCGGCGCCTTGGCCGGGAAGTCTATGATCGAATTGTCGAACCGCTTGTGAGCGGGATCTATGCGGGAGACGCGCGAAAATTGAGCGTATGGGCAACATTGCCCCGTTTTCCGGAAATGGAAGTTCAACATCGATCTTTGATCCTTGCGATGAGAAGCCAGCTTAAACAGGCGCGCACGATCAAACGGGAAGAACAGAGCGGCGCCCGATACAGTTTTTTTGTATCTCTTAAAAGCGGACTCGATACCCTTCCGAGAACAATCGCGGACAAGCTCCCTCCGGGATCGATTCATCTGAACCGCAAAATGATCAAGATCGATCATTTGGAAAACGGATCCTGGTCTTTAACCGATCAGGAAGGGCGATCGGAAATCCATGATGCGATCATTACGGCCCTTCCCGCGCCGGCAAACGCGGATCTCTTTGCGGAATCGATTCCGGAACTTGGTGATCTTTATCGCAAGATCGAGCTCTCCGGCGTTGCGATCATTACACTTGCCTTTAAAAATGAGCAGATCCAGAAACCGATGAAGGGGATGGGTTTTGTCGTTCCCGAACAGGAGCATTCTCCGATCGTTGCCGGGAGCTTCAGCAGCCATAAATATCCTCATCGCGCTCCGGAAGGATCGACCATGATCCGTCTTTTTACCGGCGGTGCCCGAATGCCCGATTTTCTTCGTCTTTCCGATTCGGAAATGCTTCCCATTATTTTGAAGGAACTCGGATCACTTCTTTCGATTCAGGGAGATCCGGAACTGGTCGATATTGCCCGTTGGGATCGGACAATGCCCCAATACAACAAGGGACATCTTCAATGGCTCGACGATCTCCATGCGCTTGAAGATCGGTTTCCTTCACTGGGACTGGCCGGAAATGCGCTGGACGGTGTTGGAATTCCGAACTGTATAAAAAATGGAAAAGAGGCTGCGGAAAAGATTCTGCGCGCCTTTTCCCCTGCACAAAAGGAAACAAGATGAACACTCATGAAAAAATTTCGAGTAAGGGCTCCCGAATTTCTAGAAGAGTCCTTTTGGCCCTCTTCTCCGTTCTATTATTCAGCGGATCTCTTTTTGCCGCGGGGAATAAAGGAATGGATACTTACTGGATTTACTTCGGAACACAAACAGGAAAAACAACCGACGCGATGAAGGACAATAATGTCCTTCAAAGTGAAGGGATCTATGTCGGCCAATTCCATACGAAAACCGGAGAGATCACGGATGTGCGGCTCGCGGCAAAAATGATCACATCGAACTTCTTCGATTTCGATCCGGAACGGAAGATCCTTTACGTGAGCGGTGTTCGGGAAAAGGAAGACGGCGCGGCCAACGTCTACGCGTATAAAGCGGATCCGAAGACGGGCAATCTGAACTACATCAATTATCAGCAAACAGGCGGAAAAGGAGTTTGCCATCTCTCCATTGACAAAGAAGGAAAATTCCTCGTTGCCGCCAATTATTCCTCCGGGGATTTCACTCTTTTTCGGATCAATCCCGATGGAAGTATAGGAGAAAAAACCGGCTTTGTTCATAAAGAAGGAGGCGGGCCCGACAAACGGCGGCAGGACAGCGCAAAAGGACACGCCGCTTATATCGTAAAGCATCAGGGAAAGACCCGTGTCTTTATGGTCGACCTCGGATCCGATAAAGTCTATGTGCAGCTGCTTGATGAAAAATCGGGCAAAATCATGGATGATCCCGAGATCCCCGTTCTCGTCTGTCCGCCCGCATCCGGACCGCGCCATTTAACCTGGGCTCCCGATCAAAATGGAGATCTTGCCGTTTTCGTTCTGAACGAACTCGACTCCACTCTTACCGTTTTCGGACTCCATTTCGGCGATCAGAATTCAAAAGGAAAAGCAACAACTTACGGAACATGGTCGACGATTCCGGACGATCTTCGAAAAAAATTAACCGATGAAGTCGCCCTGGTCGATTCCAAAAATTATTTCTTTGGAAGTAAAACCGCCGAAATCGAACTTCTTTACAAAGAAAAGCCCATTCTCTACGCGTCGAATCGAGGACACAACAGCATTGCGGTTTTCGATGTCGATTCCTTCCTGAACGGATCGAAAAAGCCGGAAGCAAAATTGACTCAACTTCAAACAACCTTTGGAACATTTCCGCGATTCTTTACTTCCGACCCCACCGGTCAATATCTCATCGTTGCCAACAAAAGAACCGGAACGATTTATACCTTCAGTATCGATCAGAAGAACGGGAAACTCAATATCATCAATCAGGATCCTGTCCGAATCGCCTGGTGCATCGCGATGGAATTTTGTCCAATAGAAAAGTAATGATCACGGGGACCGGTTTTTACGGCCGATCCCCGATTAAATTTATCCCCGATCCGATCTGATCTTACCGTCGAGGACCGCCGCGGAAGTTCCCGCCGCTCGGCCGGGATACTCCGCCGGGCCGCGGAGATGGTCCGCTCGGCCGCGAAATACCTGCTCGCGGTGTACTTATTCGACTCGGAGTATTGAAATTCCGGGTCGGCGTACTTGTTCGGCTCGGAGTATTGAAATTCCGGG
>JAUNSU010000213.1 GCA_030539035.1 Planctomycetia bacterium
CTGTTTTCTGTCGCCCTGTTCAAAGAATATCGTAAAATCAGGAAGATGCAGGCTGGAAACCTGCGATCCCAGGGACGAACGCCTCCGTTTGCGCCTTCGGTGCCGGGACCAACTAATCACTAAACGTCAATTTAAATTCCCTAATTTCGTTCGCTTCACTCCATTACGGGCTTGCGGGCGGTCTATAAAATGATTTCCTTTTTACAGAATACTTGACTTCAAAAGATTTCAAAACTATAATACGTTTTGAGTATTTCGCTATTTTTTGTTCGTAAAGCCCGAAGATATTTTTCAGAAAAGGAAGATCATGAATAGTTTTGATTATTGTAATCCGGTTCGTATCGTTTTTGGAGAAGGGGAAATTGCCCGACTTTCGGATCTTATTCCCAAAGGATCAAAAATCATGATCACCAGCGGAGGCGGATCCATTTTTAAAAACGGAATCTGGGATCAGGTCAAATCGGCCCTTGCCGGTTATGATATCGTGGAATTCAAAGGAATTGAGCCGAATCCGCAGTATTCGACCCTGATGAAGGCCGTCGATCTCGCCAAAAAAGAAAAAATCGATTTTCTGCTTGCCGTAGGAGGCGGATCTGTTCTCGACGGTACAAAATTCATTTCCGTTGCGGCAAAATATCAGGGAGAAGATCCCTGGGATATCGTCGAAAAAGGCGCAAAGGTCAACGAAGCGATTCCCCTTGGATCCGTGATCACACTTCCGGCGACCGGATCGGAAATGAACTGCCTTGCCGTTGTCTCCCGTAAAGAACAGGAAAAGAAACTTCCGTTCGGTAATCCCCTCATTTTCCCGAAATTTTCGATCATTGATCCTGCGGTTACCTTTTCCCTTCCGGAACGGCAAGTCTCCAATGGGATCGTCGATACCTTTGTTCATGTAATGGAGCAATATATGACCCATCCGGTCAATACGCCGCTTCAGGACCGGCAAGCGGAAGGCCTGATCCTTGCCCTGATGGAAGAGGCTGCGAAATTAAAGGCGGATCCGAACGATTATCAGGTCCGCGCCAACATCTTCTGGATGGCGACCTGGGCTCTGAACGGCTGGCTGAACGTCGGCAACGTCCAATGCTGGGCAACTCATATGATCGGACATGAATTGACCGCGCAAACAGGAACCGATCACGGCCGGACACTTGCCCTGGTCCTTCCCGCGCTCTGGAATCATAAGCGGAAAGAAAAAGGAGATAAACTGGTCCAATTCGGACAACGTGTTTTCGGCATTACCGGATCCGATCGGGACTCCATCGTCGATCAAACCATTGCGGCAACGAAGGCGTTTTTCGCGTCGGTTGGAATCGTTCCCAGCCGGAAAGAATACGGTATTACGGATGAGATCTGCCGTAAGGTCGCAAAATATATCGGCGATCGGGGAAAACTCGGCGATCTCAAAAATATCGGCGAAAAAGAGGTCTATGAGATCCTTCAGCTTTGCGATTGATCTGTTCCCAACTCCCGTTCATCGAAAAGCCGTTGTTTTTACTCCTGTTTGACAAGAATTTTAAGACCGATCAAAGAAACGAAAGATCCCATGAAATCATTGCGCGCCCGAATCCTGACCTTCTTTACGATTTGCCTGCTGGGGACCCTTCTTGACCTTGGAACGAAGTCCTGGATCTTTCACCGGCTTGGTTTTCCGGGAGAGCAGGGGGTCTGGTGGCTGATCCCTGATATCTTCGGATTTCAAACGAGTTTGAATCAGGGAGCTCTTTTCGGAATGGGGCAGGGCCAGATCGCTCTTTTTGTAAGTCTTTCTTTTTTCGCGCTGATCGGGATCTTTCTCATGCTCGTTTTCGATAAACAGAAGAGTCTGTTTTTTGCGTTTGTTCTTGGCCTGATTTGCGCTGGGATCGCGGGCAATCTCTGGGATCGGCTTGGACTTCACGAGATGAATTGGCCTGTTTTTGCCGGATTGACGCAGCAGTGCAGTCCCGACCTGGTCGGTAAACCGATTCACGCGGTTCGGGACTGGATTCTCGTAATGATCGGACCGCATCCTTGGCCGAATTTCAATCTTGCCGATTCTTTTCTGGTTTCCGGCGCAATTCTGCTTGGAATCTATTCTTTTTTTGGATCCTCCGAGGAAACAGCGGACGGATCGACGAAAAAAGATCCCGGCAATTCTACGTCGCTTCCGTCATCATCAGAATCGGAAGAAGCAAAGCGACAATAATATAGAAAACGGCGCCCGCCATAAAGAGGAGCATAAGCGGTTCAAGGAGCCGAACGAGCAGATCAAGTTTTTTCGAGAGCTGCCGTTCAATTCCGTCGGCGACATTGATCAGAACATTTTCAAGATTGTTCGATTCTTCCGCGATGGTGATCATGGTCATTACGGATGCGGGAAAGAGTCCGGCCTTGGCAAACGGTTTGGAAAGAGGTTCACCGGAAGCGACATTTTCGACCGCCTGTTCCACAGCATCGGTAAGAAGCATATTTCCGGTCGATCGGCTGCTGATCTCCAGTGCCCGAAGAATTGGAACGCCGTTGGAGAGCAAGGTTCCCAATACGCGGCAAAGCCGGGAAACAGCGGAATTAAGCGCGACCGGACCGATGATCGGGAGCTTCAGCTTCCAGGTATCGATGAATTTTCGGCCCATCCGGGAAGCCATTTGAATTCTGAGAAAGATAAATGCCGCGATTCCGCCGCCGAGCATCCAGAGTCCATATCGTCCGACAAGCCCTTTGAACTGAAGGAGCCAAATGGTTACCAGGGGCAGATCCCGGCCGCGATCCTTGATCGATTCGAACATCGGTTCAAATCGGGGAACAATAAAGATCAATAATACAGAGACGACCAGCGTTCCGACAAAGGCCAATATCATCGGATAGATCATCGCATTAATGATTTTGGATCGGATCTCGCCCTGCTCTTCCAGAAATTTGGCCGTTCGCCGAAGAGCGTCTTCCAGAAAAGCCCCTTCTGATCCTGCCCGTATGATACTGATCGTTAAATCGCTGAAGATTCGACTGTGCTGTTCGAAAGCCGATGCGATATCTTCTCCTTCGGCGATTCGATCATGAATATCGGTGATCATATCTTTAAGAACCGGCTGCGTTTCCTGTTTGGAGAGGACATCAAACGCGTTGAGAACAGGAACTCCGTTTTCGAGCAGATCGGCGAGCTGATGAAGAAAGGCCGCGATGAGGGAATCGGCCGGACGGCGTGTGAACCATTTGGAGGGATCGATCTCTCCCTTACGGGCATCATCGACTTCCAACGGAAAAAGCCCTTGCCGCGCGAGCATATCCAGAGCGTCTTTCTTTGTATTCGCGGAAAGAAGTCCCTGGAAATCTTTTCCAGCGCGGTTTTTCGCTTTGTATCTGTAGTCGGGCATGATGATTTAAGGGGGTGATCGGGGGGCGATTTTATAATACACTCAAACTGTAAATAACCGATTTTGAAACCACGGATTTTCACGGATAATTTTTT
>JAUNSU010000214.1 GCA_030539035.1 Planctomycetia bacterium
CCGAACTGGATGCAACGTCTACGTTGCCGGATCAACGTCTTCACTTCGCGAAAAAACGCGTTGCTGTTTTCGCGATTAATTCGACGGCTTAGGTCCGATTGAATCCGATTTGGCGTTCGATCCCTTTTGAAAATTTATCTCTTCTCAAAGTTCTTTACTGCCGTCGAATTCTTCTAATTTCTTGCCTTGCCCGCAAATCCGTGTTTATGAGGAAACTTTTTGAAAAAAGTTTCCTCAAACTCCTTCAAAAACTTTTAGTATTTTTTCTTTCGCCCCGGCAACCGCGCGGCAGCGCGAACTGGGAGCGGCGCCTCGCCGCCGTTGCTCAGGTGAACTCGAAGATGCCCGGGATCGGAACAAAGTACTTTCCGTCCTTGTCCGGCATTACCGGTGAATCACTCTCGATCGTCAACTTATCAACGTTCGGCGCATACTGGAACTTCGATTTCCAAACCTGATCCGCAGAAAGACGCTTGCCTGTGTGCATCGCCATGCGGCCCATGATCGCAACAAAAGTCGCCATAATTCCATACTCGATCTCGTTCTTATTCTCGTTCTTGCGAATCGATTCAAAGAAAAGATCATGCTCGCGCTGATAGGAATCAAAATGCTTGATCCCTGTGTCCGGCTTCCAGATCTCTTTCCGATTCGAACTGATCATATCAAATCCGGCATAAATTCGGGGGTCGCGAACGCCTTCCCCAACTTGCGTCGAACCCAGCGAGCCCTGGATATTCGCCTGGAAGAAATGCCAAACGTTCCGCATCGTGCGAGCCTGAACCATTAACCGCTTTCCATCCTTGAAAATGTACTCAATCGCGGCAATGTCAAGCATATCGTCCGGCGCGTCTCTGGAAATTCGTCCGCCGACGCCCTGGACTTCGACCGGATAGTCGTTCTTTGCCCAGCAGCAGATATCGATATTATGGATCAAGGCGTCAACAAGAAAACTTCCGGTCAGCCAGTCGTAATTAAAAATATGCTTGAGCTGGAAGGTAAGAGGGGTCTCTCCGGCAGGCATCGGCGCAAGATCATGAATATGCTGGCAGCGATAGACCCAGCAGGCAAGAATTTCACCGAGCTTTCCGTCGTGAATCGCCTGAATCGTCGCTTCCGTTCGGGGATAATGCCGGTTGTTCAAACCAACAGCAACGCGCAGATTCTTTTCTATCGCGATTTTATTCGCTTCCCGAATTTTGAGAAGACCGGGAATATCGACGGCAAGCGGTTTTTCCGCAAAGATATGAACGCCCTTCTTGACGGCGTATTCGAAATGGAGCGGTCGAAAGACCGGAGGAGTCGCAAGAATGATCACATCGCCGGGGCCAAGAGAATCGATCGCCTTTTTATATCCGTCAAGTCCATGGAAAATTCGATCCGGGGTTACCTGGATCTGATCCTTGTTCTGCGCGGCGGCTTCAAGAGCGGAGACCATGTTTTTCGCCTTCATTTCAAAGGCATCGGCAGCGGCCCAAAAGACAGTATTCGGATCAGCGGCAAGCGCTTGCCGAAGAGCCCCGGATCCTCGTCCGCCGCAGCCGACAATCGCGACTTTGATCTTATTGTTTTCGCCTGCATGGACCCGACTCGATGCTCCGACCAGAGGCAAGGCCGCCGCGGCCGATACAATTCCGCTGCTCTTTAAAAAATCCCGACGTGAAAAATCATGATCCGACATTAAATTTTCTCCATTTTCACTGGTTCAGGTTAAAGGAAGGACTGAGTGTCCCTAAAAATTTCAATCCATTCTCATGGACTCATGTCAAAAATACTCTCATAATATATCTATGATAATGGATTTCCAACAGAAAGTCAATCGAATTCCCTGAAATATTTTAAATCCGATCGTTTATCGTTTGATTTCCGCAAGACACAGATCCCAACAGGAGAAATCAGGGAAAATTTAACGATAAAACCGAAAAATCCGTCTTTTTCGGCAAGAATGGTAAAATTTACTGATTTTATTGATATTAACGGGCCGATCTATCGAACACGCCGTTGGATAAAAATCGTTCGTATTTGTAAAAATACGGATCAGAAGGGTATATTCTGTATCCTTTGCCGAAAAAGCAGGGAATGGAATATCGAAAACGGTTTAGAAGCAATTCGCTTCCCAGTAAAAAACAGCGGGAGACTATCAGAAATGGAACGGACCGGAATCTTTATGGAAATTAATTACAAAATTCATTACATTGCCCGAATTCTTTTCGGGAAAACGGGAGTGTCTTTTGCAGCAGGTCTCCTTTCCCTTGCTTTTTTCAATGCTCCGGCCAATGCGATAGGACCGACTATCGGCGATCTTATCGCAGAGAACGCGATCACTTACAACGAACACGGACTTGGAAATTCCTTAAAAGATCTGAGCCATCTTACTCCGGCCCAAAGAGGGGAGGGGATCAGTACGATCCTTGATCAGCTGGAACGGATCAATGCCGTTCCCGACGGTATTTCCGAAGATGTCTACAGTACAATGTCGCTCCTGGACGGGTCCTTTTACGGATCTCTCGCAATGGTGAATTCCATGAATCACACCGTTCTCAATCAGCAGATCAGCAATCAGCTTCGGCCGAAAAATTATTGCAATTGTTTTTCCGATACTTGTGAATGCTGTTCTCCCACGAAGAATCTGTGGGCAAAGTACTATAATATCAGCGGGGAATTCGATCCGGACGGCAACGCTTATGGAGTCGATTACGATGTCAATACCGTTCTGATCGGAGGAGACCGCAAACTGGATTCCGGCGATCGGCTGGGCGGATACTTTGGATATTCAGGAGGATCCACGAAGACCTTTGATCGCCTGGAAGAGGCCGACAACAACGATTATATCTTCGGACTCTATTTTTTGCGAACGACGGAGAGCGGATATTTTCTCGCGAACACTTCCTGGGGATTCAATGATTACAAGAGCGATCGCGATCTTCCGCTTTACGATTATTCCGAATGCAATCAGGGTTCGGCGAATTCCAATGAATTCGATCTTCGATTCGAAAAAGGATGGGACTTCCGGATCGATTCCACAAAGCTGGAACCGTTTTTCGGACTGCAATATCTTTATTCCTCTTACGATTCCTTCGATGAGGAAGGAAATGGGGCAACGCCTTTGAATGTTCAGATCGAAGACGGAAATTCCCTGCAAAGTGAACTTGGAGCCCGTCTGATCTGGGCCGATAAACCGGATCGGACAAGAAAAACATCGCTTTACGTTCAGGGCTCCTGGATCCATGAATATCTGGATCAATGCCGGGAGATTTCCGGCCGTTTTCGATCTGCGCCCGCCTCTTCCGCGAACTATACGGTTCGGGGCCTTGATCCCGGATCCGACTTCTGCAATGTCGGATTCGGAGCGACGGGCCAATGGAATCGGCTTACTCTCTTCGGAAGCTATGATTTTCTGATGAACGATCTCGTTTTCCTTCCGGTCGGCAGTTTT
>JAUNSU010000103.1 GCA_030539035.1 Planctomycetia bacterium
CAGAAGTTCCAAAGGGATTCGGGTCTTGTCCGGTTCCTTGCAGACGTAATAAAAATCGGGATGCTGCGGAATCCCCGAACTGTCGGGACAGACGAACTGTCGGCAGCTGGGGCATTCCCCGCAAGGCGCGAAGTACTTCAGATCTTCTGCCCGATCAAAAGAAACCGTTTCCGAAGAAGGGGGATTTTGCTGTTTTTGACAAAACAGAGTCTTCGCAAGAACAAAGGCAAACGCCGTTTTTCCAATCCCCTCGGTTCCGACAAAAAGAAAACTCCCGCCAAGCCGTCCGCGCTGATTGGCCCTTGCAAACTGAAGCGCGATCTCATCATGTCCGATTATTCCTTGCCAGCTCATCCGATCGGTTCCTTAAAAGAGCGTTGATCCGGGATAGGATCCTGTTCCGCGAAAATCATAATCATCCGGATCAAATCCGAGATGCCGAATTCCCTTGGCGGTAATCATACGTCCGAATTGACTTCGGATCAGCATTTCACTTCGCAGCAAAAAGGGCTCAATATCATCGATGATCGTATCTTTCGCGATATTCATCGTATGAGCAAGAGTATCGACCCCGACCCCGCGTCCGGCGCGCCCCTGAAAAAGTTTAAGAATCGTCAACAAATACTTGCGATCCTGGGCATCAAGTCCGGCAACATCGATTCCCTGCATTTCCAGAGCAGCACGGGTCAATTCAAGAGAAACCTGTCCATCGGCCCTTGCATCAGAATAATCGCGCACCCAGCGAAGGCGATTGTTGGCTAAACGGGGAGTGCCGCGGCTTCTTCGCGCGATCTCCAAAGCCGACTCATCATCGATTCTCATGTGCAATTTTTTGGTATTTCGATGAATGATCTCCGCAAGATCTTCATCGGGATAAAAATCCAGATGTTCATGAACCTGAAAACGGTCCCGAAGAGGCGCAGAAAGAAGTCCGGTCCGCGTTGTTGCCCCGATCAGGGTAAACGGTTCAATCTTTAAATTGATCGTACGGGCACTCAAGCCGTCCCCGGTGGTAAAATCGATTCGAAAATCTTCCATCGCCGGATAGAGAAATTCTTCAACCGACTTTTGCATTCGATGAATTTCATCGATAAAAAGGACCGTATCTTTCTTCATTCCGCTTAAATAGGGAATAATGTCCTTCGGCGCCCGAAGCGTTGCTCCGTTGGCAATACGGACATCGACTCCCATCTCATGCGGAATACAGGTCGCGAAGGTCGTTTTTCCAAGGCCGGGAGGACCGTCGAAAAGAATATGTCCGAGTGTTTCTCCCCGTTTGCGGGCCGCCTGAATCGCAATTTCAATTCGGGCGTAGACTTCCCGCTGCCCGACCATTTCGAACATTCTCTGAGGACGGAGAAGAAGATCCTCTTCCGAAGAGACTTTTTCCTTCGCTTCATACTCATCAAAACGGTACTTATCCTCGTTCGAGGGAACGGGATCGGGATCCGGTTCGTTCTTACTTCCGTACATTGGAACGCGCGCCATACTTTTTCCTTCCTGCAAAAACAAATCAACTCATTCGGATAATTATACTCCCCTTTCCCTTTTAGATCAATGCTTCCTCAAAAAAAACCTGATGGAATCCCAAAAGAACGGCGGCAGTCCCTTTTTTACCCCAAAAATCACTTTATCCGCACGTTTTCCGGTGTTGTCAAAAAACGTTTTCAAATTATAATAAATAATGTTCTTGAACGGTTTACGAATAATATACGGACGATCAATATCCATGGAAAATAATGCAGATACCACCCCGATGATGAAGCAATATCAGGATGCCAAAAAGGCAGCCGGAGACGCGCTTCTGCTTTTTCGCATGGGGGATTTTTACGAGCTCTTTTTCGCTGATGCGCATAAGGCGGCCAATACTTTGGGTATTGCGGTTACCACGCGCGATCGCAATAAAGGAGCGAATTCGACTCCAATGGCCGGGTTTCCTTACCATCAGCTGGAAAATTATCTTGCGAAATTGATCTCGTCCGGCTTTAAAGTTGCCGTTTGCGAACAGCTCGAAGACCCTAAAAAGGCAAAGGGAATCGTTCGGCGGGAAGTTGTTCGAATCATTACTCCGGGAACCGTAATGGATGAATCTCTGCTCGATCCCCGGCAATCGAATTATTTGGCGGCCATCGCGTGGTTTCCGAAAAAAGGATCCGGGAACCGCTCCCTCAAAGTTCCCTCCCCGCCAACCGGATTTACCCAGGATCCGACGCTGGAAGACGCGGATCCGGCAATGATCTCCCCGCGTGAACTGATCGGCCTTTCCTGGTGCGAACTTTCGACAGGTCAATTTCATGCGGCCGTTCTTCCTTACGGGGAACTTTATGATCAGATCAGTCGAATTGCCCCCTCGGAAACCCTGATCCCGGAAGATCTCAAAGGATATCTCCCCGGCTGGTTTTCCAGTAAAATTCTATTAACTCCCCGTCCCGAATGGACCTTTACCGCCGCAACGGCAACCGAGGAACTCAAGAGGCATTTTCAGGTAAAAACCCTCGAAGGCTTTGGATTCAACGGCGAAAATGATCTTTATGCCCTTTGCGCCGCCGGAGCCGTATTAAATTATCTGGAAGAGACCCAAAAGCAGTCTTTGGAGCATATCGAAACGCTTTCTCCTTTCCGGTGCGGAGGCCAATTGGAAATTGACGAAGCGACCAGCCGCAGCCTGGAACTTGTCCAAACCAGCCGGGATCGGCGCCGCGATGGATCCCTGCTGGCAATCATGGATCATTGTTCAACTTCCATGGGAAGCCGGCTCTTGGCCGAATGGATCACCTATCCCCTTACCAACATCGAAGAAATCGAAATTCGACAGGAAGCGATCTCCGAGCTTCTCGAAAAAAGCGAAGAAACCGAAAAAATGGGCGAGGTTCTGCGCCGTGTTTTCGATCTGGAACGGATCCTTTCCAAGGTTGTTCAGGAACGATCGGTCCCGCGCGATCTCCTCTGCATTGGGCGGACCCTTCAGCTCCTCCCTCATTTCAAGAACTTCCTCGCGAATTCGAAATCGGTTCTTTTGAAAACCCTTTACGATAATCTGGATATTCTTTCGGATCTTTCGGGAACATTGGATTCCGCATTGAATCCGGATACGCCGTTGAATTTTCGGGAAGGCGGATTTATCCGAACAGGATACAACGCCGATCTGGACGAATATCGGCAGCTCCAGCGCGGCGGAAAAGAATGGCTGCTCAACTATCAGGCGCAGGAAAATGAACGGACGGGAATCTCAAATCTGAAGGTGGGATACACCAATGTATTCGGCTATTTTATCGAGGTTTCCCGCGCCAACGCCGATAAAGTTCCCGAGAATTATATCCGCAAACAAACATTGAAAAACGCGGAACGATATATCACCGAAGAACTTCAGCATCATGAAGAAAAGGTTCTTCAGGCAACGGAAAAATCTCTTGAACTGGAATTCGAACTTCTGGAAACACTGCGCAAGGCGGTGCTTGCGGTAAGAGGAAAGATCCAGAAGAACGCAGCGATCATTGCCCAGCTCGATATATTGTCGGATCTCGCTCTTTTGGCGAAAAAACGAGGGTATATCCGTCCTCAAATGCTCATGCAAAGCACTCTCGATATTGTCGACGGACGGCATCCTGTTCTGGAGGTCGTTGAGCAAAGCGGAACTTTTGTCCCCAACAGCGCCTGCTGCGATGCGGAACATGGAATCCTTCATTTGATCACCGGGCCCAACATGGCCGGAAAAAGTACCTTTATCCGGCAAACCGCTCTTCTGGTGATTATGGCCCAGATCGGATCTTTCATTCCGGCCAAAGAGGCTCAAATCGGAGTTGTCGACCGGATCTTTGCCCGGGTCGGCGCTTCCGATGAATTGACACGCGGACAAAGTACCTTTATGGTGGAAATGATAGAAACCGCGCGAATTCTGAACGGAGCGACAAGCAGAAGCCTGGTAATCCTGGACGAGATCGGACGGGGAACAAGTACCTACGACGGAATCTCGCTCGCCTGGGCCATCGCGGAATTCCTCCATGATCATATTGGCTGCCGCACTTTCTTCGCGACCCATTACCACGAATTAACCGAACTTGCGGAAACCTATCACGGAATCAGTAATTTGAATGTTGCTGTCCGCGAAATGAATGATGAGATCGTCTTCCTGCACAAGATCGTTCCCGGCGCTGCCGATAAAAGCTATGGGATCCATGTTGCCCGTTTGGCCGGTGTTCCCAAAGAAGTAATTCGAAGAGCGAAAACCATATTGACGGAATTGGAGCATTCCCATCTGGAAATGGCCGAAATGGCCGTTCGCAACGCACTTCAAAACGCCGCAAGAAACGACGATCAGGATTCTCCAAAAGGAAATCAACGCCGAAAAAACCTTAAAAATCGATCACAAACAGGAACCGTTCAGTTTTCTCTTTTTGGTCCGGAAGATCATCCGGTGATCGATGAATTGCGGGGATTGGATATCGCGAATCTTTCCCCCATTCAGGCATTAACCCTTCTGGAGCGTTGGCAAAAAACACTTTAAAAACAAACGTGAGAGCCCTTTCCGGCCCAAACCCGTTTATCCCCGGAGTACGCAAAATGGTAAAAAGAACAAACGATGAAGAACAGACCGCAAAGAAAAAAATGCTGCTCGGCCTCGGCCTGGACAATCAGGACGGGGAAGCCCGCATTACCCGCGGAAAAAATTTTACTCTGCTCGGCGGAAGTAAAGATACCCATGAAGTAATGCAGGAAACGGCCATAAAAGTCAATGAGAAACTGAACAATCGCGGAAAAACTCTGGATGAAGTTGCCCCGGAAGAGCTGGGCGATATCATTCGCGATGTTCAGGAAGATATTGGAAAATAAAAAAACGAGGGATATTTCCATTCCTCGTTTTTTCATTTGATTCGGATTCATTCGCTTCAGATCGCAAACCGCGATCAGAAAAACGAATTCTGCGGTCATTTACCGACCGCCTTTAAAGAAGTTTTTAAGCAGATTGGCGGCGGCATCGCTTGTGTTTTTGGGAGCGGCTCCTGTTTTTGTCGTTCCGGTCGGTAATTTTTTGGCTCCGGCATTTTCCGGCTTCTTTTCCGCCTCTTTTTTCTCTTCCTCTTCCTTGTTGACGTCTTTCATATCTCTGATATCAGAAAGAATATCATCTTCCGGATCCACATGATAGGGCTGCGTTGCCCCTTCCCCTCCTTCGCCTTCATCAAAGAGCCAATCGGAAGCATCTCCCGTATTCTTGGGTTTTTCCGCGGAGATTGAGGAACCGGGTGCTTTCGCGGCCGGCTTCAGAATTGCACTTTTTTCGGCGGGAGCCTTTTCGGATCCGGGAGCAGGAGATTTCTTCGTTTCCGCGATATCTTCCCTTTCTGGAGATTTGGCGGCATTCGCAGGCGCAATAATCGTCGGTTCATCAAAGACGGCAAAATTCCCATGATCCGCCGCATCTTCAGAGACCACGACATTACCGCCGGGCGAGATCTCCAATTTCGTATTATTTTCTGAATCATTCCCGGAAACGGCGGTATTGGTTTGATTATTTTGCTCGACAACCCGGGTCACCACGTCCTGAATGGAACCGATCCTGGGCTTCAGTTCTCCCTTCATCGGAACCGAAAGAACCACCTCGAATTCCAAAGGACCGATCAGAAGCCGATCACCATTTTTCAGCTCCTCTTCCAAAGAAACGCGATGTCCATTATGAAAAACACCGTTTTTACTGCCAAGATCCCGGATCGCAACGTATCCGTCTTCGGAAAGAATCGCGCAGTGATATCGACTAATCAACTCACTTCTGGGTTTCAAATGACAATCTTCCGCTCGACCCACAAGAAACTGCGGAAGATTAATCGTGATAAGCTGGCCCGATTTACTGCCGCTAATCACTTTTAATTGAACTTTCATCTTACTTACCCTTTTCTGCCTGATCAGCAGCCTCATAAGTTCACTATTATCCTGCAAATAATAAGTCTCAGGACAAAATTTATTATATACAATAAATCGTGAACAGGTTTTTTTCCTTCTCTATGTAAAAAATCGGACAGAATCCTGTTTTTCATGAGATTTCTTTGAAAAACCATTTCGAAAATCTTCCCACAACATTTTATTTTAACAACTAAAACACCTCTCCACAATATTATAACGCAAAAAAAGGTAAAATATTTTAAAAAAAGTTAAAATAGGGCAATTTATGTGTATTATAACGAATATATCGACTTTAGGAAGAATTCGCGGGGGGCTTTTCCTGAAAGAAAGAATATGATATACTCTCTCGTTGAAGATTTTTCGCTTCGTTTTCCTCTTTCTGATCCCTTTCGTCTTCTTGCCAAAGTTCGATCTTCGGAGTTCGCGGAAACGGATCAAAGAGCAAAAGCGGTGATCTTGACTCAAAAAAAACAGAAAAAGCCCCTGAAATTTTGCAAAATGAATACTTTATCCTCCCCGAACCGGAAAGAAAACCCTTCCTTTACCGTTCTTTTTCCCGATCATTTAAAGAAAATCCCGGAAGAGGATCTTGTCCGGAATCAAATTCGGGAAAAAATCGCGGAGATCGACCGATCTTCCAAAGATATTTTTCCCCTCTCCAAATCCTTTTTGGAAAAAACGGGAAGCGGTCTGCTGGCGCAAATCGGGCTTGATGATCAGTATCTGGGATGGACAATGGTCCTTCTTGCCGGACATTTCTGGGAAAAAGAGATCGAAAAGATCCCTTATACGAAAAGGCTCCTTCTGCTCCCTCACTGTCTTCGCGATTCCGAACAGTGCGCGGGAACCTATACAGAAGAAGGATTGAATTGCGCAGGGTGCGGAAATTGCCCTCTCGCAGACTTGATCTCTCATGCGCGGGAAAAAGGATACAAAATTCTCATCGCGGAAGGAACCCCGATCGTAATGAAGATCATTCTCTCCGGAGAAGCGGACGCGATTCTTGGTGTCGGCTGTCTGAAATCTCTTGAACGATCGTTCGACAAACTGATTCACGCGGGAATTCCCGCAATGGCCGTTCCTCTTCTTTCAGGTAATTGCAAAGATACAAAAACCGAAGAGGAAGCCGTTCATAAAATGATCGATATTCCCTGGATTCCTTCCGCAGAGCAAGAGGTATCCCCTTCCCTGCTTCCGCTTCTTCGCGCCGCGTCGGGCATCTTTGCCCCGGCGGTTCTTCAGGAATTTCTCCCGGAATTCATGATCGGAGCGAATTCCGATCCGCTCCCTTTCGACTTTACGGACCACCATGCTTGCGATTCACTCCTCAATGGAGGAAAGTATTATCGGCCCTTTCTCGTGCTCGCCGCGTATGATTCCCTTTGTCCCGTCGATTTCACGAAAGGGAATTCCGATCAAATTCCTTTTCCGAGATCCGTTCAGCAAACAGCGCTTGCAATGGAATTTTTCCATAAAGCGTCCCTTGTTCATGATGATATCGAAGACGATGATTTTTATCGATACGGAAAAAAGACGCTGCATCACCGAGTCGGGCTTGCCCAGGCGCTCAATATCGGAGATTATCTCCTTGGACAGGGCTATCATCTCATCGCCGGCTGTACGGAGATCCCGGACGATGTGCGAAAGGATATTCTGAACCAGTTAAGTCTTTCTCATCTTCTTCTCTGTCGGGGACAGGGATCGGAATTGGCCTTTTCCCGTCTGATCCGGGAAGAAAAAGCCTTTCCTTCCCCCGCCGAGATCTTGCGGATCTATGCGTTGAAAACCGCACCTGCCTTTGAAGCGGCCATTCTCTCAGGGCTCCGCTTTGCGATGAAAAAGGAGGAATATGAAAAGATCCGATCTGCCGTTTCCGCCTGGAGCCGTTTTCTGGGAATCGGCTATCAGATCAAAAATGATCTGAACGACTGGTTCCTTTCCGATCCGGACAATAAAAAAACGCAAGGATCCGATCTTTTCCGACTTGCACCCACCGTTCTCCTTGCTTTCGCACTGGAATCGCTCTCGGCGGAGGAAAAAAAAGATCTTTTCCAGCTTGTTCGTTCCGCAGAACCGGATCTTCGGCCTCAGATCCTTGATCGCGTTTACCGGCAGTTTGATGATCTTCGTATTTTTGAAAAATGCGGTCTTTTGATTCAGAAATACAAGGAAAAAGCGCTTGATATCTGCTCAAAATTGGACCATGCTTCTCTTCGGGAAAGACTTCAGCGATTAACAGAAATGATTCTTTAAGCCGTTTTTCTGCAAAATGAAATGTTTAAACTGGAAACAGATTTTTGTTTGAAACCACGGATTACACTGATAAACACGGATGAATTCCATTGATATCCGAAATTATTATTTTGCGGGAAAATGTCTTTATTATCAAAAAAATATCCGTGAAAATCCGTGTTTATCCGTGGTTTCGAAAATCGGTTATTTACAGTTTGAGTGAAATGATATCCGGAACGATAAAACCGGGGCTCATATTTTCTGCAAACTATTGACAAATCGTTTCCTTTTGCTATCCTTTTTCTTGGAGAGGATTCTGTTCCCCATTTCGTATGGAACATTCTTTCCCGAGATATACCGGCAAAAAATCTCTTTCCGGCGTCTGGACAGGAAATCCATTCGCGCCGAAATCTTCGATTGAACCGATTTTCCCATCCACCGCCAACGAACGGAATAAAAAAATGAAAAAAGTTCTGAGATCTGTGTTTCTTTTCTCGTTTGTACTGGTACTGCTCTTTCCTCTTGCGGCCCAGGAAACGCATAAGCCGGGCGGAATTATTTCCGATCCGGATGCCGCCCTGAAATTGCTCAAGGAAGGGAATAATCGCTTTGTTAAAAATCGGCTTGTTCAAAAAAAGGAATATACACTGGACCGCAAAGAGATGATCTCCGGCCAGCATCCGTTTGCGGTTGTCCTCTGCTGTTCCGATTCCCGCGTTTCTCCGGAAATCATCTTCGATCAGCATTTAGGCGATCTGTTCGTGATCCGTGTCGCGGGAAATGTATTAAGCGATATCGAGCTGGGGAGCATCGAATACGCGGTGGATCATCTTCACGCCCCGCTTGTGGTTGTGGTCGGACATGAGTCCTGCGGAGCGGTTACCGCGGTCGTTGATCAGATCACTTCTGCTCCGGAACACGCACACGCTCTTCCGAAAAATATTGACGCGATTGCGGAACAGCTTCGTCCGGCCCTTTTTTCCGCTCTTGCCAAAAAAAATCTCAATTCCGGCGATCCCGATAAACTGAAAAATTTCAAAAAAGAGATTCTGGAAGAGACCTGTGATCTGAATATCCGCCGTATGGTCGGAACTATTCACGCGGATCCCATGATCCGGCATGGAAAGACCAAAGTGATCGGAGCCAAATACATGCTTGATTCCGGTAAAGTAAACTGGTTCGCACCGCCAAAAGGAATTGATCATTATAAAAAGCTCCATAAAACGGAATATTCAACGGCCGCCTTAACCCCGACGGTTTGCGCTCTGATGAACGTTCCGGCGCCTTCGATCTGCGAATCGGATCCCATTGAACCGGTTCTGAAAAAAGCTCAGAGCGTTTTCGTCGACCATAAACCGGTTCAACGGGCCTTGATCTTTTGTCCCGACGCGATCGGCGATCTTCATCGCGAAAAATACGCAAAAGATTTCGCCCCGCTTCTGAAGGAAACCGATTTCCTTATGAAAGGATCCAACGTGATGCAAAGTGTTACTCCGGTCTGCTTTGCGACCATTTTTACCGGCGCCTCTCCTTATATCCATGGAATTGAGAAGTATTCCAAGCCGGTTCTTAAAGTGGAAACCCTGTTCGACGTTTTTCTGAAGGCAAACAAAAAGATCGCGATCATCGCGGTGCAAAATTGCAGTATTGAAAAGATCTTTCGGGAAAGGAATCTCGACTATTTCGCGACACAAAGCAATGAAGAGTCTTTCGAAAAAACGAAAGAGCTTCTCAAAAAAGATATCTATGATCTGATCGTTTCCTATGATGGAGGATACGACAGTTCGATGCACAAGACAGGCGTTCATTCGGAAGCCTCTGTAAACGCGATGAAAAAATCGATCGAACGGTATCTCGCGCTCAGCAAGCTCACCGATACGGTCTGGTCGAAATACAATCGGATTACCCTGTTCGCTCCGGATCATGGAGCGCATGATACTTCAAACGGCAAGGGAGCCCATGGAACAGAATCTCCGGACGATATGCTGGTCGATCATTATTACCGTTTGCGTCCGGCCAAATAAACCCTTTTTCCTTTTACCCAAGAGAACGATTTATGAGCTTGAAAATGAACCGTCGAAATTTTACGGGAGCCGTGCTGAGCGGATCCCTTGCCGCATTGCCCCTGTCCGCCGCCGCAAGTCCTCCGCCCCGGAAGAATTCTGTTCGGATCGGTTTTAATCTTTCGACCCTTCGCGAATTCCGGCTTCCGCTTCTCAAGGAACTCGAAATCGTTCATCAGGGTGGATTCCGATCCGTTGAACTCTGGATCGATAAAGTGCGAAAGTATCTCGCGGAAGGAGGATCCCTTGCGGAATTGAACCGTTTTCTGAGCGACCATGATCTGAAAGTGGAAAACATGATCGGATTTGTCTGCTGGATCCATAAGGAGGAAAAGGAACGGCAAAAAGGACTCGATCTCATGAAGAGCGATATGGAATTAACCGCCCGGCTCGGAGGACGATGTATCGCGGCCTGCGCGGCCGGCGCCCGAAATGAGGAGATCAAGGATCTCGATTTTCTCGCGCAATGCTATCGGGACGTTTGCAAGGCCGGACTCTCTACAGGCGTCCGGCCCCTGCTTGAGCTTTGGGGGAGCAGTAAACTTCTTTCCCGGCTTTCCGTTGTCCTTGCGATTGCTTCCGGGTCGGAAATGGAAAACGCGGGACTTCTGCTCGACGCTTATCATCTCTATCGGGGCGGCAATTCCTTTTCCGGTCTGAACCTGATCGCAGGATCCGCGATGCCCGTTTTTCATCTGAACGATTATCCCGCTTCGCCCGCCCGGGAAGAGCTTAAAGATAAAGACCGCGTCTTTCCCGGCGATGGAATATGTCCATTGAAAAAGATATTGGACGATCTCTTCAGAAATGGATTTAACGGCGTTTTTTCACTCGAACTGTTCAATCTGGATTACTGCCGAACGATGCGTCCCGAAGAGATCGTTCGAACAGGATATCAGAAAATGCAAAAGACGGTCTTTTTCTGATCCCGTCTTCGATCAGAAAGTTTCCGGCATAAAGGAAGGAATCACTGTTCCGCAGGGAGGATAAAATTCTCCCTGAACTTGCAGAATGTGGGTCTCACAATTCTGCGCGCCGATTTCAAACATCGATTTTCTCAGGCAGAGAGCGTTCGACGGGATCAGCCAAACCGGTTTCTTGCCGGGATAGGCGTTCAATTCATACCGGATCAGCGCGTTCATTCCCATTTCGGTTTGTGCGACACCGGGTCCGATCATATTGCTGCCGGGATCAAGAACCGAAGCGGTAAAGCCTTCGAGTTCTCCCGTCTTCTCATCGATCAGGAGAGAAGTACGCCAAATCTTTTCCCTGTTTTCGATAAAAAAGCGAAAATCTTTTTCCCGATCGATCTTACAAAGTCTCTTTTCCAAACGAACCATCGCGGGAACATCTTCCATCACGGCTTTACGGATGATCATGCCGGAAGGGATCTGATTGGGTACCCCTTCCGGTGGAACTTCGAGAACCATATCCTGAAAAAAGATGACCGGCTGAAATCCGTATCGGTTGTAAAGATTGAAAGATTCAAGATTCATCGCACTGGAAACCAGACGCAGAGGCAATGATTTCTCCTCTGCATACGAGCTCACGTATTTGACCAAAAGAGAAGATACGCGCTTTCCGAAATAATCAGGGTGAACATTCAAAATACCAAGAGAGACGTGAGTCGGCCGAGGATGAAAGAAACAGGATCCCGCAATTCGGCCTGTTTCTGTATCTTCCGCAAGAACACAGCAATGGGGATCAAGCGCCTCATAGACTCTTGGAAACACCATCATGGTATCCGACGGCCCGGAAACAAGTTCAAAGCCCCGATTCTTTAAATACCAGGTGTTGAGCGATTTATAGATCAGATCCGCAACCGCCGATTGATCTCCCTCTTCCATTAAACGCGTCTTAAAACTCATGGGTTGATCCCCCTTATCCCTTTTTCAAAAAACGATGAATAAACGAACAATACTCATACTGAAAAAATATTTTTGTTTGGAACCACGGATGACACGGATAAACACGGATGAAATCAATATAAGATTCGGGGCTGATATTTTTGATGAAAACGTGTTTTTACCAAAAAAGTATTCGTGAAAATCCGTGAAAATCCGTGGTTTCAAAATCGGTTATTTACAGTTTGAGAACAATACAGAGCGGGAATTCTAAAAATCCTTGCTCGTTCCGGGAACTGCGACATCGTAAAGTCCGTCGGCGCGCGGAACGGCGGCCGGTTTCTGATCGAAAGAGATCCCGTCGATCGAAGGCTGAAGAACAAATTTGCTGTCGAAAAGTTCTTTGTAATTGACTTTTTGACCGCATCGCGAAGCAACCATTCCCAGAACAGCAACCATCGAAGATTTGGTCATTCGTTCTCCGTCGTTGATCGTTTTTCCGGACATGATCGAATTGATCATGTCATAATGTTCCTGGACATACATATCCCTTTCCCGTTTATGATCAGGGCGCCAAATTTCTTTTCCGCTCAGATCGGTGATCCACGGAATCCCGGAAGCCTTGAAAAAGCAGCGGCCTTTTGTTCCATGAAAAACGTCCAGATTGGAATTATAGCACTTATAAGCACCGCGGGTCGCTCCGTAAATTCGTCTGCCGTCGGCGTATTCATAAACAATTGAGGAATGATCGAAAACATCGCCGAATTCATACGTGAAAGTACTGGATCGTCCGCCTATTCCATAGCAGCTTTCCGGAAGATCTTCGTTCAATGCCCAAAGAACGGAATCAAGATTATGGAGAAGGGACTGCATAATTTCATCGCCGCAAAGCCAGGTAAAATGATACCAGTTCCGGAATTGATATTCGAGTTCACTCCATCCTTCTTCTCGTTTGATCATACTGTAAGGAGATCGGATATAGTCGGACTGGACAGAAACGATATCGCCGATCACACCGGCCTTCATTTTTTCAACGGCTTCGCGCCGCAAGGTATCGTATCGATAGCAGAGTCCGGAAACAAAAGCGGTCTTGTTCTTTTCCGCGATTTTCGCCGCGTCAAGAATTTTGTGGACACCGGCGGCGTCAATTCCATGCGGCTTTTCGACGAACACATGTTTGCCGGCCTTTACCGCTTCATAAGCATAAAGCGGATGGAAACGGGACGCACAGGCGATCAGAACGACATCGCTTGCTTCGATGACACCCTTATAATTGTCAAAACCGTTGAAGAGACGGGCATCGGAAACATCGATACGATCTTTCGCGACAGGCGCGTTTTTCAATGCTTCCCGGGCACTCAATCCCCGATCTTTAAAAAGTTCACCCATCGCGTAAAGCTTTACATTGGGCATCGCGGTAAGGGAATTGACAACTGCTCCGCGACCGCGGCCTCCGCAGCCGATGATCCCCAATTTGAACATATCAGAACCGCTTGCGTGAACTTTGGGGACAAGATTGATCCCCGCGGCGGCAACCGTTCCAAGAACTGCACTCTTTTTCAAAAATTCACGTCGGGAAGATACTTTTTGATCGCTCATTAACATTCTCCTGTATTTTTTTGTGAAAACAATCGGGATAAACTGGACGCAAAACATTAAATAACGCTTTTAAAAAGTATTTTAACAAATCGAAACCGGAAAGTACAGCGATTTAAAAAAATTTTTCAAAAATATTTCGAAAAAATTCTTCCTGTGCACAAAGAAATAGTTAAAATGAGTATTTTAGGTATTTTTATCACAAAAAAGAGACGCGAAATGGATATCCAGCGTTATTTTTTATCGCGCAGCGGCGCGGCGGACGTGGATTCTATAGCCCCAGGTGTCTTAGCAGTCCCAGCTGTCTTAGTCGTCCCAGAAGTCCCAACCTCCCTCCTTTTTGAAGCCAAGTATGGACCTTTGAAAAATCCCTGTTTTTTGTGAAGGCCGGGGAAGTGGTGAAAAACAAAGATACCCGAACACGGTGGACCCCCGAACGCTGGGAGGGGTAAGCGTCCCGCTTATCCCCGGCGGCCCCGCCGCCGCTCTGTGAAGGGGTTAAAATCTTTAAAAACCGTTGTGATTCGAATAAGGGTTGAACCACTGAGACAGCTGGGACAATAGATTCTGCGTAAATAATCCTCCAGGATGATTTTGTAAACAATTCTTAAAACAGGGACCAGTATTTACGGTCAATTTCATAGGGATCGATCGGTTTTT
>JAUNSU010000215.1 GCA_030539035.1 Planctomycetia bacterium
TATTATTACCGGTCAGCTTCTTATTGCCGACGGCGGCTACGATAATCGCGGCTGATCCGTCTTCCGCGAAGGACTCGCAATCCTTCGCGTTATGATTTATGAATTAACAAATGACCGGGAAAGCGGCTGTTATTGGAAAAGTATTTGTTAAATGGCGTTTGCTTATGCCGCTCCTTTCCAATCGTATTGTACTGTTTTAAAAGAATGTTGAGGAATCTGTTTTATGCAATCGAAATGCAGAATCTTGTCCCGTTTATGGGCTCTTATTCTTGTTGCCGGTCCCGGTCTGTTTTGTGTCGGATACACGATCGGAACTGGCAGTGTTACCTCGATGATCGTTGCCGGATCCAAATTCGGAACGAATCTTCTTTGGGTCGTTGCGTTAAGCTGCCTCTTCAGCGGTGTTCTGATGGAAGCCTACGGGCGTTTTGCTCTTGCAACCGGAGATACGGCCATTCATGCTTTTCGAAAGCATTTCGGATCTTTTTTTGCTCTGCTGGTTATGATCATGGTCATTGCCGGACAATGGTGCTGTCTTTCGGGTCTTGTTGGTTTATCGTCGAATGCGCTTTATGAAAGTGTTCGGCTGATCTTTCCGGATTGGATTGCCCGATACGGATCGAATGTCCATCAATGGGGCTTGATCATTGCGCTTTTTATGCTTGTGAGTTTGTATACGATATTCTGGTTCGGAAGTTATTCGCGGATCGAATCGGTATTGGTCGTGCTTGTTACATTGCTCGGATTATCATTTGTTTTTTCGTTATTTCTTGTTTCTCCCCGTCCGGGTCAGCTGATTTCCGGACTTGTTCCGAAGATCCCGCAGGTTCCGGACGCATCCATGCTGATCGCGGCAATGGTTGGAACGACACTTGCGGCGCCTACTTTTGTTGTTCGGCCGATCCTTGTTCTTTCCAAGGGATGGACTCTGAAGGATGTAAAAACGCAGCGCCGCGATGTCTTTATTTCCGCGGCGATGATGTTTTTGATCAGCGGTTCGATCATGTGCTGTGCGGCGGGCGCGATTTTTAACCGGGGAGGGGAACCGATCAAAAATGTATTGGATATGGTGGAAACGCTCCGGCCGATCGCCGGTAATTTCGCCGCTCTTCTTTTTATTACAGGCCTTGTGAGCGCGGGTATTTCGTCGATTCTTCCGATTGCGATGATTGCCGGATATCTTCTCGGAGATTATCGCAATGGATCGATGAATGTCCGAACGCCGATTTTTCGGATTCTTACTGCAATTGCCTGTTTGATCGGACTTACGATTCCGATCCTTGGCGCCAATCCGATCACGGCGCAAGTCGTAACGCAAGTGTCTCAAGTCTTTGTCCTTCCCTTGATCGTGGGAGGAATTTTCGTTCTTGTTAATCGGAAGTCGCTGATGAAGGAGTATCGGGCAGGTTTCTTCCTTAATGCAGGACTTATCGCGTCATTCGGATTTGCGCTTGTGATCTCCTGGCAGGCGCTGATCGGATTGAAGGCTTTTTTTTAAAACCCGGCCTGGAATGCGTTGGGCTTTCAGCCCGCAGGATTCGGGTACAATACCGAACAAAATGGGAAAAAGGACAGGGAGAAATTTTTGTTCTTT
The DNA here is from genome assembly GCA_030539035.1 of Planctomycetia bacterium. Lineage (GTDB taxonomy): Bacteria > Planctomycetota > Planctomycetia > Pirellulales > Thermoguttaceae > JAUNBG01. The sequence continues at coordinate 1,595 of JAUNSU010000215.1, forward strand.
AAAAAGCGGCGAAGCCGCATACGGAGGGCGGTCATCTTGGCCCCCGAGCGATGTAAGTTTCCGAAAAGCGTTGCGATTCGAACTACGGATCTTATCGACGCGGTATTTTTGAAACCACGGATGGTCCTTTGGAAAACCAATGTTTTTTGAGAAGACCGAGGAATCAGTGAAAAATATTGATTTGGGAACACGGTTGGGACCCGAGCGCTGGGACGGTGCCCATCTTGGGCACCCGGCGGCGCAGCCGCCGTGGTTGAAGAGTTGAAATCAATAAAAAACACGGATTCGAACTACGGGTTGAACCACGATTCCCCGGTCAATGTTCTTTCCCTAATGAAGGTTGCCCGTGATCAGGGGACGATGGGGACATCGGGGACCTTGGCGACTGGGGAACGGGGTTGGCCCCTTTGGAGAAAAGGGACCGGGAGTAAAATTTGCCAGAAAACACACAAAGTAACGCGTGTGGATAATATAGATAAACTCATTTTACTGGGTTCCTTTTTCTTTAACCAGCGCCAAAGGCGCATACGGAGGTCGGTCATCTTGGCCGCCCCGCCGGTTCCCGCTAAACACTAATCACTAATTTGGGGGTTCCATTGAATAAAATCGAAGAACATTTTTTCGAGGACCTCATCCGGAGCGATGGTATTATACTTATGGACCCCTTCGTTGGAAATGAACAGTTCGGTCCGAACACCGGATCGTTTGAGTTTTTCGTACATAATGCAGCTTTGGCTGATCGGAACGCCGTCCTTGACACCATGAAGAAGTAAAGTTGGCGCGTAATCCTTTTCGACATAATTGATCGGGGAACAGAGTTTGGCGCGGTCAAGAGCCTGCGGGGTGATCTCCCAATCGCCGTTTTCTTTTTTCGTACATCCGCAGACTTCCATAAAGCAACTTTTCGATTTGATCAGATTCGGCATGTGAAGCGGAAAATCGGTTAATGAATAAAAGCAGATCACTCTTTGCACCTGAGAGCTTTGATCGAGATGATCCCCGACATCGAACTGACGGTAATTATTTGGAATACCGAGCATCAGGGAGAGGTGTCCGCCGGAAGAGATTCCCATTACAGCAAACCGTTCGGGATCAAGATGATATTTTTTTGCGTTTGCCCGGAGGAAACGGACAGCGGCTTTAACATCTTCGACCTGGGCGGGAAAGATAGTTCCTTCTTTCAGGGAACGGTGTCCGACATTGACAACGGCGAATCCCCGTTCGATGCCGTGGAATTTTGTCCAGAACCCGCCTCCGCCCGGAACGCCGCTGTTCCAGCAGCCGCTGCTGATAAAGATCAAAACAGGAAGATTTTTCCCGGTTTTACCGTCTTTTTCCGGAAGATGTATATTCAATTTCAGTTCTTTACCGTCTGTCTTCTTATAGACAAGACCGTTGAACTGCCTGGCTTTATACCCGCCCGTACCGCCTGTTTCCGCCGCGAAAACAGCCGAACCGCCGATTAATACCGTCAAAACAACTGTCAGAATCAATTTCAACGCTTTCATACAGTCCCCTTTCCTCTTACCGATGTTTTTCATATTGAAGTTTTCTGTTAATATCGCTATTTTATATATCAACTCTTCAAATGTATGTCATTATTATTTCTTCAATTGGTTGTATCAATAAAATCAATCAAAAATACGCTCCATACAAAATCAAACGATCCATATAATCGATGACATATCCAGTATTTTCCAAGCCAGCTTGTTAAAAATATTGTTTGATTATTTTTTCGTCTTGATTTCCTGACGGATCCAGTTGAGTTCCTGTTCCGCGAAGAAGAGACGTTTCTTTAAATAATAGAGATATTCGTCCTTCTCGGG
>JAUNSU010000216.1 GCA_030539035.1 Planctomycetia bacterium
GTGCGGGCGTCGATTATCTCGGAACGCTTCCTTTTGTTGATCGGGAAAAAATCGGCGCGATCGGCATTTGCGGCAGCGGCGGTTTTGCGGTAACAGCGGCACAGGTCGATAAGCGAATCAAAGCGGTTGCGACCGCGAGTATGTACGATATGAGCCGTGTCAATCATTACGGCTGGGAAGATTCCATGACGAAAGAGCAATACAGCAAAATGCTCGACGATCTTGCCGCTCAGCGATGGAAAGATATTGACAGCGGATCGCCGCAGTACAATCCGTCTTTTCCCGAAGAAGAAGCCAAAGCGAAGCCGGAGGGAATCGATCCGATCTACGGCGAATTCTGGGAATATTACGCCATGAAACGCGGACATCATTCCCGTGCAAGAGGCGGTTTTACAACGACGAGCAATATGGCCTTTATCAATTTCCCGCTGATGAATTATATCGAAACGATTTCACCGCGTCCGATTCTGTTCATTATCGGCGAAAATGCGCATTCCCGCTATTTCAGCGAAGACGCATACAAACGCGCCGCGGAACCGAAGGAACTTTTTGTCGTGCCCGGCGCAAGACATATCGATTTGTATGATCGCACGGATTGTATTCCGTTCGATAAACTTACGGATTTCTTTTCCCAATATCTCAAATAATTACAAGGAGAAAACAAGATGAGTCAAAAAACATTGGTTGCCTATTTTTCGTGCAGCGGAATAACAAAGCGTGCCGCTGGGAAGCTTGCAGAGGCCGCAAAAGCCGATCTGTTCGAGATTGTTCCCGAAGTTCCTTATTCAAACGCTGATTTGAACTGGAATGACGCACACAGCAGAAGCAGTGTTGAAATGAAGGACAAGTCGTCAAGGCCTGCCGTTTCCAGCAAGGTTTCCGATATGAGCGTTTATGATGTTGTTTTTGTCGGCTTTCCGATCTGGTGGTATGTTGCTCCGACCATTATCAATACATTTCTGGAAAGCTATGATTTCTCAGGCAAAACGATTATTCTGTTCGCGACGTCCGGAGGAAGCAGGTTCGGGAAAACGGTCGAAAACCTCAAGTCGAGTGTATCCTCTTCAACCGTAATCAAAGAAGGAAAACTGCTCAACGGCAATCCTTCCGGCGATGATCTGTCGAATTGGGTCAAAAGCCTCGGAATCGAAAACTGAAAATCAGGGAGACATAAACATGAAAGAAATATCGTGTATGGTACTTGCGCTGCTGGCGGTTCTGGTATTGACAGGATGCGGCGATTCAAAACCGTCAAGCGCCGCCGCGGAATCAGGATCTGCGACGGTTGTGAATCAGGAATCCGCAGATCCGGCGCCGTTGTCCGCATCGGCCGATTCAGTCGAAAGGTCCGCGAAATCGAAAATTCTCATTATTTATTTTTCGCGTGTCGGAATATCGGAACCGTTCGATAAAGTCGATGCCGTCTCTTCCGCCAGTTTGCCGAACGGAAATACAATCATTATTGCGAACGATATCAAGGAGATGACCGGCGGTGATATGTTCCAGTTGATTACGGACAAGGTTTATCCGGCAAATTATGATGCGACAACCGATCTGGCCCAAAAGGAACAGCAAGCGAAAGAGCGTCCAACACTCAAAAGCCAGCCGAAGAATCTTGGCGATTACGACATTATTTTCCTGGGATATCCGAACTGGTGGGGAACGATCCCGATGGCATTGTTCACCTTTCTTGAAAACAACGATCTTTCCGGAAAAACAATCATCCCGTTCTGTACCCATGAAGGAAGCGGATTGGGCGACAGTCAGCGCGATATTGCAAAACTCTGTCCGAAATCGAAAATCGTCGACGGTCTGGCCGTTCGCGGAGGGAATGCAACCAGTGCGAAACCTGATGTCGAAAAATGGATCCGTAAAATCGGACTCCATCAATAATTATCACCGGGAAAAATGAACGGTACAAGATGAATAATCTGTTTTGGAAACGAACCGTTGATATATTGATGATCGTTCTGCTCATTGTTCTGATGGGCTGTTCGATCACAGGCGATGCGGTCCATGAATGTTTGGGCTTATTGCTTTTTGTCCTGTTTGCCGCACATCATGTTCTGAACGGCTCCTGGTATCGAACATTCATGAACCGGTGCCGTTCGTTTCGGCAATTTTTCCTTGCATTCATGACAGTCCTGCTGTTTACGGTTATGATTTCCATGGCGGTCAGTTCCGTCCTTGTATCAAGAACGCTTTTCGCGTTTATCGATTACGACGGCGGACTGTTTGCGCGGCAGTTCCATCAAATGTCAACTCATTCGGGATTGATTCTTGCGGCGATTCACTTTGGGATTTACGGAAAACGATTTTTTTTGAATTTCAGACAAAGGAACAATCCGCAAGGTCCCGCACGGAAAATAATCCGGCTTGTATTCATTCTGCTGACAGCCGCAGTTTGCGTTTATGGAATTGTGTCATCGTTCCGGCATGATATTGGCGATAAACTTCTAATGAGACAGGCCTACTCCTTTTGGAACGGCTCGCGTATTCTGTTTTTCGCCGATTATGCCGCCGTGTTTGTTTTATACGCAGTCCTTGCTCATTATGCCGCGGAACGAATCTTTTTTCGAAGAACCGAAAAAAACAAAAGTAATAAATAGATTTGTAAAAAAGGAGGATTCATGTTAAGAACCATTCGAATCATATTGGCCGTTTTCTTTTTCGTGTCGATATCGCTCTTGTTTCTGGATTTTACAGGTACCGTCAACGATTATTTGGGCTGGACGGCGAAGCTCCAGATATTGCCGGCGATACTCTCCCTTAATATTGCGGTGATGATTGGAATCGCTGTCTTGACACTGATAGCGGGACGGTTTTATTGTTCCACTGTCTGTCCATTGGGAGAAATGCAGGACATCGTTTCCTGGCTGGCAGACAAACAGAAGAAAAATCGTTTTGCATGGAGTAAAGCGGCCAACGGATTGCGATATTGTCTGTTTTTGATGTTCGGTGGCATCCTGGCACTTGGCGCAGGATCCTGTGTCTATGCTTTGGCTCTTTTAATTGAACCTTACAGTGCTTTCGGTCGGATGATCTCGCAGATCATGAATCCCGCAGTTCAATGGGTCAATAATCTGCTCGCGTTACTGGCAAACAGGATGGGGGGATATGTACCCGGGCCCGTCGAACTGAGTCCATTCAATGGAACCATGTTTGCCATTGCTTTGACGTTCCTGGCAATTATTTTTTTCATGGCATGGCGAAAGGGTCGGCTCTATTGCAATTCGATTTGCCCTGTGGGAACTCTGCTGGGACTTCTGGCCCGTTTCTCTCTTTTTAAACCGCGAATTCATGATGATAAATGTGTCCATTGCGGTTTGTGCGCAAAGAATTGCAAGTCGTCCTGTATTGATTCCGAACATCGTGAAATTGATTACAGCC
>JAUNSU010000104.1 GCA_030539035.1 Planctomycetia bacterium
TAATTTTTGTCATGGCGTGGCGAAAAGGACGGCTCTATTGCAACTCGATTTGTCCTGTCGGAACTCTGTTGGGACTTCTGTCCCGATTCTCTCTTTACAAACCGCGAATTCTTGACGATAAATGTGTACACTGCGGATTGTGCGAGAAGAATTGCAAGTCGTCTTGTATTGATTCCGAGCACCGTAAAATCGATTACAGTCGTTGCGTTGTATGCGGCGACTGTATAAAAGCCTGTAGAACAAAAGCGATTCAGTTCGAATTGCCTCTGGTAAAATCGGCGGACAATACTGTCACGACTCCTTCCCAACCAGCTCATTCACAACGCTTAGAAACGAACCCGGAACTGTCCGGAACCGTCTTGGTACGACGCGGGTTTCTTGCCGGCGTTGTTTATTTGCTTGCGGCCAAAACGGTCAATGCGGAAAAAAAACAGGAAGACATTACACAACGAGGCGACGGCGGACTTGCCCCGCTAAAAGATCGTAAGATTCCAACTCGGGAAACGGCAATCGTTCCGCCTGGGGCTGTGAGTCTCCGACATTTTGACCGATGTTGTACTGCCTGTCAGCTTTGCGTGTCGGTTTGTCCCAATCATGTATTGCAGCCTTCTTCCCAACTTAAAAAACTGATGAAACCGGAAGTTTCCTTTAAGCATGGCTGGTGCCGTCCTGAATGTACCGAATGTTCCCAGGTTTGTCCCACAGGAGCGATTCATTTCCTTTCGACGGCGGATAAATCGTCGCAACAGATCGGACACTCCGTTTGGACGAAAGAACGTTGTATTGTTCTGACCGATGATGTTCAGTGCGATAATTGTGCCCGGCATTGCCCTACCGAAGCGATTCAAATGGTTCTGCTTGATCCGAAGAATCCGAAATCCAAAAAGATACCGGTCGTCGATGTGGAAAAATGCATCGGGTGCGGTGCTTGCGAATTTCTCTGTCCGGCTCGTCCTGTCAGTGCCATTTACGTCGAGGGTCATGAACGTCATCGAACGATATAAATCGCCGATACTCAAATAATGAATAATGAATAATGACAGAATAACACAATACAAATACCGTTATGTTCGTAAAGGAAGCAATATGGAAAAACATAATAATGAGCATCAAAAGAAAGAAATGGACCGCAGAAGCGTTCTGAAGGTTCTTGGAGCCGGAGCGTTGGCTACAGGAACGGGCATGCTCGGTTGTCGTCCGAATACAAGTGTATCACCGGAAGGAACGGCAACAGGTCCGATTCCAACCGATAAGATGGAATATCGAATCAATCCGAAGACCGGTGAAAAAGTTTCTCTGCTGGGCTTCGGCTGTATGCGATGGCCGACACAACCGAGATCGGACGGGAGCGGAGAAGAAATCGATCAGGAAGCGGTCAACGACATGATCGACTTTGCCATGGAGCACGGAGTCAATTATTACGACACCTCGCCTGTGTACGTTCAGGGAATGTCGGAAGCGGCGACCGGAATTGCTCTGGCACGCCATCCCCGGGAAAAATATTATCTTGCGACAAAAATGTCGAATATGCGAATGAAAACGTTCGAGCTTTCGGCTTGTCGTGCCATGTACGAAGAATCGTTCAAACGACTGAAAACCGATTATTTCGACTATTACCTTCTTCATGCGATTGGCATGCTGGGTTGGGACAAGTTCAAAGAACGAACCATCGATAACGGCATTCTTGATTTTACGATCAAGGAACGGGAAGCAGGCCGAATACGCAATCTCGGTTTCTCCTATCATGGCGACATCAAGGCGTTCGACTATCTGTTGAGCCGGGACGATGTAAAGTGGGATTTCGTTCAAATTCAGCTCAATTATGTCGATTGGAAGCATGCGACCGGGCGGAATACAAATGCCGAATACCTGCTGGGCGAACTGTCGAAACGAAAAATTCCTGCGGTTATTATGGAACCGCTGCTCGGCGGCCGGCTTTCGGCACTTCCGAATTATTTAATGACGCGGCTCAAGCAGCTTCGACCGGAAGCAAGTACAGCATCCTGGGCATTTCGTTTTGCCGGAACACCGCCGGAAGTTCTCACCGTTTTAAGCGGGATGACTTATATGGAACATCTTCAGGACAATTTGCGAACTTACGCTCCGTACGAACCGCTCAGTGAAAAAGAAAAAGTCCTGCTCGAAGAAATAGCGCAACTATACATGGAGTATCCGATTATTTCCTGCAACGATTGCAAGTACTGTATGCCGTGTCCTTACGGAATTGATATCCCGCAAATTCTGCTCCATTATAATAAGTGTGTGAATGAAGGCAACGTTCCCAAAAGTAAAGAAGCGGAAAATTATCAGCAAGCACGCCGGGCGTTCCTTGTCGGATACGATCAGAGCGTTCCGCGGCTGCGGCAGGCAAGCCATTGCACCGGCTGTAATCAGTGTACAGACCATTGTCCGCAAAAGGTTGACATTGCCAAAGAAATGGTGAAAATCGACCGTTTCGTTGAAGCCTTGAAACAGAACAAGCTCGAAGTGCAATCTTGAAGATACATTCAATGGCAAGAAGCTGTCAATAGACGCACGCTGTAAGCGCAACCGCCCGCAAGCCCGTAATTCCGTTCGCTTCGCTCACTTCATTACGGGCTTGCGATTCAAACGCTAATCACTAATCACTGTTAAAGCGAGACTGATTCTCCGCCCATGATACTTCCGAGAGCTCCCCAAACGCCGTAAGGGCTTTTGCCGAGGCGCTCCACGTATTTATCGACGGACCAAACCGCATTATTATTCGTACTGGCGTTGCCCGCTTCGATTGTATCGGAAATAAAAGCAACGGATCCGTCCGCATAAAGAGCGTTGACTCCGCCGCTGTGATAGCTCGTCGCGGAGTAAATTCCTGAATGCAGCGAAGCGTTCGCTCCGACCATACAGCTTGGAGAATTGGGGGAAAGAACCGTGCAAAAACCGGTCATGCATGTATAGCCGTAAGCCCAGGAACGGCCGCGGCGATTTGCGTTCATGGGATACACGGTGTTGTAATTGTTCGGATTTCCGGTATCCCTCGTTGCGGTGCACTTATTCGGAGTGTCGCTGACATTGCCTACGAAATATCCCTTGATCGATCTCGTATCCGCAGGGAGTACATCCGATCCTACAGCCGATTCCGACATGGCAATGGTATTCGATAAACCGTCAAGAATATCGCTTGTATTTCGCCAAATTGGCCGTTTTTCAGGATCAGTTATTCCGCCCCCGCCTCCATACCCTCCCCCGAAAAATCCTCGATTGTTCCGGTTACTCTCTCCGTTAAAACGGACATTGTCGCCGACGGAGCCCATGTAGTTGGTATGCTGAACCCGAACCTCCCCGTACTTATCGTAATAGGTACCGCTTATATTCGCATGGCCGACAAGTGAGTGGGGGTCTGAGGGACACCCCAAGTAAGGAATAATGACATCGTTCATAATCGGCCTTCCTATCGGATGGGGCCAATAGCCGCCGCAATGTGTTTTGGCGTATGTGAGATAGGCATCGTAAAACGCACCCTGCTCGCAGAAGGGGAGCAGGAAGAGGTGAAAATTGATATCGCCCCAGTTTTCCGCGCAATTTTGGCCGTTCCGCTGGCATGGAAACGAATTGTACGAATCGTGATAGTTGTGCAGTCCGATTCCGATCTGCTTCAGATTATTCGTGCATTTCATTCGACGGGCCGCTTCCCGCGCCGCCTGAACTGCCGGTAAAAGAAGTCCGATCAGGATCCCGATAATCGCGATCACGACCAAAAGTTCGACAAGAGTAAATCCGAAGGCTTTAAAAAAGCGTTTTAAAATACGGCTATTTTCTCCCCCCCCCCCCAACTTAACATTACAGTTCTTCATCCTCTCCTCCTTTGAAAAATGGGATCATTGTGATCCTGGAAAAAGTTGCGCCAAGGGAAGTCCCCGGCATTTTTGAAATTCTAAAGACATACACATTCGACCATAATAATGAGTTTAATCACTATGTCTCCCTATGTCAATTCCATTTTGCGACATTTTTACTCCCATTTTGCGACAAAAGCGGCTAAAGAGGCTTGAACTTACAGTGTCTATCTTGCCCTGTATACGCAGATACTGTAAAATATTTAGTCTCTTTTCAAGATTCTTTTCTTTTATTCTGTTTGGAGAGATCGGAATTTTTCAGATCCTGTTCCAATTCATCCAGACTCCTTTCGATTTCTTCCTGCCGCAAACGTTCCTTTAATTTGCCAAGTTGTTTTTCACTGACCTCTTTTGCCAACTCATGGGACATGGATCCCGCATGAGTCAGCAGTTCCCGACCGTTAAGGAGCAGAAGAGCGTCCAATTTGGCAATCCAGTCGTTCATGGTCATTACGATCTGCTGCTGAGCTTGTGATTCCGCGAAAGCAAGGTACTGTTCCACCAGAAGCCCCAACGCTTTGATCTCATCCTGAGAAAGATAATTTTTTGCGGTGATTGCGTCCTGTTTGGTAATGCGCCGTTCATTTTTTTTATCATAGGATTGCATTCCCATGAAAGGGAGCTCCCCGTTTGCCCGTCTTGCGACCAGCATTGCGGCGGTCTGCTGACTGATCGCCCACAACAGCTTATTTTGAACCGTTTTGAAAAAGAGAACAGTCTTTTCGTCGCTGGGATCGTAGTCAACACTGGTCGTATAGATATCTTTTATTTTTTGATAAAAAACGCGCTCAGAAAGCCTTATTTCCCGGATTCGTTCCTGCAATTCGTCGAAATAGTTCATATTCCGACCGTTTTTCATTCGTTCATCATTGAGCGCAAATCCTTTAATGATATACTCTTTAAGAACTTTCGTCGCCCAAATTCGGAACTGCGTTGCCCGTCGGGAATTGACCCGATATCCCACCGCAATAATCGCGTCAAGATTGTAATGTTTGAGTTTTCGATTGACTTGGCGGTTCCCTTCCAAACGAACTTGTAAGAAATCCTTACAAGTTGCCGTTTCATCCAATTCGCCCTCGGAAAAAATATTTTGCAGGTGCATTGTAATGTTTTGCGGGGCTACTCCAAACAATTCTGCTATTAAAGCTTGCGTCAGCCAGACAGTATCCTCTTCCAATCGAACATTTATCTGAATTCCTCCATCGTCCGATTGATAGAGAATGAGCTCGTTTTGATTATCGCTCATAATACTTCAGCAACACCTTTCTGAAAAATACAAAATTGGGAAATTTGGATAAACTTGGCAAAGATTTTTCAATCTAAATCAGGCTTTTTTGCCCATCTCGTAAGCGGATTTCAGAGCAGTCGGATTATTTTGAATTTCACCGATCTCGTTTGCGCCGGTTCCTTTGACCACTCCGGCCAGTCGGGACTTTTCAAAACAGGCGATCCAACCTTCCAGACCTTTTACCGCGCCGTCCATCGCATTTTTTGACCCATCGGCGGATGTTGCCAAAAGATAAACGTCCCTAAAGGAATAATCCGAGGGATAAAGAGGGTTGCAGCGATCCAAAAGCGTTTTCATCTGTCCGCACATCTCATAATAGTAGATCGGTGTTGTGAAAGCGATTACATCCGCTTTAAGAACTTTTTGCGCGATTTTGTCCGCATCATCATGAATTACACATCGCTGCGTCTTTTGACATGTCATGCAGCCTTTGCAAAATCCGATCGTTTTATCATAAAGGACAATTTTCTCGACTTCATTTCCCGCCTCTTTCGCGCCTCGAATAAATTCATCGGCCAACGTTTCCGAATTACCTCCCTTACGGGGACTGGTCGAAATTACCAAAATTTTTTTGCTCATTTCAATTCTTTCTTTCAAAAGGATGTTTTCAAAAGTTTATAAATCCCAAGTCTCTTTATCATAAACGATTTTACATCGGTTTGCAAGATGAAAAGTCTTTTCCCCGGAGAGATTTTTGAAATAATACAGACCTGGATTGAATCCAATAGAAATCTTTTTCTTTCAATTTCGCAAAAATATCCCGGGCATTCATCGCCTGTCTTGAAATTTCAGTTCGGACCAATTATAATTATTCACAGAGTTCGGAACAGAGATGAGAAATGATATTGGAAGTACTGAAATTCAAACGCTTCCAGAGATAAACAGGAGGATAGATGAAAAAGTTTTGTATGATCTGCGGTGTATTTTTTCTTTTGACCGTTTACGGAATCGCCCAGGAACAGAAACAGGCTCGTACTTTTCTTGATGTTGTCTATAAAACATCGGACGGAGTCGGATTGACATTGAATCTGTTTTTACCGGCGGCGGCCGAAAGCAAAGACAACATTCCCCTTTTGATATGGTTGGACAGCGGCTGCTGGTATAGTAAAAAGCCGGGCGGCGGCGGTTTCTGGAAATCGGTCAAGGCTCTTGAAAAAGGATTCGCCGTTGCGAGTGTCCGCCATCGCAATCTTGGTGATGGATATGTTTTTCCTGCTCAAATAGAAGATATTCGCGCCGCGATTCGATATCTTCGCGCACACGCAAAAGAATACGGACTTGATCCGAACCGGTTTGCGGTAAGCGGGGGATCATCCGGAGGCCATCTGGCGTGTATGTCCGGTATCGCGGATAAAACATTCGATGTCGGCGATAATCTGGAATTTTCCGGACAAGCCAACTGCGTGATCGATTTCTTTGGTCCGGCAGCGGCGCATATCTACTTGCTGGATTTGCCGTTTCGCATGCCCGACTGTCTGTTCCTCGTTCTTGGCGCCAAAAAAATCAATAATGAACCGCTGATCAATCAGGCCTCCCGACTTATGGAATCCGCAAAAAAGTATGCTCCGTATACCTATGTCGATAAAAATTACGCGCCTGTTCTGATTTTACACGGCGTTGCGGATAAAGTCGTTCCGATCAGTCAAAGTGTTTTATTTTATGAAAAATTGCAAAAGGCGGGCGTTCGAAGCCAACTGTATGTATCCAACACCGGAAAGCATAATATTTCAACCCTCGGTTCCTTGCCCGATCTTGAAAAAATCGTCTTCGATTTTCTTCAATGGAAACCGTAATTTGCGTTCATCGGAAAATGATAAAAATGGAATTTTAAAAGATAAGGAATGAATTATGAAATCGTTCTGCCTTTACTGTTTTATTTTTTTCATGATGGGATTCGCTTCAACTTTTGGACAGGAGAAAGCCGTGAAGAAATCCGAGTCGGGCAAGTCGGCAAAGCGTGCTCCGATCGATTGGAAGAGCCTGAACCGCGATCCGAAAAAGATCCTTCCGTTCACTCTTCCCGATCCGCTCGTATTGAGCAGCGGATATCGGGTCGTCAACGCCGATCAATGGATGAATCAGCGGCGGCCGCAGCTGCTCGATCTCTTCGCGGAATATGAATACGGACAAACGCCCGGCGGAAAGCCTAAAGAGTTCAGAGCGGAAAGGATCTCTGAATCCAAAGCTCTCAACGGCAATGCGATCATGCGACAGATCCGATTGACGTTTTCATCCGATCCGAAGATCCCCGCACTTTATGTTCTGATGTTCATCCCGGCGAATGCGGTCGGACCGGTCCCCGCTTTCGTCGGACTCAACTTCAAAGGAAATCATACCGTTTGCGATGATCCGAACATCCGGCTTGGAACCGTTTGGGTTGATCAGTTCGATCCCGAATGTCCTTCACGCCTTGCGCGGGAAAATGAACGCGGCTCAATGCATTCCCGTTGGGAACCGGAATTCCTTATCGAGAATGGATTCGCGCTCTTGACCGCTTATTATCAGGATATCGATGTCGATGCCAACGACCATTTTGCCAAAGGAATTCATCTTCTTTACAAGAGTGATCCGAGCGGAAAGCGAACCGACAGCGAATGGGGCAAGATCGGTTCCTGGGCCTGGGCCTTAAGTCGAATTATGGATTATATCGAATGCGACAAGTCGATCAATCCGGATCAGGTTTGTGTGATCGGACACAGCCGGCTCGGAAAAACCGCACTTTGGGCCGGAGCACAGGACCAGCGGTTCGCGATTGTGATCTCCAATAATTCCGGCTGCTGCGGCGCTTCCCTGGGCCGGCATTTCTTCGGAGAGTATCCGCTCTTTCTCGCGGATGTCCGACCGCACTGGATCTGTGAAAAGTATCACCGGCTCGCGAAGATCGTCGAACAGATCCCGATCGATCAGCATGAACTGATTGCTCTGATCGCACCGCGGCCCGTCTACATCGCAAGTGCAACGGAAGATTACTGCGCAGATCCCGAAGGGGAATTCCTGGGCGCTCTCAACGCGGATCCCGTTTATAAACTGCTCGGTTTGCCCGGACTCGGAAATATTACCGCAATGCCCGAACCGGACAAATCCGTCGGAGATACTATCGGATATCATCTGCGAACTGGTGAGCATGCAATTACCCTGTTCGATTGGCAGCAGTACGTCCGCTTCGCGAAAAAGCATTTTCAGATTAAATAATACTGGGAATGAAAAATCAGACCTTTTCTTTACGGGCCTGTTTTATCAGTTCGATCTGTCTTTCGGTAAAAGGGATTTGCATTTGTGCCTGTTCGATCACTGGGCGGTTCCTGTATTGAGCAGGCAAAAGCGCGTCAAGAAGGAGATCGTTCAATTCGGCCCGGCCTTCTCCTGTTCGAAGGGAAAGCTGATGATCTCTCTGTTCCCGATCCGCTTTTCGATCTTCGTCCCAGAGTTCCTCCGGAAGATCGATTTTATTAAGAACTGTTAATCGTTTTTTATTTGCGAAAAGATCTTCTGATCGTTCAGAATCGGCGATTAACGCTTCCCGGCAGGTTTGAAAAGGATCGATTCCTTTCACGGTCGGATCCAGAAGAAAAAGGATAAGATCGGCGTCGATCAGAAATTTGCGGATTTTGCGAATTCCTTCTCTTTCGATGGGATCGTTTGTCGATCGGATCCCCGCGGTGTCCATGATCCGGATCGGCCATCCGTCGAGAACCGTTTCCGCCGCGATTGCGTCCCGAGTTGTTCCTGCTTCCGGATCGACAATCACACGATCGAATCCGAGAAGCGAATTGATCAGACTGCTTTTGCCCGCATTGACCGGTCCGATCAAAAGAAGGGAAAACGGTTCTCTCAAATGCCGCCCCAGTTCGGAAAGAATCAGAAGATCATCAAGCTCTTTCGCGTCAAGATCGGAGAGATGATCAAGGGTCTTCTGAAGTCCGTTTTTCGATTGGCGAAGGAGATGGGCCGCGGTTTGTGCGGTCGGTGCAAACGGGAGAAGTGCGATCGCTTCTTCGACAACGGTTTGCGGAGAACCGGCAAGATCCCGCCAAAAAACTTCTTCCCCTCCCTGCTCTTGAAGCCGATCCAATATGCGCCGGCAGATCCGATCGCCGCCATGAATATGAAGTTCCAGATTCTGATCGTCGATTTTGTGAAGAACAACTTCTTCGTGAAGATCCGGTCCCAGCAGAAAATATCCGAATACCGGCCGATCAGTCGGATAATCTGCCTTATCGGAATTTTTGACCTGAAAGAACTTGTGAACCGCTTCCAGCGCACCGGGTCCTTTCAATCGAAGTGTTCCCACCGCGCCGCGCCCGGCGGGAGTCCATCGAGCCGCCTGAAAGGAGGAATTTTCCGATCTGATCATTCTTTCTTCTCCTCGGGATCAGAATAAAAGATCGGACGCAATTTTCGACTCGGTTTATGGGAATCATCGGATTTAAAATTGTCCCAGGGCGTTCCGTCCACACTTCGCCGGAGAATGAAATAGATCGCGGTTGACGCAACGGTAAAATAGACAAAGAGATATCCGAACGGAAGCACGATCAGGGATCGGATCCAGAACGGAGTCCAAAAGTGTCCCGCAAAATCCGCCTTTGAAAACGACAGCGGAAGCAGCGAAAGAACAGCGGAAGAGAGCAGGGAAAAGATCACAAATCCAATCGCTCCGAACAAAATCGCGATCGTCGAGTAGATAATGAAATGAAGAGGACGCTGAAATAAATAGGAATATCCCCTTGATACCGCGTCGAAAGGATCGCTCTTTTCCGCCGCGATGGCCGCAACCGACATCGGAAAGGAAAGGAACGACGCGGCGCCCATAAAAACCGATGCGAATACGAGTAAAATCATAATCGGAAGACAGATCTTTTGCAAACACGGAACATCAATCCATGAAAGCAGTTTCCATGAAAGAGCGGGAACCGCGATAAGAAAGCTGTAGAGAAAGATCGTTCCCAAAAGAGAACAGTATTTCTTTCGCGCAAATTTAAAGGATTCAAAAAAACCGGATCGCTGGGTGGAAGCCAATCGAACCGCAGTCGATCGGGCAACCATCAGCCAGAGAAACAACAGAATCAGAAATCCGAAAAGGGCAATCAGATTTCCCGACAGACTCGTCGGCGGCGATACAATAAAAACATCGCTCAGTTCTGTGGTAAAAGGCTGATTCAATTCAAAAAAGCGGGAAAAAACGCGGACGTTTTCCGAGCCGCCGTCGGCCTGATTGATCAAAAGCATCCAGCCGGAAAGGAAGAGCGAAAAAAGAACGATCAGCGAGATCTTCAGGGAAAGAGAGAATGAGCGAACCAGCATCGTTCCCGGTAAAAGCTCCTGCCAATCGATTTTCCGAATGGTCCCTTCATCAATATCGGTTATCCCTTTCATGATCGTTCCTTTCTGTCTCTAAATATTGATTATGCTTCCGCATTTTTTTCGCAAACGAATTTTTCTGTATTATATCTGTTTTTCCTTTTTTTACAAGAGCATTTATGATTATAAATACATTATATATTCACGAAACGATATATATGCTTCCAAATTTTCCTTTTTCTGATTGAAATATTCTCTGATTTCTGCTAAAATAGAATGTCGGTTAAGAGTTTTTTAAGAAGTATCCAGAAAACGGTAAACAGATTTTTGTTTGAAACCACGGACGACACGGATAAACACGGATGAATTCCATTGATATCCGAAGTCATTCGTTTTGTGAGAAAATGTCTTTGTTATCAAAAAATATCCGTGAAAATCGGTGATCTCCGCGGTTTCAAAATCGCTTGTTTACAGTTTGAAGTATCCAGAAAACGGACAGGGAAAAAAAGATGAAAGAAAAATCGCAAAATAAGACCCGAAGAGATTTTTTACGCACAACAGGTCTGATCACAGCGGGTCTGATGATTCCGCGCCCCTGGGTTTACGGAGCGGAAAAAAAGGTAAAAATCGTCCTCCGGTCTTCCTGGCAGATGGTCAATATCGGCGACATCGCGCATACGCCGGGCGTACTTGCCCTGCTGGAAAAATATATTCCCGAAGCGGAAGTCGTTCTTTGGGCGACCAATACGCATTCGGAAGAAGCCGCAAAAATGGAATGCGGACGTTTTCCGAAATTGAAGATCATCAAAGGATACATCAAGGAGAACGGATCGACAAAGATCACGGAACTCGCGAAAGCACTGGATGAAGCCGACTTTTATCTGCATGGAAGCGGACCCTCTTTTGTCGCCGCGAAAGATATCAAGGCCGCTGTAAAAAGAACCGGAAAGCCTTTTGGAATTTACGGAATCACTTTTTCCGACGAGCAGTCGTCCTGGATCGATTTTATGAACACGGCCCGATTTGTTTTCTTCAGGGACTCGGTATCGCTTCAGACGGCGAAGAAGCTTGGAATGAAGGCGCCGATCATGGAATTCGGACCGGACGGTGCGTTCGCGTTTGATATTCGCAACGATGAACCGGCCCTTCGTTTTCTGAAAGAGAACGGATTGCAGAAGGGCAAGTTTGCCTGTTTGATCCCGCGATACCGAAAGACCCCTTATTGGAAGATCCATAATAGACCGTTGACGCCGAAGCAGGAGATCTCGGTCGGATTGAATGCCCGTCTCAAGGATCAGGATCATCTTCCATTGCGGGAAGCGGTGGAACGGATCATTAAGGAAACGGATCTGAAAGTTCTTCTTTGTCCGGAGGATATGAGTCAAATGGAGATCGGAAAGGAAATGATATTGGACAAGATCAGCCCGGAGGCGCGAAAAAGGGTCGTATGGCGTCCGAATTTCTGGATGACGGATGAAGCGCTTTCGACCTATCTTCGATCATCAGGACTTTTCGGACTGGAGATGCACTCGCCGATCATGTGCATCGGGAACGGAATACCGGCGATTGTCGGACGATTTGAACAGCAGACGAGCAAGGGATACATGTGGAACGACATCGGTCTGAACGACTGGCTTTTCGATTTTGATCAGGAGCCGGACCGGAAGAAGTACGCAGACGGAGTTCTGAAGATGCTGACGGATCCGGAAGAATCGCATCGCAAAGTTCTTGCCGCGCAAAAGATCGTCCATGAACGTCAAAAGTCCACCATGCAGACCCTCCGTAAAGAACTCGGACTGGAGTAAAAAAATGGAAAACAGATCACAAAGGACGTTCGATTTTATTTCCGAAACCGAATATAAAGAAAAAAAACATCGTTTTGTTCTGGAGGAGCCGATTTCAGATATTGGACAAATTACTTCCTATGATTTTGAAAAACTGTTTATAAATGGGGTTGGTGCGGAAGAAATGCACAATGATAATTCCATGGTAATATTGGGAGACAGTCTTGAAATACTTAAACGCATGAAAAATGGGTCTGTAAATTTGATTTTTGCAGATGCTCCTTATAATATCGGTAAAGATTTCGGCAATAATCAGGATAAATGGGACAGTGTTCAACAATATACTCATTGGTGCCAGGAATGGATTGATGAATGTGTACGTGTTCTCGCGAATGATGGAACCATGTATTTTATGACCGCAACTCAATATATGCCCCGTCTTGATGTGTATGTATCAGAAAATTACAACGTCCTTTGCAGAATTGTATGGACTTACGACAGTTCTGGAGTTCAATCCAAAAAAATGTTCGGTTCTCTGTATGAACCGATTTTAATGATCAATAAACATGCGAAGGCAAAATATACTTTCAATCAGCAAGATGTTTTAATCGAAGCAAAGACCGGAGCAAAACGAAAACTGATTGATTACAGAAAAAACCCTCCGCAGCCTTATAATACGGAAAAAGTACCGGGAAATGTTTGGGATTTCAGTCGTGTTCGTTTTAAAATGGAAGAATATGAAAATCACCCCACACAGAAACCGGAGGCATTGCTTGAACGTATTATTTTGGCTTCTTCAAAGACAGGGGACGTCATTTTAGATCCATTTTCAGGTTCTTTTACAACTTCGGCCGTTGCTGTTCGTTTAGGAAGAATCGGTGTCGGTATTGATATGAATGAAGAATATTGTGAAATCGGCTTGAGACGCACTGGTATCACGTCCGTATATAAAGGAAAATCGCTTGAAAAAGAAAAAATCCGTAAAACAAACGCAAAATCCAAATACGTGAGAAGGTAAGCATTATGATGATAGTTGAGACATTCATCGAAAATATATTAAAAACCGACTTTTCTGAAAATTATCAGTCTGTCTATGATAATAGTCCGTTGTTGCAGTATCTTGACAAAAAGATGAAGGCAGTTCATGGAAACAGCAAGGCAAGAAGGAGCCTTGGAAGCATTTATGCAATATACTCCATATTGCATTTTTACCAGAAGGATTTCTTCAAAAAACCCGGTAAATACAGACAATTTGAGGGCTATGATTATATGCTTCTTTTTAATCACTGCCGAAATTTATATGGGGGCGGCAAACTGCAAAATCATGCCTTGAATTCAAGAGTAAACAGTGAATTTAAAAATCTCTGTAAAACTGTTTCAAATGATTTGATTATTGTCAATAATGGCAAATACATGCTGCATATTGATTATTTATACGTCAAAAAAATGGATATAAGCAGAACATGCTGCCGAATTATTGAAAAATATATTGAATTGCTTAGAACAAAAGATTTAGCTTTATCCCGGCTTTTACATGAAATCCAAATACTGAAGAATGATAATGAAAAGAAAATGCGCATTCTTGAACTTCTTACGGAAGATTCTGAAGCAAGAATTTTTGAAATTATATGCTTCGCGATTTTAAAAAATCACTACAAAAATATAAGCCTCTCTACCAAAATCTATGGGTAATCTCTGGCTCAGGCAAATCGC
>JAUNSU010000105.1 GCA_030539035.1 Planctomycetia bacterium
ACCAAAAAAGTATCCGTGAAAATCCGTGGTTTCAAAATCGGTTATTTACAGTTTATGTGAGATATTTAAATCGCAAATAAAAGGATCGCAAAAATGAAGATTTATCAAAATGTCTTTTGGCTCGTTTTTGTTCTGTTTTTTTCCATTGCGGCAGTCAACGCAGGGGATCCGCCGGCATCGGAAAAGCAGAAAAGCACGACATCCGATCTTCCCTTTTTTCCCGGGGGATCGGAATTGGGGACCGGTTGGAGTAAAAAGGTCAATGTCAATCTGGACTGGAACGCAAAGGAGAAATCCCTTCTTGTCGATATGGACGGATCCGAATTCCGGTTCGGTTGGTTCCAGCGAAAACTGCCGAAGACAGATTATTCAAAATACGCGGGAATTATTGGCCGATATCGTGTTCCGAAAGAGCAAAAAGGGGGCAGTATCCAAGCACTGATCGTTCTTCATGGAAAGAATTCCGAATATTATTCCGCGCAAATCGGTCTCTGTTCGGAAAGCCGCGGCGATTGGGTCGATTTCCTTATTCTCTTCTCTCAATTCAATCCGAGCCGCGGAGCAACGCAAAGTTTCTTAAGTCCGGAAAGAATGACCGAAGGAGATCATCTGGAAATTTCCGTCGGATCAATTCCTTCCAAATTTCAGATCGAATTCGCGGATTTTCGTTTGATCGATAAGGAAAAAGAAAAATCGGTCCGAAAACAGTACAATCGAAACCGGCTGGGGCGATTTTTGAAGTCGGATGAAGAGTTGGCCGATGCCGTCCACCCGAATTTGCTCCTGTTCGGCAAACGGCTGGATCGGATTCGCGCCAAAGCAAAAGAAGGCGGTGTTCAGCAGCAGGGATACGAACATGTTGTTCAGCTCGCGGAACAGGCGATGAAAAAGATCAACGCGGACGATCCTTTCGGAAAAGTCTTTCACTATTCACTCAATTCCGATCTTAATCCCCATGTGAATCGCGGACGCTTTGAAGGCCTGTTCGGACCGCTGGTCGTTCCTTTGGAAACACTTGCCGCCGCCGCGGTAATTACCGGGAACGACAAATATGGAAAACACGCGGCGAAAGCTCTGGTCAATATGGCCCGAACAATAGATGCAGAGACTCCTGAAATCGCTTTCGGATTCTATTATACGCGGACTTTCTATGTGCGGGCACTTGCCTTCGGATATGATTGGCTCTATCATTATTTGACGCCGGAAGAAAGGAAAGAGGTCAAAATTACCCTGCTTGGATTTGTTCAGGATATTTATGATCAATCCTGGACAGCCGGCTGGGGACATCATCCGCTGAGCCGCGTCTGGAATTGGGATCCCGGACTTGTCTCCTGCGCCGGGCTGGGTGTCCTCGCGATGAAAGGAGAAACCATTCTGGAAGAGGACGCCATGCTGGTCCAATTTCGCCGCCATTTGCGCGATTATTTGACCTTCGGTATCGATTTTGACGGCAGCTGCCATGAAGGACCGGCGTATATCAGCTATGGGATCGGATCCGGCGTCCAATTCGCCGAATGTCTGCGCGATGCCGGATTGGGCGATCTGTTCCTCGATACAAATTGGCAGCTGATCGCTCCCTGGTTGGTTGCCGAACAGCTTCCGGACCAGGCCGGCTGGAATAATCTTTCCGATTGCGGATACGGAGTCGTTGCCGGATGTCCTGTCTACGCCTATACTTGCGGACGCCTTGCCGAACTTGCAAAATCAGATCCCGTCAAAAAAGATGAACGCTTGCCCGCAAAGGCAAATACAACTTCCGGCCTGAAATATATTCAGCACTTTTCCGAACGGCCGGGCGATAAACTCCTTTCCTGGGGCGCTTCCGCGGAATTGATGGGATGGTGCTGGAACAGAAGTATCCAAGCGAAAGAGGTATCGAAGTATTCCGACTTGTCCGCGCTGGCCTATCTTTTCTTTTATGAAGAATGTCCCGTTGCGAAGGATCCCGGGATCTTTCTTCCGGATTCGCAATTTTTCCGGGGACGCGGTTTGGCGGTTTCCCGATTCGGCGGATATGGAACCGATGCGGTTCATCTTGCCGTCGAAGCCGGTCCGCACGCAACCGGACATGATCAAAGCGATAAAGGAACTTTTACGTTCCATGCTTATGGATCGCCCCTTGTAATCGACAGCGGATACGGAAACGACGGTGAGAACGAAAAGAGCGGGAGCAGTTTTGCGCATAATATCGTGATCATCGACGGACAGGGACAGCCGCTCAACTGGCACAACAACAGCAACGGCGAAATCACAGGCTATTCTCAAAGCGAATTATTCGATTGGATCCGAACAGACGCGAAAGACGCGTGGAATTTTCATTATTCGCAATGGAAAGAAATCCCGTCCGGAATGGATGTCGAAAAAGCGGATCGGCATTATCTCTTTGTCAAAGGAATCGGAAAAGAAGTTCCTCCCTATCTGATCACTTATGATGATTTTCGAAAAAAAGACGGAAAACCGCATGAGTATACCTGGCAATGGCACCTTTCTCCCGAATTTGAAGTCAATATTCAAAAAGATCGCTGGACCGCTTCACAAAATCGGAATGGATACATGATCTTAACCGCCAACGCGGCTCATCCGTCCGGTAAAGCGGTCTTCAATCTTACGGCTCCGGAGGATGGGAAATATCATCTGATCGGATTGACCCGATGTGCGGGCGAAGACAAGGGAAAATCCGACAGCTTCTTTTTAGGGATAAACAACCAGCCGCGTCAATGCTGGGGGCTTACCGCCAGTTCTGCTTTTGCATGGAGTATTCTGAATGATCAGAACACATCCGTCTTTACTGTACTTTCCTTGAAAAAAGGAGAAAAGATCCGTTGTGAACTCTCTGTCCGTGAGCCGGACGCCCAGCTCGCGTTCCTCGCCTTAAAGCCGGTTGAAGCGGATCTTCCTCCATTTCCGACGGAGACGGCATCCCGGCCTGATTGTATTGCCGCCGCGGATGCGGTGCAGGATTCGAAAACGCCCTTCCTTTTAAAAACGAGTATTACGAAAACGACAGAAACCAATTTAACGGTCTTTCCAATAGGAACTCCAAACGGAAAGACCGGAATACAGTGGTTTGAAACCTCGAAAGACGGCATTCATCCGAAATTGACTCATTCTGTCCAAGCGGCGGAACCGGGCTTTTTGATGCTGATGATTCCCCGTCCGGATCAGTCGATCAAGCTTCCTCGTGTTCGGCCTTTAAAGCAGACAGGAAAGACGGGAATGGAAATTCGATGGCCGGAAGGGCCAACAGACAAGATCCTTTTCCAGCCGGGTAAAAACGGAATGGAGCCGATCTTCCGCAGAGAAAAATAAAGGAAATCTTTATTCCGTTTCTGATCCTTCGCCGAAAGATCCCATAAAAAAAACCGCTCCAGAAGAAGCGGTTTTTTTTAACCCAGATTAAGGATTGAGGATCAGTTTTTGACTTCGAATTCGGCATCGATCGCATCATCATCGGATTTGGAACCGGCATTCGGAGCGGCGCCGGGATTGCCTGCTCCAGCACCCATTCCGGCATCTCCTGCGGCACCGGCAGCTCCGGCGGCCTGGGCATTCTCATACAGAGCTTTACTCATTGCGTGCGAAGCCTGTTCGAGGTTTTCCAAAGCCGATTTGATCTTGTCCGCATCGTCGGTCGCAATCGCTTCCTGAGTCTGCTTGATCGCGGCCTGAAGCGCGCTCTTGTCTTCCGGACGCAACTTGGCATCGTGCTCTTTGAGAAGCTTTTCCAATTCGAAGCACATCGATTCCGCCCGGTTTTTGGTTTCCACCAGCTCGCGGCGTTTTTTATCTTCCGAAGCGTGAACTTCCGCGTCTTTTCGCATCGCTTCAATTTCGGATTCGGAAAGTCCGGACGATTTTTCGATTCGGATCTTCTGTTCCTTTTGCGTTCCGAGATCCTTGGCTTTTACGTTCAGGATTCCGTTGGCATCGATATCGAAGGAAACTTCGATCTGCGGAATTCCGCGCGGCGCAGGAGGAATATTTTCCAGATTGAACTGGCCAAGCAGCCGGTTCGCGGCGGCGATTTCCCGTTCGCCCTGATACACTTTAATGGTAACCGCGGTCTGATTGTCGTCCGCCGTACTGAATACCTGTTTCTTTTCGGTCGGAATCGCGGAATTCTTCTCGACCAGTTTGGTCATTATGCCCCCGAGGGTTTCAATTCCAAGGGATAATGGGGTAACGTCGAGGAGCAAAATATCTTTGACTTCGCCTGCAAGGACTCCTCCCTGAATCGCGGCGCCAACGGCAACGACTTCATCCGGATTAACTCCTTTATGCGGTTCTTTTCCGAAGATCTTGGCAACAATTTCCTGGACTTTCGGAATACGGGTCGATCCTCCGACGAGTACGACTTCATCAATATCCGAAGGTTTAAGTTTTGCGTCTTCGAGAGCCTGAAGGACCGGCTTTTTGGTCCGTTCGATCAAATGATCGACCATTCGTTCGAATTCGGCCCGTGTAATTTTGGTCTGCAAATGCTTCGGTCCGGTCGCATCTGCTGTAATGAACGGAAGATTGATATCGGTCGATTGAGAGGAACTCAATTCTCTTTTCGCCTTTTCCGCGGCTTCCTGCAGACGCTGAAGCGCCATCGGATCTTTGCGGAGATCGATTCCCTGTTTCTTCTGGAAATCGTCGGCGATGAAGTTGATCAGAACATCATCGAAATCGTCGCCGCCGAGGTGCGTATCGCCGTTCGTACTGATTACCCGGAATACGCCGTCCGCAACTTCGAGTACGGAAACGTCGAACGTTCCGCCGCCAAGGTCGAAGACCACGATCTTCTGATTGATATTTTTGTCCAGCCCGTAAGCAAGGGATGCCGCCGTCGGCTCATTGATAATTCGCATTACTTCGAGTCCGGCAACCTGTCCGGCGTCTTTCGTCGCCTGCCGCTGGGCATCATTGAAGTAAGCCGGAACCGTGATCACCGCCTTATTGACTTTATGTCCCAAATACGCTTCCGCTGATTCCTTGAGTTTTCTCAGGGTCATCGCGGAAATCTCCGGAGGTGTGTAGTCCTTATTATCAACTTCTACCTTCACGTATTCATCCGGATTTCCAACGACTTTATAAGGAACAGTTTTTTCTTCAGTCGATACTTCCTGCCGTTTACGGCCCATGAACCGTTTAATACTCGCAATTGTTCGCGTGGGATTGGTAACCGCCTGTCTTTTGGCGGGTTCACCGACAAGATTCTCGCCGCTGTCCGTAAAGGCAACGACGCTCGGAGTGAGCCGGTTTCCTTCCGGATTCGGGATCACTTTCGCTTCTTTTCCTTCCATTACAGCAACCACAGAGTTGGTTGTTCCAAGGTCGATTCCAATAATTTTTTCACCATTTGCCATCTTTTGGGTCTCCTTTTCTTTATTTTTCCACCGTCTTCCGTTTTTTTGATTCTGAAAACGGTGTTCTTTCCAGATAATACCTGCGCAAAACCTGTGGATAAGTTTTTGCCGTTTTTCTTACTGATCATACATTACAAGCAAAGAATATGCCAAAAAGAAGAAATATTTTTGGCATTTTTGAATAGAACCCTATTTTATCGGGCTTTTTAAAGAAAAATCTGCATGAAAAACTCAAAAAGGAAGAGAATTGATCTCCTCCTGGAATATCGCAATCTTTGAAGATCTGCCATTTTGACAGATCTTTTTTTGAAATATGCTTCAAGAAACAAGTTTAATCGCAAGCTGAACGGCGCTGTAAGCGCTGTCGCTGTATCCGTCCGCGCCAATTTCTCGGGAATATTCCTCGCTGACCGGGGCTCCTCCGATCATGATCTTGACCGAATCGCGAAGTCCTTCTGTCTGCAAACGATCGATCAGTTTTTTCATTTGCGGCATTGTGGTCGTTAAAAGCGCCGAAAGAGCAAGAACGAGATGGGATTCCCCTTCCGATTTGCGGATCTCCTGGATAAATTTGTCCGCCGAAGTGCTGATTCCAAGATCCTTGACCGCAAAGCCGTTTCCTTCCAGCATGGAGGCGACCAGATTTTTGCCGATATCGTGCATGTCCCCTTGAACGGTTCCGATCAGAACGGTTCCCCGTTTGGCCGTTCCCGACTGCTTTAAGTGAGGATCAAGGATCTTCATCGCTTCTTTCATCGCATTGGAAGAAAGCATGAGATCCGGGACAAAGTACTCATCTTCATCGAACAAACGGCCAACTTCTCCCATCGCGGGAATCAAATGCTCTTCCAGAATCGATTTGGGAGCAATCCCCTCCGCAATGCACTTGTTGACTTCTTTAATCGTTCCGGCAATATCTCCCTTAACTACCGCAGTAAACAATTCCGACATGAATTCCTCATACTTTGTCTGTTTATCCTCTTATTACGAAACCAAATCCGATTCGGCCAAACCGGGCGGATGCGTCTTTGCCGCATTTCACCCCCGGTCTAAAAGCCTCGACTCCTTTGATTATACATATAATAAGGATTTATCATATAGGGACTTGCCGGATAGGCCGGAGTACTCATTTGACGCAGATTCGTAATGTATTTCTGAAGAACCGACGAATTGATATTTTTCAACTCGATCACATGGACTTTTTGAACCGGATCGTTCACAATTTCCTCATCCATTTCTTTTACATAGGCTTCGATCTCTTTCGCAAGTTCTTCCGGCGCATAGATCTCCAGCATTCCGGTCGTCGGATTCGGAGAGATCCGGGGCAGCTGATCGCCCGGAAGGCGCGTACTCATCAGTTTGCGCTGAAAGGCGACCAACACCTGCTGGGCCATTCGGCCTACCGGCGCGTTCCGAACCTTGATCTTGTAAGGCTTGGTAATTGCCTGAGGAAAAAGTTCCGGCTTGTCCAGAAGAACGATCATTGCTCCAGCGAGTTCCCGATCGCTTTTGCTTCCGTTTACCATGATCGTATTCATCGTATAGTCGGGCAAAAAAGTAATACGGGGACCACTTCCAATTGTTCCGAACCGGATCCCTTTTTGACGGGCAGCCGCCGTACTCGTTAAAAGTGCCCGATTCGGATAGATCCGATCATAAAGATAAGATCGAATCTGCGGTAAAATTTGGGAGACACTCACCTTTTCCACTTTATAAATCGAAAAATCACGTCCTTCCATCACCAGTTTTTTGGAAACGTCCGCTTGGCTTTCTTTCAACATCGCGTCCAGATTCTTTCCCGCGAAAGGAGAGGAATTTTCCCCCTGATCCGGAGATTGCTCAACCGCCGCGCCAGATTCCGCGAACAGACGTTCCAGATCTTCCAATGCTCCCTGATCGTTGGAGGTAAGTGTCAACGATCCATCCGCGTTGACGACAATAAACACGTCCGCCGCCGGATCCTTCACCGCAGACTTCGATTCCGCACTCGCCGCCGGATTGGCCGCGGGAGCCGGATCTTTGGGTGTAGAAGCAGGAATCGCTGCTTCAGATCCCGGTTTTTCCGGTTCTGAATAAAAAAGAACGGAATTCAGGCTTCGAATAAGAAACGGAACAGGAATCGGGAATGAATTCGCTCCCTTTGCCGGAGCTTTTTCCTCTTTTTTGACGGGCGCCGGAGCCGGATTCGGATTCGCCGGAGCTGTTGCAGGTTGGGCGATCGGTTGGGCCGGAGCAGGGGCAGTCGGCTTAGCCGCAGGGGCCGGCGCTGGTGCCGGGGCTGCCGGAGATGTCGGAGCCGCCGGGGTTGGAGCAGGAGCCGGAACCGGAGCCGTTTTTACCGGATCTTTTCCCGCGGGAGGAACAACTCCTTCCCGGGTCTGGATAATACTCTCTTCTTTGACGGGTTCCTGAATGATCCGGATGGGATTCGATCGATTCCACTTCTTTTGGACTTCTTCAAGTACTTTTGCGGAATCTCCATTAACGCGGATCGTTCGGAAATCTTTTCCTTGATTGCCCGAAGGCCGGGAGGGATTTTCTTTTACGTTCACCGATGCTTCCAACGGATCTTCCATTTTCAGATCCTTTTCGCCCATCCGGATCAAAAGACTTCGGATCTGTTCGAGTTGACGGGCCGTTCCGCGAATATAAAGACGGCTTGTCGAAGGATCATATTGAACATCGATCGCGGATCCATCGTTTTCCAGCATGTTGGCGATAATGAACTGCGCGGCTTCCGGGGTGGAATGAACGAGTTCGAAGATCCCCAGCTTTGTCGGTTCCGGCTCGGTTGCGTCCAGAATCTGCTTGATGATCCGATGATCTTCCGGCCGTCCGAGAACGATCAATCGGCCGCTGGTCAAATCGGGATAGAAGAACAGTTTGTTTTTACCCAAATTGGTGAGAATCCGATTGATCGTGGTGAGCACTTCAGGATTTTTCAGAACGTAGGATTCAATCGTCGCTTCCGGATCGGAAAGTGTTCCCACCCGATTCTGCTTGAGAAGTTCCTGAATATAAGCGGCAATTTTCTCATGATCTTCCGGGCTCGCGTTGATCGAAATCGTGTGCATGATATTATCCGGGACACAGCTCGCCAACGGATAAAGCGCACTGATCGAACGATAAGCAAGGATCGCGCTTGTTTCTTCCAGCGGATAGACAACCAACCGCCGTTCTTTCTTCTTCAGATGTTCCCGAATCGTGCTGCAAAATGTATCGATCTTGGCCTGATCTTCCGGAAATGCCTTGATGATCAGTTCGGACATCGAAGAATTGGGAATAATACTGGCCGACGGATAATCTTTTTGCAATTGCGCGGTGATCGAAGTGATCATTGCCGGAGGAAGATCCTTGAGCGACTGGATCTGAACGACCGGAAGGATCTCTTTTCCGTCCGCCGGAACCAACGATTTCAGCGCTTCCCGAACCTTGGCCTGATCGGCGGCAGGAGCAAAAACCACCGCCGTTCTATTTTGTGCGTCCACTCTGAAAAAGGACCGATTGAGATCATTCTGCGCGGTCGTCGATTTGTAAACATTCCGGCTTCGAATCGTTGGACTGATCCCCGCCTGAATCACCGCCGAAGAAAGGGAATCCGCGTCCGGAAGCAGTCCGGTCAACAGGGATTCCACCGCGATCGGATCCGCCGATCCGATCGGAAGACTGATCACTGTTGCTTCCAGCTCTCCCGCCGGTTTCTTTAATTCTTCGATCAGTCGGGCCGCCTGCGCCTGATCCGCTTCCGTCGCAAGTACCGTAATGCGCTGCGGAACGTTCATCGTGTAATAGTTTACCGGCGGCGCAAAGACTTCCGCGTTCGGAATAAGCGCGGTGATCGTTTCCCGAAGTTGAGTGATCATGGAGCCCCGTTCGACTGTATAGACAACCGGCTTCCGATCATTCTTCAGATCCAGCTTCGAAAGAGCAGTACTGATCTTTTTCTGCTCTTCATCCGTTCCGAACACGATCATCTGCATCAGTTTTTCATCGAAATAGATCTTGGCCGTTGGAACGAGTTCTTCGAATCCGGCCGCAAATTCGGAAGAAGGGGTCCTTTTACCGGAAGAACTGGTCAAAAACAGACGCGGAACCGAATAGGACGTATAATATCGGCGGGTCTTGTCCGGATCGACTCCCCCTTCCATCATTTTGACCAATCCGTCGATGATATCCAGATCTTCTTTCGGAGCGAGAAAACTGATCTGATTGGAATCTGGATTGACCAATGCTTTTGCGTTGGGGACAAAAACGAGCGCTTGAGCCTTTACCGCGTCCGGTTTTGTGTTTTTCAGCGCAAAGCTCCTCCATTCCGGAACCAGCGGCGATCTTAGCGAACCCGGTTCGCCCGGCTTTTCGCCCGGATTATAAACGGCAAGCGCCGCCGCGGCGATCTCCCGCAGGGAATTTGCAGAATCAACAATCATGATCGAATTGCCCGGCATTCGACGCGTATAGGTATTGACATTTCGGAAAGGAAGAATCGTTGACATCACTTCCGAAAAATCGCGAAGATCCAAAGGAAGAGTAAGAGCCGCGTAATCGAATTTACCAAGCGAGGGAAGATCGTCCGCCGTGATCTTGCGAAGATACTGAAGCGGGATCGGACCGTTTTTAAAATTGTGAAGGATCAGCATCTCTCCATATCGGAAAAGCGTATATCCCTTTAACTGAAGGGCACTGTTCAGAATGTCCATTGCTTCCTGGGGGGTATATTCATTCCGATCGCTGTAGTTAAGTGTTCCCGGCGGCGGAGCGTCCATGATCAGCTGAAGACCAACTTCGCCCGCATACCATTTGAGAATCTGGTCCCAATTTTCTTTGCTGAACCGTAAGGTGATCCGTTTATCCGATCTTCCTTTCTCAAAGCGCTCCAGCTGCTGGGGAGAAAGCAGAGCTTTGAGAGCGGCTTCATTATCCAGAACGATCTGATTCCAGTCTTTCCGTTCGGCTTTGGCGAGTTTTCCTGCCCGATCCAAAAGAAGATTCTGGACTTGATCTTTTTGTGTGTCGGATAATTGAACAAGTTCGGCAATATGCGGATAAAGAAGCTGCGAAAAACTTTTCTTCAGATCAAGCGGTTCCGGGATGGGAGGGGCCGCTTCCGCTTTTTTCACCTCTTGAGCCAAGGCGGCCGCTTCCGCCGGATTCTTTGCGGGAACAGGGATTCCCGCCGGTTCCGATGGACGAACCGGAGCCGCAGATGCCGGCACCGGTGCGGGAGCTTGAGCAGGCGCCGGTGCAGGAGCGGGCGCTTGAGCCGGTGCTGCCTGCACGGGAGCCGCTTGCGCCGGTGCGGATGCAGGAGCTGGGGCCGCTTGCGCTGCTGGAGCTTGTCCGGAAAGAGGATCTATGCAGATCCCAACCGCGAGTATCAAAAATAAAAACGTTAATATCTTATTAATAGTGATTTTCATAATAATATCCATAAATGATTTTATGAAACAAATACCTGTAAACAGGGATCCAATCCATCAATAATAGCTTACCTTCCTTTTCTCTAAATGTAAAGATTTTTCCGGGAAAACCTTCCGGATTTCTTCGGAAGGAGTCGATTTTTTCGTTTTATTCGATTATAATTACGATTTAATCGGACAGATCCTGTCGAAGAACATTTTTATCCCCCTTTTTTGGGGGGACAATTTATGTAAAAATAATGGAAGGAAGAAAAAATGAAAGTTGGTTTGATCGTTCCGCTTTTATTCGGGTTTATCCTTTTTCCCGGATTTTCTTTTTCTCAAGAGACAAGCTGGGGAAACAAACCTTCGACTGCGGTGGTTAATCCCGCTGTCCGATCCCCTTTTTCAAAGGTCCTTTCCCTGCGCGGAGAATGGGATTTTATCAAGGAAAATGCCGCCCGGTACCGACTTTTTGTCGGAGAATTTATCTCAGGCAATCGATCTTACGACTGGTCTCATGCTGAAAAAATTCATGTACCCGCCCCTTGGGAAGTCGAAGGAATAGGAGATCCCGGACCGGGAATCGCCTGGGACGCCGATTGGGACCGCGGCTTTTGGGATCTTAAACATGTCTATATGGGCCGGGCCGTTTACCGGAAAATCGTAAATATTCCCGCCGATTGGAATGGACAGATCTGGCTCAAAGTCGGCGGCGTTCGTTCTGAAGCCTATTTTTGGGTCAATTCGCAACGCGCCGCCTATGTCAATAATTACTGCGGAACAGAAAAATTCAATATCACGTCTTTTGTCCAGCCGGGCCAAAAAACGGAAATTACCGCAATGGTCCGGAATGATGTCCCTTCCCGAAAAGGACTTTGGGCCGCAAACCATCGATTCGGAGGTTTCTACCGCGATATTGAACTTGAAGAAACCCCCAATATCTGGATCGATGATGTTTGGGTCCAAAGCGATCTTGCCAAAAAATCCGCGCTCGTTCATATCGATCTTGATCAGATTCCTTCCGCTTCTTCCGTAAAAGGATCACTCGATATCGCGATTAAAACCCTGGAAGGAAAAATACTCGCCGATCAAAAGATCCCCCTCGTTTCCGGAAAAAATTCTTATACAGCGGACTGTTCTGTTCCTCAATGCCGATTCTGGACCCCCGAAGATCCCGCTCTTTATCTTGCCAATGTCGATCTAAAAGATCAGAACGGAAAAACAATTCATGGATGGACGGCCCGATTCGGTTTGCGAAAACTCGAAGTGCGCGGTAAAAATTTCTATCTGAACGGAAAGCCCTGTTTTCTGCGGGGAGGCGGCGACCATAATTACGATTGCCATTGGATCATCGAACCGCCGGATCGTGCCCGTTTTGTCGAACATATGAAGATCTATAAAGCGGCCGGATTCAATTTCATGCGCCATCATACTCATTGCCCGCTGCCGGAATATTTTGAAGCCGCCGATGAGATGGGCATCCTTTTAATGCCCGAGCTTCCTTACTATCATGATACCTGCTGCGAAGGTTTTGTTTTCGATCCTTTGCGTGATCTCAAAGAACTTTACTATAATTATCGGCGATATGTTTCCTTCGCCGTTTACAGCGGGGGAAACGAAGGATATCTTGGATCGCCCATCGATAAGAAGATGTATCAATGGGTCCGGAAGCATGATCCGGATCGTTTGGTTCTTCACCAGGACGGCGGAAATAATCTTCCCGAAAATTCCGATTTTTCGACCGGTCCGATTAAACCCTGGACATCAGGTGAAGTGAATCCGGATCGTCCTTTCATCGCGCATGAATATTTGAATCTTGCGATCAAGATGAATCCTTTTCTGGAGCCGCGTTTTACCGGAGTTCGTGTTTCTCCGATCAGTATTCAAAAATACAAGGATCTTCTCAATGAGTGCGGACTCTCTTCGGAATGGGGAAAGGCCTGCCTTGCCGCTTCCCGAAAATTACAGGCTTACTATCAAAAACAGGGACTGGAATCTGCCCGGCTCGATCCGTATTGCGATGGATACGCGTTCTGGTCGATCGTCGACGCGTCCATTCCGCAGGGATCGACTGTCGCCGCGCAGGGCTATCTGAACTCTTTTTGGGAAGTACGGGAAAACGGACTTCCTCCCGAAAAATTTCATCAGTTCAACGGACCGACCGCCTTGCTTTTGAAAACGGATCTTGATCTTCCCATTGTTGAGAAAAAGTCCATGATCGATGCGCAATTCCGGATCTCTCATTTCGGGGCAAAAGATCTTCCCGGCGGATCACTTCGATGGAAGATCCGAACCGATAAAAACATTCTTGCCGCCGGGGATCTTCCCTTTGAATCGGTGAAATGCGGATATGTCGGATTACTTGCGCAAACAAAGATCGCGGCGCCGAAAGTCGAGTCTCCGGTTCACGCGAAGCTGGAGGTCGAAATTGCCGGATCGGATCTGCGCAATGATTGGAATCTCTGGATCTTTCCTGTTCGCGCAAAGAAATCGCTTTCGGGAACGGTTGTATCAAAGGATCTTCTTCCCTGGTTCGAAAAATATTATACGGATGTTGTTCCTTACGGCGATAAAAGGATGAAGCCGGATGATCTGCTGATCGCATCCGATCGTTCGGCGGAACGGGAAAAGGGAATTCAGGAAGGACGACCGATCCTGTGTTTGAACGGAACGTCGAAGACCCACAATGTAAAGCTTGGATGGTGGGGAATTGGAACTCAGGTCGGAACGGCGATGGCGGATCATTCGGTCTTCGGCGATTTTCCGAAATCACCCTGGATGGATGAACTCTGGTTCCGTATGATTCGATCGGGCGCACCGGACATGCGGATCAAGGAGAAGCTCGGATCATGGGATCCTTTGATCGTCGGAGAAGGAAGGGAATCGTATTATCTTTACTTGGGACAGGCCCGTATGGGAAAAGCGAAAGTACTTTCCGCGTTCGCTTTGGATCTGATGCAGGAGAATCCGGAGACATTGGCGCTATTGGATCGATTGATCAATTACGCGCGAAGTCCGGATTTTGATCCGAAAGTGAAAAGAGAACCTTAATTAGTGATTGGTGATT
>JAUNSU010000217.1 GCA_030539035.1 Planctomycetia bacterium
GGGACCTCTACAACTCGATTCTCGGTTCCGGTAACTTGAAACTATGTTGCACTCATCCCACGAATTTGGGACCTCTACACCGTTGTCGAACTCATTACTTGCCTCTTCTTTTGTTGCACTCATCCCACGAAATTGGGACCTCTACAACATATTATCGAAAACCCGCGTAAAAAGCGGGTGAAAAACGATATTTTACTCAAAAAAAACACTTCTGCAACCCTCATTTTTTGAAAAAGGAATCATTTTTTTGAAATATTTTGACCCTTAATGGAATCAATAGTTTCTCTAAAGATCTTTTCCGTAAGTATAAGGATATTCTGTGCAACCGCGGGTTCTGAAGGATCAAATTTTGCAATCAGATCATCCTTGATTTTGTGATTTAAATAGTTTTTCTCCTTCTCATCCAATTTGGGATCAACAGTGAAGACATTATAATGATGATGCGCGAACGCATTGCGTGTCAAAAGAATAATCCGTTTTTTATAATCGGGAATACTGAGAATGTTGCAAATAGTGCTGAAATGGATGTATCCGATCTTCAGTGTGTCCGGTCTATTTTTAAGCTTTTCTCCTTCCGGCGTAGAAAGAACCGCTCTTTCCAGCTCCAGTACAAGTTCGAAAATCTTTTCGCGGGCGTGGTCATATTTCTGAAATTCCCCTTCCAGTTCATCAACGGTGATCTCTGTTTTTCCGCTTGTGATATAAAGCGCCCGCATCAGGGAACTCGTTCGCAAATCATTTACTAAACGATGATAATTACCGAAATTTTTCAGTTTCATCTCGCCGATGATCTTGCATTGAAACGCAGGATTATCCTGATCCTTGGGAATCAGGAATGGAAGAGAAAACTGGACTGTTTGATCCAATAAATGATTGCCTTGTTTGATTTCCTTGAGCAAAAGGGAATCCTGATTAAGGTCGGCAAGGAGATCAGACACTGTTAAAATCAGCGCGATATCTTCCGTTCTTGAAAATCGAATGTCCTTTTCCTTTTCCGCAAGTGTTTCCAGAGAGCGGTACAGACTTTCCCGTTTCGCGTTTATTTCATTTTCGTTTTTGCGCCTGTTCCAGCTCTGTAAGGCAGGAAACAGTTCCTTTTCACTCGCAGTCTGGATTTTTTTACGGCTTGCTTTCTGATCCCTCAGCGGTTCCGTTCCGGTAATATTGAAGAGAGTTTCAAACTCCCCGGTATGTGCCGGATCACGATATTGATCATCATAAAACCATTGAAAAGCGTCCTTTCGTTTCTCTCTGTGCCAGATCATCATGAGATAAGACGAATTCAGTTTCCGGCCCTTTTTTTCCGCGACTTCCTCTTCTTTTTTCAACGCATCCGGACATTCTCCCCGGACCTTTTTTTCGATCAGATCCTTAAACAGATTTCGCGGGAGACAGAAACCGCTTTTCCGCAGTTCTTCCGCGTATCTGGCGATATCTTCCGGGTCACTTTTC
This sequence comes from Planctomycetia bacterium, assembly GCA_030539035.1. GTDB lineage: Bacteria > Planctomycetota > Planctomycetia > Pirellulales > Thermoguttaceae > JAUNBG01. The sequence continues at coordinate 1,453 of JAUNSU010000217.1, forward strand.
CGAAGCGCGTTTGCATAATAGTGCCGGAAAATATGAACATCCTTTCCGCCGTCATTTTCCGCATCTTTAAGATAACTTATTTTGCATTCCAGGTATATGCGAAAGAAATCATAAAGATTATTGTTTTTTTTGGCAAGAACCCTATACAAAAAAGGATGGGAATATTTTGGATTGTTGTATAATTTGGCTTTAATGAATATTCGCTCAATCGAGTCTTTGTTTTCGTTGAACAGGGCCAGAGCCGATTGCAGAGCCATGAAGTTCGGAGAAGTGATTTTGCCCATGTGCGGTTTGTTTGCGTTGCTTTTCTGATATTGGACCAGTTCCCGAGTGAGGATCATCGCGATCTTTCCCGCGGTAAAACGTCGAACCCGTTTTTTACCCGGCTTGAATATTTCATTGTTTTCATTTTCATTTTTAAGCGCCAGAAGTGTATGTTCCGCTCGTTCCCTGAGAATCCCGGCGCGTTTTTTTACCAAATCATCCGGCGAAGGCTGTTTTACTTTTCGTTTGCCTGTTTTTATATAATTGCTTAAATCGTCTGGAAGATCGCGCAGATCCAGTTTGTATTTATCTTTAAACAAAGAATCCGCGGGGATCTCCTTTTGAGCAATAATATCGTTCAAGAGCAGATTCCATCCGGCACAGTATTCCTTGATCAAGTTTTCCACTGCGTTCGGATCGCCTTTGCAGACCAGGAAGAGCATCATGGGCAATTCGTAAATACTCAGCCAGCAGTCGGGACTTGCGTTTCGTACTTTTTGTCCTTTCTGTATCTCGGGAAAAGCGGACGCGGACCCCCTCAAGGATATTCCGATGGTATTTTCTTTGATATAATACTTCGGTTCCATATCAACACGATAGACTTCCGGCGGCGTTTGATCCGGTTTCGGCATCCAGTAAAGCGAAGGGCTTTCATCGGACGATTCGCGATCCTTGATCCATTGTTCTCTCGCGGTCTGGATTCTTTCGAAGGCGAAAAGAAGCTGTCCGATCCGGCGTTCTTCCAGATCGCTTCCGTCGACAAGATTTTTTTTGGGATAACATCGGTAGTAATACATGCCCATATTGATCATAAACCGGATATTTTTGAATTTCCCTTTCAGATCCAGATAAGAAAGGGCAAGTTCCGGAAAACGGTCTTTTTTTGCTCTTCTCATCAGACTTTCCGTCAGTTTGTCGTCCGAGAGAATTCGAAAATGGTTCTGAATCTTGGGACTCATCAGATCAAAGAGATCACGGGGAACTTTATGAAGATGATTGAGGATGTCCATACCGAGTGTTTGCGGAGTTAAAGAATCGCCGCATTCAAGTCTCGGCTGCGGAGGAAGCGCGGCGTGAATGATACAGAGACGTTTACACGCAATTTTTTGTTCGCTTTCGGCAGGAAGTAAATGATCGATCATCTCGCTCACATATTTCTTTCCCAAAAAGAAGGAAAGGATATAGTTCCGGCCTTCTTCGCTCGGCAGCAGGTTTCCGTTCTGATCTTTTTCGAGAAGCTGGAATAAACAGGAAGGATTTTCTTTCGGTTTTTTTGTCTCCTTTTGCAGTCCATTGAGACGCCGAAACGTACTGTTAAACGATTTTTCGTCTGTTTTCGAATAAAACCTCTGCTTCATAATATTGACGGAGGCATCGTAAACAATACAGGTAAAAATACTGATCTCTTTATTGTATTCGGAAACGTCCGGTTTATTATGTTCGGAGTGCGAATAATAATTGCGCCATGCGAAAAGATATTTGGCATAATGCTCAAAAATATCCCAGAATTCACCGGAAGAAAGATTTCTTTTTTCATTCTTCCAGAGTCTTTCGCTCTGGCTTCGATGAATCTCTTTCATAAATGGAAAAATTTTGAGGATTTTTTTGATCAGACGCTCCTGTTCG
>JAUNSU010000106.1 GCA_030539035.1 Planctomycetia bacterium
CTAATTATAAGTTCCCTAATTCCGTTCGCTTCGCTCACTTCATTACGGGCTTGCGATCGGCGACCGGATGCCGACAGATTTTTACAGCAATCCCCCCTCGCAAATCCGTGGTTTAAAAAAACGGGACTTCCGGGACCACCGGGACAATAGAATCAGCGTTCATCCGCGGTTTATTTCGATTCGATATCCTGCCGGCTGCTGATCGCGTCCGAGAGCATTTCCTTATTCGCGAATTCAAGAAAACTGCCGGTTGTAATTCCGCGGGCCAGTCGGGTAAACTTGATCGGGAAATCAAGCAGACGATTCGTGATCACCAGTGCGGTCGCGTCTCCCTCCACCGTGGGATTCGTCGCCATAATCACCTCGCGGAAATTCCCGTTTTTGATCCTTTTGACAAGTGCATCAATCGTTAACTGATCCGGCGTAATTCGATCAAGAGGTGATACACGTCCGAGAAGTACATGATAAAGCCCATTGTACCGGCCTGTCTCTTCAATCGCAATAAGGTCCCTGGGTTGCTCCACAACACATAAAAGACCCTGGTCCCGACGGGTGTCCCGGCAGACTTCACAGTAATCCTCTTCCGAAAGATTAAAACAGGTCTTGCAGTATCGGACCTTTTCTTTCACCGATCGAATCGCATCGGAAAGAGCAAACGCATCTTCCTTCGGAACTTTAAGAAGATGATAACAGATCCGTTCGGCCGATTTTCGACCGATCCCGGGCAATTTTTCGAATTCCTTCATCATCTGAACAACGGATTCTGTCAATTCGGACATCGTATCTCTCCGATTTTTTGAGGTATTCTGATCCTCTTCCGGCAAGAAGGACTCCTGCCGGAAGATCTGAAAATTCTAAAAGGTCTAAGATCCTACAATATATCGGGCTATATCGAGATAAATAACCCAAAACATAAGGGCAAGGATCAAAAGAAGACCCAAATAGCTCAATGCGATCTGAAGATTCTCATTCGGCGGACGGCGGAAAATCGCTTCATAAAGCAAAAAGACGATATGGCCTCCATCCAGAACGGGGATCGGCAAGAAATTGACAACCGCAAGATTGGCTCCGATCATGCAAAGAAACAGAAGGAATAAACCGTCCTGAGTGCTTGTTGTTTGCCAAGCGGCGCCAACGATCATGATCGGTCCCCCTAATGCTTTGGGAGAAATGGTGGATCCGACATGCCGAAGGAACTTGAAAACGAGTCCCATCATTTCGACAGTTTTATTCCATCCCCATTGCAGAGCGGATCCGATCGAAGGAGCGTGATATTTACTGATATCGGTTCCGAAATAAAGACCGCGATCAATCAGAAACGCGTCATTTGTTTCCCGAATCGAGGCTGCGATCACCGTATTTTCTCCATTTTTGAGCTGTACATGAACCTTGATCGGGGTTCCAATTGGAAGAACATTCACGTAGTTGGTAAACCACTGGAGGATCATGGCCCGATCTTTTTTGGGACTTCCTGTCTTCGGCTCAAAATGAACGGTCCATTGTCCGGTCGCTTTGTCCCTTGTTGTTTTTCCGAGCGCGGCGACCGATTGAAGAAGTTGGTGGACCCCTTCCGGTTCATCATCGGCAACATTCGGGAGCACCATATCAAGCGCGAAGATTTTTCCATCCAAAGGATTCACGCCCTCCTTAATGGAAATGGAAGGATCAATTCGTCCGATCACGGGCAGAACCTGGTAAGCAATTCCAAGATGTCCAACGGCAAGCGATCCGCCGCCGGGCAAGATCCCGGAATAAGCGGCGCTTCCCGGGAACGTGATCGGAATATCGACTTGTTCTCCATTGCGCAAAACCGTTAAAACAACAGAAAGAATTCCGTTGGGAGGAATATCCTTCTGCTCCTTGTTCTCACTGTTCGGTTTATTGGCCATCAGGAAAATTTGGCAAGGCAATTTCAGAGGATCAATGATCGGTTCATTGTTAATGGCGACCGGAATATCTCCATGTTCGACTACGGATCCGTCGGGTCCGATCTTTCGAACACGAATTCCTGCTCTTTCCGCAGGAGAATTCTTTTGCACTGCGGTGATTTCGCCGAATTTAAGCGCAAGTCCGATCTCCCTGAGTTTGGAAGGAGGAAGAGTGATCTCCTTGTTTTGGGACTTGTTTGAAGGCGCGAAAGTAAAGCGGATCGGTTCCGCCAAAAATCGACGGGCCAAAAGTTCGTAATCGGCGGGCGTTTTCACGTCGATTCCGTTCATACGAACGATGGTATCTCCCTTTTTCAATGGAGCAAAGAAATCTTCCCGTTCATCCTGTTTTTTCGAATCCAGGCTTGCCCGATACGGCATATCGAGTTCGGCAAGGGAAAGCGAGGCAGCGGTTGCAACACCGATCGTTGGGGTCATTCCGCCCTTTTTCATTTCGGGCTGAAGGTTCAGGGTGATTGGCTGGTCGACACCTTCGCGTTTGATCTCCATTTCGACCTGTTTTCCGGCCATCATTTCGACCTGGATCTGCTGAAAATGCGCGATGGGCTTTCCGTCAATTTTAGAAACGACATCGCCGGGGCGAAGATCGTTGACCCAGGCGGGAGTACCGGGAAAGACGGGTCCGATCCGATTGGAAGTCTGCGGAATTCCGATCATTACGGCGGCGGCTGCGCAGATCACCGCGAACACAACGTTCATAAAGACGCCTGCGGAGATAATGGCCATTCGCTGAAGGACATTTTTTGATAAATAGCTGTCGGGAGCATAAGCGGCGGTTTCCAGTTCGGACAAACGATTCTGATCGATCGGCTGTTCGAGCGGATTTCCTTTTTCGTCGACCCCGGCGCGCGCGCGTTCCAACTCGGCTTTGATCCCGCCGGGATTATCTTCCTGACCGAGCATTTTGACATAGCCGCCCAAAGGAAGCCAACCGAGTCCGTATTCCGTATCGCCCCATTTGAAGGAGAAGAATTTGAATCCCCAAGCGTCGAACCAGATATAGAATTTATCGCATCGGACACCGCACATGCGAGCAACGATGAAGTGCCCCCATTCGTGAACGATGATCAGTGCGTTGATACCGAGGACAACGAGAACAACTCTCCAAATCGTACTTAATACATTCATCATGGAACCGTCCGCGGTTCCCCAAAGGTTCAGGAAGCAATCCATTTTTCAGTCTCCTTGCGCGCCCAAGCGTCCATATCGAGGATCTGTTCGAACGAAGGACGCGCATCATAATAGTGATTATCAAGAATTCCCTGGCAAGCGGGAACGATCTTGTCAAAAGCCAATTTTCCATTTAAAAAAGCCTCAACGGCAACCTCATCGGCGGCGTTGACGACAACTCCGGCAGTTCCTCCCAACTCAACGATCTGGAATCCGAGTGCAATCGCGGGAAAACGATCGAGATCCGGGGGGATAAATTCCAGCGCCATTGATCGATTCCAATCAAGCCGCTTCATCGGACCTTCAAAACGATAAGGCTCCGTAAGAGCCAGCTGAATCGGAAGACGCATGTCCGGCGGACTCATTTGGGCAACGACCGCTCCATCGATAAATTCTACCATGGAGTGAACGATCGATTGGGGATGGATCACAACTTGGATTTTTTCCGCAGGCAGCCCGAAGAGCCAGCGTGCTTCCACCATTTCGAACGCCTTGTTCATCAGGGTCGCGGAATCGATCGTGATCTTTTTTCCCATTTTCCAGGTCGGATGTTTTAAGGCGTCCCTGATCGATACATGATGGATCTCCTCACAGGAAAGGGACCGGAACGGACCACCGCTTGCGGTAAGGATCAATTTGGATACATCCTCATCCATCGCAAACGGGAAGATGGTCCGATCACTGTCCGAAAGCAGATCGTTCGCATCGTGCAAACCGGGAATATAATTGGCCGCCGATCTCATTTTAAGGTAATTCAAGCGCCTTGCCTGCAAGCATTGATAGATCGCACTGTGTTCACTGTCGACCGGAATCAATCGTCCTCCGCTTTTCCGGGCAAGGGCCAAAAGCTGTTCTCCGGCCATTACCAGAGATTCTTTATTGGCTAAAGCGACCCGTTTCCCCGCAGCAAGTGCGCTCCGAACACTGGACAATCCGACCCCGCCGACAATACCCGAGAGAACAATATCGATCTCCGGACGGCAAACCGCCTGATCGAGAGCTTCCGATCCGAAAAGAACTTCGATGTTCGGATCCAGATCGGACAAAGGGGAACGATCCGCTTCCGGATTGGTGATCACAACGGTTTTGGGATGAAATTGATTCGCCTGCTCAACGAGCTTTCCTGTTTCCGAGTGAACAGTAAGGAGTTCGGCGGTCAATTTTCCTCCGGACGCAATGATAATTTCCAATGCTTGGGATCCGATCGATCCGCTCGCGCCCAGTATCGCGATCCGCCGCTGTTGAAAATCCATTTTTTCGGAAAACATAAAATCTTTCGGAATCAAAAAATTCAGTTGATAAATTGGGCAAACGAATTGCCCGCAAAACGGTTCTTTTCTTTACTTGACGGTCTGTTTTTTTAATTGATCGACCCGATCCGGGTAATTGGTTGTAATGGATTCGACTTTCCAGTCGATCATCCGTTGAATATCATCCGGTTTATCCGCTGTCCAGCACAAAACACGGATATTCGCATCACGCAGGATCTTTAAAAGTTCCGGGGTAAGGGATCCGTAAGAGATATCGATCGTGTTCGTATTGCATTTTTTAAGGGTATTCAAAATGATTTTCGCGATCTCATCCGGGGACATTTCCTCTTTTTTGAAGCTGCAAAGCCAAGCGACCGGGATTTCCGGAGCAAGGGCTCGAATTATTTTTACCCTTTTCCAGCTGAAATCGATGATCACAGCTTTCTTTTCCAGTCCATGCTTGCGAATCAGATCGATAATGGGCTTTTCGATTCCCCCATCCTTGATCTCGATCACAGGCCGGCATTGGGAATTTTTGAACAGAATCAGAGCTTCTTCCAAAGAAGGAACTTTTTCACCGGCAAATTTTTCGAACCCTTTTTTCACTTTGGAAAGATCCAGCTTTCGGATCTCTTCAAAGGTGAGCTTGTCAACGCTTCTTTCATCGCCGCCAAAGCGTTTTGCATCGGAATCGTGGAATAAAATCAATTTTCCATCGGCGGTCTTTTTAACATCAAATTCGGCGCCGGGAACATCGGAATCAATCGCTGCCTGAAGGGAAGAGACTGAATTTTCCGGATAATAGCCGGAAACTCCCCGATGCGCAATCACCGGGATCGAGGGAAATTCCGGAATGGATCCCGAATCGGCGGCATGAAGCCTTCCCGCTCCAAAGAACGCCGACAGCAGAACGAACAGAATCAGCGAATATGTTTTCATATTTACAAACCTTTTTATGAAGGAGATTAGTGTTTGAAATGCCGTCTTCCGGTAAAGATCATTGCGATTCCCGCTTTATTACAAGCTTCGATTACACTTTCATCATTTCGGGATCCTCCGGGCTGAATCACAGCGACCACGCCCTTTGCCGCTTCAATCCCATCAGGGAACGGGAAGAAGGCATCGGAAGCCAAAACGGCGTTTTCAATACGGTCGCCCGCTTTCTTTACTGCGATTTCCACGGAATCGACGCGGCTCATCTGTCCGGCGCCGGATCCAAGGAGCATTTGATCCTTGCAGATCACAATCGCGTTGGATTTCACATGGCGGACAATTTCCCAGGAGAACCGGAGATCGGCCATCTGTTCGTCGGTCGGCTTCTTTTCGGTTACCACGCGCCATTGATCTTCCGGATCCCGATCGACATCGGCTTCCTGAAGGAGAGCACCCCCTTCGAGTGGACGAAAGATCCATTTGGAAGGTCCTTTGTCCAAAGATCCGCATTCCACTAAACGAACATTCAGCTTCCACTTGGGCTTTGTGGTAAGGATCTCAACGGCTTCGGGTGAAAAAGTCGGAGCGACAATCGCTTCCACAAAAAGGCCGGGCGTACTCAAGTATTCCGCGGCGGCGGCATCGACTTCCCGATTGAATCCGAGAACCGATCCGAACGCGCTCAGAGGATCACCGGCCATTGCTTTTTTGACGGCTTCTTCGACAGTGGAGGCAATCGCGGCGCCGCAGGGATTATTATGTTTTAAAACGCAAACCGCCGTATCATCGAAAGCGCGAACGAGGGAAAGGGCGGCGTCGAGATCGAGGATATTATTATAGGAAAGATCTTTTCCATTCAATTGACGGGAAGCAACGATACTTGCAGAACGGGCATTTTCAAGGGCATATAAAGCGGCCTGCTGATGCGGATTTTCTCCATATCGCAAAACCGATGTTCTTTTATAATTCGCGGTGTATCGGGCAGGAAAGACTTCCGGCTCACTTCGATCGGCAAAATAGCGTGCGATCGCCGCATCGTATTCCGCTGTATGAGCAAAAGCGTCTTTCGCAAGGCTTCGGCGCAACTGCAAGGTGGTGCAGCCGGTCGATTCGATCTGTTCCAATACGATCGGATACTGCCCGGAATTGGTAACGATCGAGCAGTATTGATGATTTTTTGCCGCTGCCCGGACCATGGTCGGCCCGCCAATATCGATATTTTCGATCGCTTCTTCATCGGTAACGTCTTCCCGCGCAATGGTCGCCGCAAACGGATAAAGATTGACGACAACCAGATCGAACGGTTCAATTCCGTATTCTGCGGCCGATTTCATGTCGCTTTCATCATCGCGCCGGCAAAGGATCCCGCCGTGAACTTTGGGATGGAGAGTTTTTAAGCGTCCTCCCATCATTTCGGGAAAACCGGTGTATTCGGTGATATCGATCACCGGAACGCCGTTCTGTTCCAGATGATGCCGGGTTCCCCCCGTACTGAAGATCTGAACTCCCGCGGCCGCGAGTCCTTTTGCAAAATCGGACAATCCGAACTTATCGCTCACACTGATAAGCGCACGTTTGATTTGAGGGGAATCCATTCGAAAACCTTTCTCTTATACATGGTAAAGGACATTAAAAACCGAAAAAACAGAGATCACCTATTTTACCCTGATTTGGGGACCTTCTCAAGACCCCCGCCCCTGCTTTGGAGAATTTTCCATAAAATCCAAGCCGCCGCGATCATAAATCCATACATCGCGGGCATACGATACCGCACGGAACTTACAAAGATCACATGGAGTCCTGTCAAATAAACGGCCGGCAGCCAAAGAACACCGTAGATCGTCCCTTTTTTCAGGGTCGAAATAAAGCCCGCGATCCCTAAAATCATCAGCGGAACCGAAGTGAAGAACAAAATGATCCGGATCTTGAAGGAAGAAAACGCCGGTTCGTTCGGGACAGGGTTCCATAATCGGAAAAATTTTATTCCGGCAAGCCAAACCACCTGGCCGGGATTTTCACGGCTCCAGTCGAGAGAAGCTTTTTTCAGACGGCGGTCAAGCCGAACTTCGAAAGGTTCCCGGGAATCGGATCCGGATAATTCTTCTTCCCGTCGAAAAGCATCAATAAATTCCATATTGCTTGATCCGGTCGCTTGAGGGCTCAAGCCGTCGTATAAACTCGCGCCCATCTGAAGTGTCGTTGGAATAAATTGACCGGAAAGGCGATAATTTCGAATCCACCAGGGAGAAAGGCAAAGGCAAAAAACAATCCCGGCAAGGAGGAAAAAGGCTCCATATCGGATCAGCGAAGAAAAAAAACGCTTTTGCGCAAAAAGGAACAATAATCCCCAGCAGAACAGAAAGACCGGAAAATAATACCAGGAGGGCCGAAAATAGACGGTCCAGGCGGAAAAAAGTCCAAAAAAGAGCGCATATCCGGCAAATCGTTCCTGAAAGTTCTTTATAAAGAGAACAAAAAGGATGATCTGCATCAGCATTGCCGACACGAAAGGCTCCTCGGCGAGAATCAAAACCGATTGCACAACGGAAAACGGTTCAACCGCCGCCGCAAAAGCGGCAAGCAGCGCAATGATCTGATTCTGAAAGAGCAGATAAGCCAGCCAGCCCGTCAAGGCGACAGTGCAGACTCCGAAAAGACAATTCAGACAGCGTGCTGCGAGAACAGGCGGATTCTCTCCGCCAATTCGAAAAAGGGGAACCAGGAGAGCGGGATAGCCGGGCATTCGAAAATAGGTCCAATGCCGCTGTTCATCGAATTCGTAAGGGCGTCCGAACGCCAATTGGCGTCCCAACTTCCAATAAGAATCACTGTCTCCGAAAAAGAAGGAGCCGTCCCGGGAAGAAAGTTTTCCTTTTTCCGAAGGGGCGGTGATATGTTCTTGCCAATAGAACGCGAAAGCGATACGCAGAATCAATGCCGCTGCGAGAACCAAAAACCAAAGGGCTCCGTATTTCCCAAGTCGACAGGACTTCGGAATTTCCGGTTTTTTCTCCGAATCCGGACCATTTTCCGAAGAAAGGGTTTCCGGAGGAAGATCAGGAGGATTTAACACGGAAGAACGGGATAAACTGGACATGATCTCAAGATCTGCAAAAATTAGTGTCCGCCGCAGCCGGCGCAGCCGGCTCCAGCGGGAAAGTTCGGATTATCGATCGAGAATCCTTTTGACATGGGGGTATCGATAAAATCGATTTGCGTCCCATCGAGAAAAAGATCGTACTTCTTTTGGGTGATCAGAGACACGTTTCCGTATTCATATCGGGTATCCAGCAGGGGTTCAAAAACGGTATCGAATCCGAGCGAATAGCGCATCCCGCTGCATCCGCCGCCGACGATAATAATACGCAGGAAGGTTTCTTCCCCGAGTCCCTGCGCTTCCTTTACATTATTGACTTCCTGAACAGCCCTTTCGGTCAACACAATTGCCATTACCAACGTTCCTTATCTGAATGGGGTGAAAAAACGGATAATCTCTTTACTCTCCATAAAATAATTTTAGGAAGAACCTCTGTTCTGTCAATGATCATTTTCCAAAAGAAGGGGGTGATTGGACAAATTTTGTTGTTCCCAAGTAAGATATTGACATTTATTCCATCAATCTCCTTTCATGCTTTTATTTTTTGCAAAGTGAAATTCCGTTTTTCTTAATTAACGAAAAAACGAATAATATCGAAAAAAATAATTTTTTTACAAAAAATCAAAAAAAGATCCTTTTTACTGTCTGGTCCTTAAAAATAAATTGTGTATAATGAAACACAGACGTTTTGTAAATGGCTTTGATTGGACAAATAATGTCCGCATCTTTCCTGAACGTGAAAAAGGATCCTCTGTTTTTTTACAGTATTTCATTTTCCGAAGGAGGGGAGATTTTATCGAAAAAATTTACATTAAACAGAAAAATAAAAAATATTTGAGCGATTATCATAGTACAAAATATTTCTGTCCATGATAATTCCGAACTTGAAGAGTAAACGTTTACCTGTTTTTTTATCTTGCCGAAGCATGGAAAACGGAAAAGAAAGAAAAACAGTTTTTACTTGCGGATCAAGTTCCGAGATATTTCAAAAGAATCCAAAAATCAGAACCTTTAAAATATTTTTTTCAAGGAGACAAAAATGGCAAGAGGTGGTAAAAGAAAAGGAGCGGGTCGGCCAAAGGGAACCGGAAAATTTGGCGAAACGACAAAGGCAGTGCGTCTTCCTGTAAGTAAGATCAAAACGATCATGAACTTTATTGAACGCAAAAGCCTCTGTTTCCCGCTTTATACGAATCAGGTTCAGGCGGGATTTCCTTCTCCCGCGGAAGATGTTCCGGCCGAAAAAATCGAATTGGGAACTTATTTGATTCAAAATCCCGCTTCCACGTTTTTCGTTAAGGTTGCCGGGGAATCGATGACCGGAGCAGGGATCTTTCCGGAAGATCTTTTGATCGTTGACCGAAGTTTAAAAGCTTCCAACGGCGATGTCGTCGTTGCCGTAGTCAATGGTGAATTTACGGTAAAAAGACTTTTTATCTCCCAGAAAAAAGTTGAACTTCGGCCCGAAAACAAAAAATTCTCTCCCATTACTTTCAATGATGCCGACGAAGTCAACATCTGGGGCGTTGTGAAAAACGTAATTCACCGCGTCTGATCCTTCCATACACTGAAGGGCAATGATCCTTGTTCATTGCCTTTTATTTCCTTCGATTCCTTTCCGGCTTATTCCTGCTCGCGGGAGGATGCGTCCGATTGTTTGCAAACGATCCCCTTTCCGGACTTTTTCTGTTTGGAAGATCGTTGTCCTGTTCCCGGGTCCCTTCCCTCGGAGTTTTTTTCGGTGCCGCACAAAATTTTTGGAAAGCGTTCTCCCCTGTTTAAAGAATTTCAGATTCGATTTCCCCATTTGAAGGAGCCCCGTTTTTATTTGTCCGCACTGATCCTTCCGGTATTGAGTACTCTTTCCGGGCTCTCTTGCGATACCGTTCGGAGAATAATGGGAATGGATGCTTTTTTTCCTGCTTGTCCGGAAATAGATCTTTTTTTTCGGGAACGGATCACCGCTCTGCTCTCTTCGGAGAAAGCGCGAAAAAAATTTTTGTCCGTTCGCGATCCTTTTGGAAAGATCTGGTCCGATCTTCTTTCGAAAAAGGATCGGCTTGTTCTTGGTGAATTTTATACACCGGATCATTTGGCGGATTATTTACTGGAAAAGGCAATATCCTTTTATTATGAAGACGGAGAAAAAAATACGATTCCCCTGATCATTGATCCTTGCTGCGGGAGCGGATCCTTTCTTTTGTCCGCCGCGATCAAATGGAATCAGGAAAATGTTCCCGTCCGAACAATTCTTTCCCGTCTTGCCGGAATTGATCTGAATCCTCTAGCCGTTTTTATGTGCCGCGCTCATCTTTTGATCGCGCTTGCTCAAAAATTCAACGATCGGCTTGAAATACCGGATCTTTTTCTGAATCCGGATTCCGCGAACCTGTTTAAGATATTCAGCTTTGATTCCCTGTTGTCGGACTGTCCCGAAAAAGAACAATTCCGGAATCAGTGCGATATTCTTCTTGGAAATCCTCCCTGGATCACTTGGGATCAGCTTTCGGAAAAGTACCGGAAAGCGATCTCTTTTCTTTGGGAAAAATATCATTTATTTTCTCTTTCCGGCAAAGAAGTGCTTTACGGAGGAAGCAAAAAAGACATTTCTTCTCTTATGATCTGTTCCGGAATGGATGATTTTTTAAAGATGAACGGTATTCTTGGATCGATCATTCCAATGAGTCTTTTAAAAACACGGGGAGCGGGAGAAGGCTTCCGCCTTTTTCTCGCGGGAAAAAACGGAAGCCCCTGTTCATTGCTGGAAGTGGACGATCTATCCGGAATTTCTCCCTTTGAAATGGTCGGCAATCGAACAGGGGGAATCCTCGTTCGCAAAATTGCTGAAGATCGAACGAGTATTCCTTACTTGACCTGGAAAAAAGAAAACGGCAATGTTCAAATTCATCGTTCCTGTCTGCAAAAAAATGAGGATGCCGGCGCTCCTTTTTCTGTTCTGCGGAATAATCAGGATTCTTCTTTACCGGCGGATTTCTGTTCTTTTCAGGAAGATAAAATTCATGCGATTGCGCAGGAAGATCGATCTTCTTCAGTGTCCCCCAAAAAAAGCGGTAATTCCGAACGAAAGATCAATTCGGGATATCGTGCGCAGCTGGGGGCCAACACAGCCGGCGCAAACGGGATCTATTGGATCGCTCCTTCCAATAATACTTCTCAGCAGGAGCCCGGATTGGTCCGAATGAAAAATTTGATGCATTTGGGAAAACGCGAGATTCCTCAAGTTGAAATGCTTGTGGAAGAAGATCTTGTTTTTCCTCTTCTTCGCTGGAAAGATGTCGATGCCTTTTCCGCAAAACCGTCGGGACTTATCATTATACCGCAGGATCCGGAAACGCGGCGCGGGATTGACGAAAAGACAATGAAGGTCCGATATCCCAAATCCTATGAGTTCTTTTCCCATTTCGAACAGGAACTGAAAGATCGGGCCGCATGGCGCCGTTTTCAATCACGATCACCATTCTGGTCGATGTATAATGTTGATCGGAATACATTTGCTCCTTATAAAGTGGTTTGGCGCAGAATGGATTCGCGTATTCGCGCAGCGGTCGTGTTTAATGAAATCAGGAACAAACCGATTATTCCTCAAGAGACGCTTTCCATAATTGCGGTCGACTCGCTTGAAGAGGCCGATTATCTTGCGGCGCAGTTGAACTCGGTCCGTATTCAGGATCAGGTTGCGTCTTTCAGTCTTCCGGGCAGCAAGGGCTTTGGTGCGCCGGGCATTCTCGCCAATCTGGATCTTCCCAAATTCGATTCGAAAAACCCGGATCATCTTCACTTTTCTCAATACGGACGAACGATGAGGGAAAAAAATACCTGATCGATTCCCCCTTCAGTTCAAAACGATTTCCAAGATCTTGCGCATTGTATCGATTATAGGGAATATACCAACCTTTTTGTATTTTCTTATTGTATTACTTTAGAAAAAAAACGAAAAAAGCCGGAAAAACTTTCAGTTTTCGACTAAAATAGGGATTAAATGGATTATCGAGATTGTTTTGTCCTATAATCGATTAATATTCATAAAATGTTTATCAAAAAGAAATCGGGTATTGAAATGATCAGAAAATTAACAACAGAAGCAGAGCGATACAAGAATCATTCTTATTGTCTGCAATCAGGAAAGCGGAAGAACGATCATGAACGTTCCATTCGATCCGGTCTTCTGATTCTGATCCCGGCTTTAATATTAGTGTGCGGCATCAATTTCGGCTGCACCAGTACTGGGAGCGGAAACCGGATCTTTGACCCATCCGGCCGTTGTCTTTTTGCATCGCGCGACGGGTCCGGAGCAAAAACCGTTCCAACGAACAAGGAAGGAGAAATTGTCCAAAATTCGACCAGTCCAACCGGATCGATCGAAAGTCCCTGGAAGTCGAGTACCCAGGAGATCAGTCCTCCGATCGCCAACACGACCAAGCCGATTCCTGAATCTGCTGTGAATTATAATGCGCAGCGTCCGAACGGAGCCGTTCTTTTTCCCGCCAAGCTGGAAAAGGTCGGGCCCATGCTGATTCTTGAGCCAAAAAATACAGTGGTTCCGGTTGGAACGGAACTTGTTCTGGTAGCCAGCTATGTGGGAGCGGAAAACAAATATCTTCGAACTCGTGAAAAACTGGAATGGGGAATCGAAGGGACGGGCCGTTTTCTTACCAGCAATCCGGAAGGATGCTGGGAAACATGTGATTTCGCCAACACGAAAAAGTTGAACGATAAGGCGATAGAAACATCGACCACCGATCGGCTTTGGCGGATTCATCGGGGAACAAGCACTCCGGAAGATGATATTACGATTTTACGCGGACAATCCTGGACGACCGTTCTTTCCAATCAGGAAGGGAGCAGTGTTGTTTCTGTTCTTGCCCCGGGAATCGATAATTGGGAAAACCGGACGGCAACGACGACCATTCATTGGCTGGATGCCCTTTTCCTGTTCCCGCAATCGGGAATTGCCCCTTCCGGGCAGCCGCAAACTCTTACGACATCGGTTCTTAAAAAGAGTGATCCGGCCGCTGTTCGCAAGGGATGGATCGTTCGATACGAAGTGATATCCGGACCTTCCGCGGGCTTTGGTCCGCAGTTGGCCCCCATCATGGAGGTCGCAACCGATCCGAGCGGACAAGCTAATGTTGTTCTTACCCAAAAGGAAATTGGAAGCGGGACGAATCAGATCTCGATCAAGATTTTCAAACCGGGAACGGAAAACAGTGAATCCTATCTCGCCGCGGAAAAGCAGATCACGCAGACTTGGACCAGTTCTTCCTTTTTCGACA
>JAUNSU010000107.1 GCA_030539035.1 Planctomycetia bacterium
CCTGGATTCAGATGGGAATTATCGGCTTTTGGGGCGAACACCACTCCCCTGCCCCTACCGTCGAAATGCAGAAAGTACTCGGCGATGCTTTTTCCAAGGCTTTCAAGAATAAAAAAGTTCTTGTTCGCCATGCAGATGAATTCACCGATTACGAATTTGGAATGTATTGGGATTCATGGGCACATATTCAGCAAATCAACTCGAAAAAACATGGCGGGGGACTCCTTATTCTGAATGATACAAAACAAAGATATCTTGCCGCCCCTATCGAAGGTGAAACCGCTTATAATTGGGGAAAATATAAAATTCAGCCCGGCGAAAGTCCCAACGATACGCTGAGCGATCCGAATCATCTTGACTTCCTGATAGATTCGATCCGCAGTCTGCACTGTTCCGCGCTCGGTTGGGTATCCAACTATGATGCCTCTATTCCTGCCGTTCAAAAAGGAGCCGCTGAAGTCCAAAAAGCATTCGGTTATCGATTTGTTCTCAACGAATTCACCTGTCCGAAAGAAATGAAATCTGGCGAAAAGATCACTCTCAAATTTTCCGTTGCCAATGTCGGATCCGCGCCCTTTTATGAGAACTGGCCCGTCGAATTCTGTCTGATCAGTACGGCAGCAAATCAGCCTGTCTGGAAGACTATTCTTCCTGATATTGATATTCGTACCTGGCATCCGGGAGACCGTTGGGACAACGAAAAGAACGTTTATCTCAATCCGGCAAAGATCAATCTGATCCAGACAAATCTTACGCTTCCTGGCTCAGAATCGCTTTTGCCCGGAAAATATACCGCGGCGCTGGCGATTCTTGATCCATCGACCATGAAACCGGCTCTCCGTTTCGCGATTGACAACTGTTCCAAAGATGGCCGCCATCCGCTTTGTGATGTTATTGTAAAATAAAATTTTTCGTATCATACGGAGAATCTTTTGATACTTCCGGCCCGGATAAGTCGATATTATTGATCACGCAAAGCCACGGAGCCTTCTCTGAAAGATTATTTTGTGCAAGGGGGGTCTCCGAGAAAAATTTTATCATTATTGCCCGTTTAGGGCAATACGGGGTTGGCTCCGATATTGATCGGAGTTTTTTCTTGAAAAAACTATTTTGACAAATTCGAATAAATGTATGATTTTTTATCCAGTTTGTCCGGCGATTTTGGTTAATTTATTTTCATTGATTCCATTGTGCCGCAAGTATTCCGAGGCTGCTTTCTCTCGTTGGAGATGACTTTACGTCAATTGCGCCCCCACACATCCCTTCGTGATACCGTCTTGCGATTCACCGTAAGACGCTTGATGCTATTTCCTATATATCAACACTTATGATTTTCATCGAATATTCTGAAGTATCAAGGGCTCCAATCACGGGGTCGCTCGTCTAAATATATCAAATGATAAAAGTAGCGAGTCCACGGCTCCGTACGAACCTCTGTGATCCTCAGGGAACCGCTCTTCCAAGCGGTTCGGCAGCAATTTTCTCAATGATCAACTGGAAAAAGCCCCACGATTTCCAGCCAAGTACGAACTTTTTTTGTTTTAAAATCTTTTGAAGGGGCGCCTTGGATTTTATTTTGTTTTCTCAAAATGCCTCGGACCTTATTGATCACCTTGGTTCGAAGATGAATGATGTGCGGTCGCAAGTTTGCCAATTGACGGATCTCGTTTTCATTTTTGTTCGGCTGATAAACTCTCCTTAGCCCATTGGGCCGATTGTTATTGATGATGTGAAATCGATTGTTCCAAAGGAGTTCTGCAAGTACATTGGCATCGCGCCGATCGGTTTTTTTATTGGAGGAAGTATCCGCTTGAACCAAAAGGATCTCCTTGCATTCATAATTTTTCAATATTTCGATTAACCATTCATGAAAACCGCAAACTTCAAGGATCGCCATGTATCCGCCATCGCTTTGGGACCTTTTAAGGATTCCGTCGAAAAAATCGTTAATTTTGGCATGATTGGTACTGACTTGCTGTTTGAGAACAACTTTTCCTTTTTCATCTCGTAAATTAATTGTGATCTGTTCCTCATGAAGGTCGATTCCTAAATACAACATTGGTTTCTCCTTGGTTGTAGTGTTAAAGCTAAATTGCCGACAAACTGATCGGCGTAAAATTACATTATACCTCGGAGAAACCTTTTTTGTTGAAAAATCTAATCTTTCTGAATATCACGGAGGCACGGAGAACGAATTGAAATTTCGGACCCGGTGAAGTATAAAGCGGATTTTTTAGTTGCTTGTTTTGTCCGATTATAATATTTCTTTTGAAATACTGTAAATGCAAAAAACAATCTTTATAATAGGATAAACATTTCACTTAACAAAGATCGAAGCTGGGTCCGTCCTCTGCGCCTCCGCGCGAAATAAAAAATAATGGATGCCTTTGTGTGATAAAAATAGCGCCGGAATTTTTAGTGAATATCCGATTCAGAAAATTTTAATTCCGATTCTTTCCCTAATTCCGTTCGGTGGGTTGCGGGGCAACTCTGATTCGAATCCCCGTGTTTTTTTTAATTCCACGCCGATTGCAGAGAGCGGCGGCGTTGCCGCCGGGTGGCCGGAACGGCCACTGTCCCAGCGCTCGGGCTCCAACCGCATACACAAATCGATATTTTTTTCTGCTTCCCCGGGCTAATGGGAGATTGTGTTTTTTAGAGATTTAAACTCTTTTACAGAACAGCGGCGAAGCCGCATACGGAGGGCGGACATCTTGGCCGCCCCGAGCGATGTGAATTTTCTAAAACCGTTGCGGAGCCTCTTCGGATGGACGCAAGTGAACACGGTGATATATTCTAAAGAACGCAAATATACATTAACCCGCCGGGACAAGCATCGTTTATTTCACCTGGTTGCAATTGCCGAAAAACAGCGCCCCGGGTCAATGGACTCCCAACGGCAGCGCGCAGTAAGCACAGTGCAAAAAAAATCAAAATTTTCTAAAACTATTGTCGTTCGAATCACAACGTTTTTAGGGATTTAACATCACTCGGGGCGGCCGGAACGACCGCGCTCCGTATGCGACTTCGTCGCTGTCTTTTCGGTATCGGTGTTTTTCTCTTATTCCCCGGTCTTCACAAAAAACATTCGTTTTCCAAAAACCCATCCGCGATAAAAAAAGACGAACTGGGACTTATGAGCCAGCTGAGACCATAGAATCAGCAGTTTTAGGACAGGCTCGGATCCGCCAAAAGTCCCTCTGCGTAAATCTGCGTTCATCTGCGGTTTAAAAAAGAGCCAAGCCGAGCAAACACAAAATTTATTCACAAACCCAAACCCAAAAAAATAATCCGCGGAATTCTTTTTGCACTGCACTTACAGCGCGCCGTTTTTTGTTGGTTCGTTGACCCGGGGTGCCGGTCGCTTCGCTCCCTTTGCCCCGGGCTGGAATGCACTGGGCTTTCAGCCCGCAGGATTCGTGTACAAAGTCGAAATATTCAACGGTTTTCGGTAAGGGGTTCCCCCGCTAATCACTAAACACTAAACACTAATCAAGGGCATACATTAACGTTTTGTCTTCCGTTACCGTGATCATGCGTCCGAGTCCGATCGAAGTCGTTTTCCCGAAATGAAAGATCTCGTCGGCAGCTAAAATCGGGGCAAGCTCGCCCGGCCCGTTCGGAAGATCCATGTATCCGACCGTTCCGGCAAGATCGATTTCCGCCTTCTGCCGTCCGGAATATCTTCTCAAGGCCGCCGATTCTCCCTGCCAGGGATCCGTATCCGTATTTTCCGCCAATTCCATCGCCTCCTTATAAAATTCGGGAAGACCGCCGACAAGATCCGTTTCCCGATTGACTTCGAGGATCTGATTCCGCAGTGTATTCAGACGAGTTATTCCGGCACGAATCAGATCAGACAAGATCGGCGATTCAATTCGATGCTTTCCCTCTTTTCGTCCGGCGATCAGGCGCAGCGGAACTGGAAAGAGAAGACGACAAGGTTCATTCGGCGAGAATTCCCGATTTCGGACCGCATCGGCCGTCGAAATCGGATTCGTTTCCGAAAAATGGGCATAAGGCTCGATCGATTTCAGGGTGAACGGAATGCGTCCTTTGCCAAGTCCGAAATTTGCCGCGATATGCCACGCACGCATTAGAATCTGCTGTTCCTTTGCGGTTGTTCCCCAAGTAATGAAATCGATTTTTTCGGAAAAGAATTTTGCCCTGTTATCCTGATCTGATTCAAAAATCTCGGAAGGCCGAATAATGTACCGCGGTGTTTGCTGATTCGATTCGTCGTTACCTTCAAAGATCTTTGAGTAGACTTCTTCATTAAGCGATTTGAGCGCACGTCCCCAAACGCCCCTGAATCGGGAAATTTCAAAATCCGTTCCCTTCTCGAATTGAAAAGTAAGACAGAGAGGAGTAAACCGGATCGGAACAAGCCAATCGAGAATTCGCCGATGAAGCGGTTTTTTCAATTTTTGATCCAGGGTTCGGACAAGCGTGTTTTTATTCGGATCCTCCGCGATCGGATTCAGAAGTGAGATTGTATCTGCTTTGCAGGGAATTGAGCCGGGAGGATCAGACAGAGGAAGATCGATATCGAGTACTTCACCTTCCCGAAATTGGACGGAGTGGCTCGCCACGATCACGGCACCGAGCCGCGGATCGTAAAAAGCGACAGCAGCGGCCGCGGATCCGTGCAGTAAATGAAGCGCGGATCCGTATCGCCAGATCGGAGCTCGCCCTTTCTCAGTTCAGGATGATTCCCATGTTTATTTCGACTGATATAGGCGGCCCAGTATTCCGCGGGCAAAGTAATCCTTCTGAGAGGACGGACAAAAACGCCTTCTCTTTTATCGTCTTCATCGTTTTTGTTTTTGTTTTCGTTTTTGACCGGTCTCCCGGAGAGTTTGACTTCCGAAGTATGTTCGAAATCGGGGGAGCCTTTCAGGCTGACCACTGTTTCGCCATTCACTTTTGCCCAAAGTTTGGTTCCGTTTCCCTTAGCTCCCGGACGCGGGAGTTCTCCATTATGTCCACTATCATTCCACAACTTTTCAAGTCTCCTTGCGAAAACATAAATTGTCTCGCCGATTTCGATTATTCCTTCTTTGCGGGAATTGCCGGGTTCAATGATTCTTGCGAGGATCACGGGAGAGAGCGGTTCTTCTTTTTTATGGGAAAGGGGCAGCGACAGATCGCGGCCTTGACAGAGCCAGGTCTCTTCTTCCAGAACGGTAAGCGGACCGCCTGTCGCGATCGTCGCGAGATTACGCAGAAAACCGCGCACCCCTGTTGCCGGAACGATCACATCCTGATCAATCGTCTGAATAGAGTAGACTTTGTGCGAATTCTCACTCTTTTTACTCTTTCCTTCATTGATCATCAGGGGAGAGACTGTTTCGAGTTCCAATTCCAGAACTCCGCAGAACCGGTCTGTTTCCCTTTCGTCGATCGTTCGCGGAGCGGGTGCCTTTCGCGGCGATTCACCTTTTGTAAAAGGAATAAATGTATAAGGATTATGAAATGGCAGCCCCAAAATGGACGCCGGGGCCTTCGCAAGATTGTTTGTACTGGTCGGCATGTTGTTCGATTTGCCTGATCGCACTTGCGTTCCTGTTGTTTTCGGCGACTCCGTTTTTGGTTTGCCGGCAATCCAAACTTCTTTAAACTGTCCTTTTTCGAGAATGATACATACTTTATCACCGTCAACGGCGTCGTTATCGTTAAAATATCGCTTATTCTGATACAACGGCTTATTTGGCTCTTTTTTTCCTTTTGTATTTGTATAGGTGACTTGATAATTTGTTTTTTCGCCCTTCTTGATCACATGAAGGATTCCTTCGAGCGGAGGATCGGCCCTTTTTTCGGGATCCGGATCCGCAATGGAATCTGCGGCAGGAACATTTTCTTCGGACGCCGTATTTGGATTATACCATTCCCCGTTCAATTCGCGGCAGATCCCATTGAAGAGATTGGCGTATTCACCGTGAGCGCGCAGAGTCCCTTTTTTGATCGAGAGGCGTCCGGCGGATTTACTGCTTCCGACCCGTAATCGGCCGAGGTGGATTGATCGGAGTGTTTGTGCCAGCCAGCGCACTTCCTCTTCCTTAGGATGATGGACGATCATTTTTATCGGAAATTGAATCGGGATTCTCCCTCCGCTGGTCAATACGTAATTATCGAAAAGGGCCCCGTCAATCGCACCGCCGGAGATCGGATCCAGCACGACGTGAACACGATATTGGACCGGACAGGTAAAATCCGCCGCCATTTCCTCCATTGATTTTCGATCGTTTTCTGTTTTTGACAAACCATCGGAGATGTGCAGACGCCCCTTTTTGTGAAGGGATCCGAACAGGGACTCGAGGGGATATTTCTGATCGATACGGTGCAGAAAATCTTCATCATCCTTTTTTTCTTTCGCAAAGAGCCAGCCGATCTCATCTCCCTGTGTCTCACCGTTCTGCTCATACCGTTCGAGGGAGTCGGCGATCTTTTTTCCTTCTTTTGCGGCAAGGCGGAGGCATTCATTACGGAACAGACCGCGAAGAGAGGAGCCGGGCAGAAGCCAGTAATCATGCCCATCGGCAGCCGTGATCCGATGAGGTTCCGACTCCGCGTCGAGTCCTTTCCCATCGGAAACGAGAATATCCTGGCCGGACGGGATTTCGAAATTCCATTCGACGGTCAATGTGTCCGCGCTCCCGGAATTCGATTTAAGATCTTGCCAACCTTCAATGTTCGATTTGGATCGAAGGCGATAATCATCGTTGAGCCAACAGGCATATTCTTTCGGTTGAGTCAAATCGTATTCTTTAATTTGAAGAGGATGGTTGTCTTTAAGCTGTGCGAGTCCGATTCCGCGATTGCCGTTTCCGCCAAAGACAAGCCCATCTTGAAAGAAAGCGGCCAGCTGTTTTAAAAAGGGATCGATCAGAGAAGCATCCAAAGTCGGATCGGATGTATTCAATCGCAGATAAAAAACGGACGATGTCTTTGCGGGAGCTGATTCGACGGAATAGAGTCCGGAATCAACGACACTTCCTGCATGCCGGCAGCGAAGATGAGAGACCCGATTGGAGGTGATCTCTTTTTTCGGATCGATCAGAACATCCTCAACTTGTAATGGGCTGGGCCGTTTTTGATCTTCTCTCTTTTCGGAGGGAGCCGATCCGAAAAAGCAATCGAATTGAGAATTCCATGATCGAAAAGCACTTCTCAAGACACCTGCGATTGAAGTGCCGGGCAGAAGAAAGGATCCGTTGCCCGCTCGCAAAATGCGGATTTGATTTCCGACAGAACCGACACCAACGCAAAAACCATTCGGAAATTCGACGGTCAATTTGATCACGATCATCTTGCGATCCCGAATTTCATTGTTAAAATCAGACATGATATATTCTCCTTTTCGCGTGATTCCACACTTTATTTACTTCTTGATTTTCTTCTGATATTTGACAAGATCCGCCAGAAACTTCAATCCGAACTGGAGGACATCATCGGACATATTTTTATCTTCCAGCCATTTTTTTACATTTTTTTGGATCGCGCCCCATGCGGCCCAAATACTTTCCAGACGTTTTATCTGATAATCGAGATATTCGGCAGCCTTATTCCGGTCTTTTGCGGCGATTCCCGCGACCGCGCTGATTTGGCTGGGGGAGGGCATCTGTTTTTCTTTGTTATTTTGCCAAAGATCGAGAACTTTTTTCGTCATTTCTTTTTTATTCGATTTTTTGTGCGGAACGTTGATCGATTTATTGCTGTACAATTTTCCGGCAATACCGGGATGGACGGATACGGCCCCGAATCCGCGCCGGAATCCGGCCCCGAGTCCGTGTTGAATATGCTCGGCAAGTCCCGCATTTCGCAGCGATTGCCGTTCTTCGGCGGAGAGTTCAATTTTTGCGTCTTTCGCACGCCCTTCAATCTTTTCTTTCGGAGCAATTTCAAAAATGGAGCCGGGCAGAACGACA
This sequence comes from Planctomycetia bacterium, assembly GCA_030539035.1. Lineage (GTDB taxonomy): Bacteria > Planctomycetota > Planctomycetia > Pirellulales > Thermoguttaceae > JAUNBG01. Next base: position 7,929 of record JAUNSU010000107.1, read on the forward strand.
AGAGCGGCATCCTGCCGCTGTCCTTTTCCGGTTCCTTTCTCTTCGTTCCGGTTCCAACCGAATTGAATTCCGATATTGGTCGAGATAGCCTGAACGTTCCAGCTGTTGTTCAATTTGGCAAACAGATCTGCCCATTCCGATCGGATGTGATCTTCAAAGATCCGGTTTGCTGTTTTATCTCCGGATCTTTCCTTTTCGTCAAGAAGGATGGGTGATTGCAGGATCAATATGTTGTCGTTGCCGGTTTTCGACCAGGGAAGACCTTGATCGGCATCGGTGCAATCCTCAATCGCAAGGGATCCGAATCCATGCGTTGAACGAAAGCGGCCGAATGCGGCGGCGGGATCTTTCTCTATGGATTGTATGATAATATCGGCCCAACACTCGGGAAGAACGGCATATCCCGACCAGACCATCGGCACAATCGATTCCATTTGATACAGATTTCGGCCATCTTCCGTTTGAGGATCATTATGAACACCGTGTGCGGTTGTGATTTTCGGCATGGATCGCGCTTTCCAAAGTTCGATGGCCGGTTTTTCCTTTGAATCGCGGGAAACGAGGAGAACACCGTCCGCGGCTTTAAGAGGACTGTTGCTCTGAATATGATCCCAATTCACTTCATGAATCGGTTTATCTTCCGCATCGTCCGCGGAGAGAACCATTCCATCGGTGATCAGTTTTGCGATTTTATGGGTCAAGCTGACACGAACGGGAATCGGATAAGACTTTTCTCCTTCAAACCCGCAGGGGAGAAGCGGCCAGGTACGAACTTTCTCCGATTCATAAAGCGCGGACGCGAAATTCTTGCCCCATTCCGCGGCAATTCGACTGATGATCCATCCGCGAACAGCACTTGAGGGAATAGTGAATCCCGACTCGATCGGACCTGTCCCGATTGGCCGTTCCGGCAGACAGACCGGTTCTTTCGCGGTAAAGGTCAAACGAAGTGCCCGAAGTTTTGTTCCCGACTCCGGTACTTGATGATCCGGAATAATTCTCGTATATTGTGCCGCGTTTTGCAATTTTTCGAATAGATCGCCGGGCAGATCGCATTTGTTCCTGATTTCAATAAGGACTTTGCCCGCGCCCCGATTTCGGTTTCCTCCGATCGCGCCAATAGATAGAAATCCGCACTGAATCGCCAGTGCTTCCCGGGAATCGGAATCCGCGAACAGGATGATCTCTCCGCAGAATTTTGTGCCTGCGGCGATTCGTTCGACAGTTCGAAGGGAACCGTCCAACGCGTTGCCCCGTTCCGGATCAATCGCTGTTCGTGTAATATAATCGGAGTGAGAAGATCCGTTCGATTCGTTTTCGATCAATACAGCGTTGGTAAAGCGGCAGATCGCTTCGTTCATTGTTCCTGCGGGCGTATCCCTGCTGTCGGGTCGTCCGAGGCAGCGTGCCGCGATCCCTTTCAGTTCGGGAAAACATTCCAGATTCAAAAGCTCTTCCCGTAAAAGCCCTTTAAGATGATTGGCCGGAATGAGAGGTTTTCCATGAGGATCGCGCGGGATCCGCTGATTGATCAACTCGCCTCCTAATCCGGTTCCCGGTTCCGCGTCACTTAAAAGTGTGATCGTATATTCAATTATTGTATTCATTGGATCGTTTCCTTTCCCATTCGTTTTTCTTCTTCGAGGAGCATAAGCGCATCCAAAAACCAATTGGATCGTATTGTCTTTTCGCCGTTTTGCTGAATTTTCCAGCAGGATCCGAATTTCTCCTTTGCATTGATTCCCTCATCGAGCCAATCCAGAATTTTCGGATTCTGAACGGCCATTGCCGCAAGACGAGCGACCCGTTCTCCCCAGGGAAGGGTCAAAACGGTCATCAGATCCGTAAGGACCGATCGGGGCATTTTTTCGAGTTCCTCTTTCAACCGTTTAACATCATCGAGTGTAATTTCATTTTCTTTGGGATCAATGCGAAAAGGCCGTTGAGTCAAAATGATCTCGGTATTGATATCTTTGTCGATAAAAGTGAGATCGCGCCGCCGCCGATCTGCGGGAGAATCGATCATCGTTTCCGTGATGGATTCCCAGTCAACGGCAGCTGGAGTCGGTTCCTTTTCTCCTTTTTCTTTTCGATATTTTCCTTTGGCACTTCCAAGGAGGTTTTCGGCGTAAGGGATGGAAAGAGACAGAGGAAGGGTTATTCCCGTATAGGCGATTCCCGCACTGATCGTCAATTTACCGCTTGTTCCCGGCCAAAGATCATTGGAAGACGGATGATTCTTTTTGTAATCACCGTTTAATTCACGGCTTATTTTCTCAAAACGGTCAATAATTGTTCGGGCCATTGAGAGCGCAAAGGAACAATGGCATAAACAGAGAATATCATCTCCGCCAAGGATCAGAGGACGGAAAGGGAGAACGTATGTGCTCGCTCTTTCGAACGAGAATATCAGATCTGCATCGGCTTTTGCCTCTTCCCACCAAAGGGTAATGGCCCGGATCAGTCCGTCGCAAAAGGCGTTTCTGGTGCAATACCGAAGATTTGCGCTCATCTCGGTCATCCATTTTTTCTTTGCCGCGTCGTCCGGTTTTGACTTTTCAAATTCGCGGAACTGGCAGCCCATATCATTTCCATCCATGGAGAGAACGGCCCTGCGGTTCCGATTTCCGAGAGCGGCATCCGCGGCTTGCGCCAGTCGCTTATCGTCGTCATTTTCCATTTCCTCGTCGGCGCGGACAACGGTCAAAAATTCCAGAGGGTTCGATCGGAGATCTTCCGGTAAACGGTCCCGAATGAGGTTGAGTATCTCTTCATCGAGTTTACGGACAGAACCTTTCTTTGCCGCATTGGCGCGTTTAAGAATCTGGGGATGAATGAAACCGTCTGAATCGGGATCCTTGTTTTTTCTTGATAGTACAGTATACTTAATTACAGAAGAGAGGATAAAGTATACATTAAAAATTTAAGGACAATAAAATGGATGCCTAAATAATAGCGAGAAATCTGAAACTTTTTCGCAGAATCAAAGGCTTGACTCAAGCTGATTTGGCTCTGCAATCTGGTATTTCTGTTCCTTGTATTAAGAAAATAGAGGGCGGTCGAAGCCATCCGGAAGTGCAAACTCTTATGGCTTTGGGTAAGTCCCTTGGACACAAGACTGGAGATTTTCTTCAACAGTTTCTTACTATTGAGGCGGTTCGCTTTCGATCTCAAAAAAAGCTCCGTTCCCGAGACATGGTTATTGACGATATTGACCGCTGGTTGCGGAACTATCAATTTATCGAAGAAGAAACAGATCAAAGAAGTCGTTTGCTGCTGAAAAAGCCCAGTAAAGCAATATGTAAAGATATGCGTACTCTTGCGGAGTATCTTCGTAAAGAAATCGGTCTGGATGAAGCGAGTCCGATTATTGATCCCTGTTTACTTCTTGAAAAGATTGGCATTAAGGTTTTGTTCTATGATACCACTGCCGATTTTTTTGGACTTTCGATCAATGATAAAAATTGCGGACAAGCTATCGTTATCAACAGCAATGACCGAATTTCTGTCGAACGAAAGATATTTACGGCATTTCATGAATTAGGTCATTTGATTCTGCATTTAGACAGTTTCCAGATCAATAAAGAGAACGAAAACGCGAAAGAAGAAATGGAAGCTGACGAATTTGCCGGATATTTTCTTATGCCGAAAATTGCATTTCGGGATGTATGGAATGGATCGAGGGGAATACCTTTTGTGGACCGTGTATTGAAAGTAAAACGCTATTTTGGCGTTAGTTATAAAACGATCCTAAAGCGTTTGATTGACGAAAGAGTTACTGATGATAAAATTTGGATGAAGTTTAATTACGAATTCAATAAGCGCTACCATGAAAACTTGAAGAACCATCGAGAGCCGTTGGGCATGGAACCAAAACGACTCGTTCCATCTGATTTTCTTGAAGATCGCCTCAGTCGTTTGACTCTTTTGGCCGTTCAGAACGAAAAAATATCGATTAGTCGAGGAGCGGAGATTCTTGGTATTTCTGTCACGGAACTTTATGATCTCATGCAAAATACCTATGAGGTCGGCGTATGAATTCCCAGAGCCAATCAGCAGCCATGATCGCTGATACTTGTATTATCATTGATTTTAAACGTGCTGAACCATTCAAAGAAACATATGATCGTTTTTTGTCAATGCTAATGAAGTGAACGTCTGTACAACCTGACCTTGTTCCCGCAAAAATCTTGTTTTAAGAACATTCAGAGTTTTTCATTGAAGTGTTTGACCACGGCGGCTTTAACGCCAGTTGGGCGAGGAAGCATTGCGGGGCAACGGGATCTTTTGAAATATCGGTCCAGTGAATGGAAAAGGCGGATTTAAAAACCGCCCCGCAACTGGACTTAATAAACACCTTTTCGCAGGTTTGCGATGGTTTTGTACAAAAATGCGATGGAACACAATCGGAATTAAAGGGCAACGGTTTCTCCGCCCGCGATCGATCCCAGAGCGCCCCAGACGCCGAACGGACTTTTCATGGACTTGCCGTTCGGATCGGTTGTCGATGTTTGCGATCCGACTTCGATCGTTTCCGGAATGAACTTCACGGCGCCATCTCCGTAAACGGCATTGACCCCGCCGGAATGATAGCTGCCTGCACTGGTAATAGCTGTGCTCCAATGGTTTACGCCATTAAGACAATGCGGCGAATTGGGGGGCAGTACGGTATGAAAAAAAGTAACGAGAGAATTACCGTAATAAGCGCGGTTTCCCCGTGTCGTTCCTGCTGGGGTTACTGAACTTTTGATCATTCGGTGATCGGCCGTATCGGCAATCGCCGTACAGTCGCTCGGGGCCTTTCCCGATGTTCCCCAAGTACTCATTCCGATTCCGGAAAGAATATAAACGGATGATGCTTTCAGGGAATTGACGGTTTCCGAAATCGCGATTGTATTGGAAGTCCCGTCGATCAGATCGGCCATTGTACGGTATTTGACGTTTCCTTCGTAAGCACGGCCGCCGCCGAAATATCCGCGTGTATTCGTTCCGGTTTCCGAACCCTGGTAGAGGCAATCGCCCATGCTTCCGACATAGCTCGTCGGCGTCAAATTTCTGTCACTGTAATAGGAAGGAACCATTGCGGCGGGATCGGATGGGCACGACATGTGCGGAACGACTCCCTTAAGAGCCTGGATGGAGCTGTCTTCATAGCTTGGCCAGCCTCCCTGCCCGTTTCCTTTGGCAACAAACTGATCATATCGGGCCTGCTGTTCGCAAAAAGGAAGAAGCATCATATGGAAGCTGACGAGTCCCCAGTTAACGGTGTCGCCGCTCGGTTTTTCAGAGGAGACCGGTCCTTTGGCGTTTCCCTGTCGGCCTGGAACGAGGGCATTATGAATATCGTGATAATTATGGAGCGCGATACCGAACTGTTTGAGATTATTTGTGCACTGCATACGTCGGGCCGCTTCCCGCGCCGCCTGGACCGCCGGGAGCAAAAGTCCGATCAAAATCCCAATGATCGCAATTACGACCAGCAGTTCGACAAGGGTAAATCCGCGGAGTTTAAAGATCTTCTTTAAAGAATAACTATATCCTCCCCCCCCCCCATTTTGACAATTTGCGAAATTTTTCATTTTTTCATTCCCATTCTTTAAAAAGTTTATTCTGAATCGGACTGATCAAAAATAGACCTACACCATACTTAACACCCAAAATATTATAATCAAATCAAACGGATCTGTCAAGAAAGAAAGTCGAATTCCAGGAGAATTGCAAAGTCAATTTTCCTGAATTTTCCTCCGAATCTACGCAATTCG
>JAUNSU010000108.1 GCA_030539035.1 Planctomycetia bacterium
CCACCTTGTTCCCCTCTCTGATTTTGTTCAGATTCTTGGGACCACTTTAATCCTGGGCATATCCCAGATACTGTGCCAAAAGATTATACCATTAACAAGATTTTGTTTTTCATAGGTATTTTTATTTTGGTCTTGCCTATAATACGCTTGTTTTTTTATCGTTTACGGTTTGGCATGAGGAGGTAAATACAGTAAGTCTTAATAATGAAGTAGACAATTCTGCAGCGTTCCAAAACAAGAAAATACAAGAATTTCAATACGTTCTCATTCTAAAATTTATGGAATATATTTGTAATTATGATTGGCAAATAAAATTATGAAGAAAAGTGTTCTGTATAAAATGTGTAATAAAGGTGTTATGATATTCTTTGTTGTGATTGTATTGATTATCACTTTTTTTATCTTTAATATGCAAGAGCATACTGCTAATGTGTTATCTGATTTGCAGTTTATTTCTGGACCAATAAAAGATTTGGGAGATGTGAATGCTGGTTCTAAACAAGATATCGAGTTTGTGTTAGCCAATACAGGCACTAACAAAATTCGATTTGATGAGAAAATCTTAACCTCTTGTGGTTGTACTTCTGCTGTTCTGGATTCGTTATTATTGTTTCCAAATCAACGGACTAATTTACATTTATCATTAGAAGTCCCTTATGTCCATTCATTTAGACAAAAAGTATCAACCATAATAGGTGTTGTAGAACCAACTCAACAAAAAATTGCTGTTACAGTATATTATAATAGTTATTTGCCTTGGAGCGTTAGTCCTGTGCTTTTACGCATGGCAGGTAGTGTTGGCTCCATTTCTAAAGAAACTGTGCGAATTTCTAAGTGTCGAGATGATTCAATGCTAATAGAAAAGATAGATGTATCTAACAATAATATGAATATATTATGTAGTGATTTTGACAATGATGGTGTATGTTTCTTATATTTGACTTATAAGCAACCCGAGCAACCGACAACACATAATGTTAAAATTTCAATTCACACAACGGGAACAACTTTGCCAGTACAACATATTGACGTGGAGTGTGTGGCAATGCCCTTGGTTAAAGTAATTCCAAATAGTATTGTACTACAACATAATGACAACAGTACGATATTGAAAAGACAAATATCATTTATATCTCCAGATGAATGTAAGATACAAGAAGTTTCATCAAAAACTAATATGTTATCATTTCATTATGATGACAAGTTATCTAAAGAACATACTTTTTTTGTATTCAGTAAATCAAAGTCAGAAAACATGAAATCTTATGAAAAATCTTATATTATAGTTAAAATTAAATGTGCTAATTCTATACATAATATAAAAATACCTGTAACAATAATCAATCATTTCAAATGATATGCTTGCTGTTCTATTGAGAGTTTTAAGATAATATTTATGAATCAGTTTCAAATAGAAGCAAAAAGTTGTATATTAACAAGTAGACAGTTTTTAACTAACGTTTTTTTTTATTTTCTTGTTGTTTTGTATCTATTGGGATTTTTCCACAAATTGTATTGGACCTGTCCAGTTTGGCATGAAGCGGCTCAATTAACCAGTGGCTTGGCAATATTGAAATATGGACGTTATGACTTAAGCCCTGTTAATCCGCCTTTGACGAAGATATTGGCAGGATTACCATTGATCACATTGTCACCGACCATAAATCCGAAGGTGTTCGATCGCGACTCTTTTTGGCGTGATGAATTTGCAAAATCTGTAATATTCATTATGGATAACCCTAAAAATATTCGTTCATTCTTCTATATTGCAAGAACTCCACTTATACTAAATATTGTGCTACTGTGTTACTGTTTTCCAAAACTGACTTCTGTAATATACAATATCAAATCTCTGTTAGCTATTCCTTTTTTGTTTCTATGCCTTACAACTCCCATATTTAGTGGCAACGCAGTACTCTTAATGTCGGACGTTACGACATCTGTATTTGCAATATGTTCCATATATTATTTTTGTAATTGGCTAAAAAAACCAGGTTTAGAAAATGCGTTAATATTGGGCCTCATTCTCGGCCTTAGTGAATTGTGTAAATTTACGTTGTTGATTTTCTATCCTCTTTTATTTGTCATGTGGATTATCTATCGATTTGCTCGAAGCCCTAATTCTCCACTGAAAACATGTCTCAAGCAAATTTGGCAACTTGCACTTGTTTTTTTTACAAGCCTGCTCGTAATCAATATGGGCTATGTGTTCGAAGGTTCCAGTAAACAACTTCGTGAATATCATTTTCAGTCCACTTTATTTTCCGGGATTCATGCGATTAATAAAGTATCCCGCATGGGCAGCAATAGATTTGACGGTTCTGGAAATACACTTGAGACGGTTTTAGGATATTTACCAATACCACTACCTGAAAATTATATCAAAGGAATCGACATACAGGTGCTTGATTTCGAAAGAGGTATGTCATCATATTTGCGTGGGCAATGGTCAAATCATGGTTGGTGGTATTATTATCTTTACGCCTTGCTTATCAAGATGCCACTTGGTACGATTTTTTTGTTTTTGCTTGCAGTTTTTTGTACATTTTTTCTTAAAGGTTACAATGTATACTGGTATGATGAAATGATTATACTCCTCCCGGGAATTGTTTTGCTTGCCTTTGTCAGTTCACAAACAGGATTCTCTATTCATTCCCGGTATGCAATTCCAGCATTACCATTTTTTTTAGTCTGGATGAGCAAAGTCGGATTGGCATTTTCAGGTATTCCTGAATTCTTCCTCCAAAACAAACAGAAACAAATGAAATCTAAATTAAGATGCAAAATAGGTATGCAAATAAAGAAGGTATCAATAACAAAAATATATCCTCAAGGATACAAAACTGTTCGTGTTCTAACGATAGTATTTCTTGTATGGTCCGTATTAAGCTCTCTTTCAGTTTACCCTCATTCACTTTCGTATTTTAACGAACTAGCGGTAATTATTCCAACACCAAAAAGCGACACTTATCCGCAAATATCACCAATCAAAAATCCTAATAGCCTTTATTGTTGGTTCAAGACGGTCATTTCAGCGGGACCACGAAATGGACCGAGACATTTACTTGACAGTAATATTGATTGGGGACAGGATCTTTTCTATTTGGAACTATGGTGTAAGAATCATCCCGAAGTCAACAGTATTAAAATTTCCTATTGCGGCACTTATCCAATTGAACTTACAACAATTCCCTCGAAAAATAGCCCATCAGAAACCCCCGAACCTGGTTGGTGTGCAATCAGTGTCAATAATATATACTCAAGTGATGGGCAATATAGATATTTTCTAAACTATACGCCCGTAGCTATGGCAGGATATTCTATTTATATCTATCACTTGACTCATTCGGAAATTGTGAAACATGAAAAAAAAACTCATGTGGATATTAAACCTTAAACTAATAATAAATGGGAAGTAAAAGGTGAATAATAAAAATATAATAGAGCAAGAATATCGGTAATCGGCAAGGCTCGAAAAACAGCAGTCAAAGGTCCGGAAATAAATTTTGCCGTATCGGATAATCACATATTTTTTATCGTGCGGCGGGAATGTTTATCAGCGGAGATCCGCGAAGCGGGCCAGGCGGATCCCTTCCTTTTCCATCGAATTCAGAATGTTCGCGGGATTCATCAGAGCGTTCCATTCCTGTTTGCGCCAGGTCGAAGAAGCAAAGATCCGATCGTCTTCCGATACATCCAGACCGGTAAGATCCGTTTGATCAAAATCCCACGGATGAAGATTGATCTCAAAGGCCTGTATCCCGGAACGCCTGGCAATTTTCGGAATCACACGTGTAATCGCAAGAATCGAAGACTCGTCCATTTTCCCGGTATCAATAATGCCAAAGTATCCGACCCGATCCGATCCTGATCGGCGCAGTCCGCAGCGGCTCTTCCATAAAAGAGTATCCAAAATGATCTTTTTCGCGATACCGCCCGGGATCCTTTTGCAGATCGAACGAAAGAATCGGGCAGTCGATCCGAATTCTTCATGCGTGATCCGCAGGACAATCTCATACTTCTCCGCTGTCTTGCGTAAAAGATCGAAGATCCCCGGAATGCAGTGAATGTGCTGATGGGAATCGAGATGATCCATTATAAGATCGTATTTGCCCTTGTATTCCAAAAAGCGTTCGAACTGAAGCGAGAATTCCCGCTGGATCTGATCCAGAAAACTCTTCTTATGAACACCGCGAAGAAGCGAAAGAAAACCGCATCGAAAACGGCCGTTGGTATCGGCAAGATCGGGAATGTCCGCCGGATCGGAAAGAGCACGGCCGCTCGTTAAACAGAAATGAAGTCCAAGGCCGGGCCGGAATTCAGGATTTTCTTTCCGGATCTCCGCAAGATCGATCAGGGCCTGATCCGCTTCCGGCATATTGACCATGAGAGAAAGACTGGAGAGAATTCCCTTGTCGGCCGCCCAAAGAAGCGATTGATTTACGGATTCGGAAAGTCCGAGATCGTCGCCGTTTATGATCAATGAGTATTTTCTGTTTTCCACAATTACATTGGGATCTTTCTGTTGCCAAAATCATGATTGGGAGGAAAAACATGAAAATATCTTTCCGAAGGCTGCTCGGAGTTCTCCTTCTGATCGAATTCTTCACCCTGTTCGGAATCGGAAAAGCCAAAACGCTTTTTTACCAGATAACGGGGACGGTGTTTGACTTCTTCATAGATCCGTGCGACATATTCGCCGAGGAGACCAAGTGAAAACAGAATCGCGCCGCCGATAAAGAGGTTGAGAACGACCAGAGAGGTCCAACCCGGTGTCTTTGGTCCGAAAACGAAGAACTGGAAAACGGCCCAAAAACCGTAAGGCAAAAGGGAGGACATGAGAAAGACGCCGAGAAATGCGATCCATCGGAGCGGTTTGCTGGAAAAGCTGAAGATTCCGTCGAGGGCCAATGCGATCAATTTTACCGGCGAAAAAGAAGGAACGCCCGCATTTCTTTCCCGGCAGTTGTAAGGGATCGTGATCTGCTTGAATCCAAGCCAGGCGATCTGCGCCCGTATAAATCGGGAATGCTCCGGCATGTTGTTGAGAATATTGACAATGCGGCGATCCATCAGACGAAAATCGGAAACGCCCGGCTGGATCTTGACATCGGACAGCATATTCATTACTTTGTAAAAAGCGAACGAAGTAAATTTTTTGAACCAGCCGATCTCTTCACCGTAATTTCGAATTGTATTGACGACATGATATCCCTGTTCCCAATAAGCGAGGAGCTTGGGAATGATTTCCGGCGGCTGCTGAAGATCGGCGTCCATTACGACGATCACGTCTCCCTGTGCGGCTTCGAGTCCGGCGGTAATGGCCATCTGATTCCCGAAATTCCGGGAAAAACTGATCGCATGCAGACGGGAATCGCGATGATGCAGCTTTTCCAGTACGGAAAGACTGTCGTCCCGGCTGCCGTCGTCCACGATCACGATCTCCCAAAGATAATCAAGTTTTTCCAATTCCGCGGAAACCTGATCATAGAACATTTCCAGATTTGCCTCTTCATTAAAGGCGGGAACAACGATCGAGATCATTTTTTTCTGAGAAACAGCGTCCATTTTCATCCTTGAAAACTGTAAAATTGATTATCCTTTGTATTAACCGTCGTCTTCACTCACATTGATCCGCTGAATGGCAAGAGCCTTGCCTGTTCGGGTATCAACATCGACGATAGTTCCGTTTATCCTTCGATTCTCCGTTGCAACTTCAAATTGGGTCGGCCGGAAAGTTCGAACGGTTTCGAGTACTCTTTCGATCTTTCGGCCAATGATACTGTTGAACGATCCGGTCATTCCGACATCGCACTGAAAGGCGGTTCCCTGGGGATAGATCGTTTCATCGGCCGTTGCGACATGGGTATGAGTCCCCAATACGGCGGAAACGCGTCCGTCCAGATGGCGTCCGAGCGCCTGCATTTCACTTGTTGCTTCCGCGTGAAAATCGACGATTCGCACCTTGATCTCTTCCGGAAGCTTGCCAAGAAGTTCATCAACCGCTTCGAACGGACAATTCACCGGCTGCATGAAGACCCGTCCGACCAGACAGATCACCGCGATTCGCAACGGACCATGTTCTGCATTGCCCGGGATCTCGAAGATCCCGATTCCTTTGCCGGGCGCCGATTTCGGATAATTGCCCGGCCGAATCAGATCTTTTGTTGTATCCAGAATCGAAAAGATCTCTTTTTGCCGATATGCGTGATCTCCCAGCGTTAAGCAATCGATCCCGATCTCTTTCAGATCATGGTAATTTTTGATCGTAAGGCCGGATCCGCCTGCGGTGTTTTCCGCATTCGCAACAATAAAATCCAGATTGTATTCTTCCTTTATCGATGCAAGCCGTCGTTCCAGTACCAAACGTCCGGATCGTCCGACGATATCACCGATCATCAGAATTTTCATACTTGATCTTCCTTTCGGTACTTTCCGTGAAAAGATTTCCCAGTCTGTCCGCCTTTATTCTCGATTCTGCCGGAAAAGCGTCCTATTCCGCACACTGCAATATTATATCAAAAAATCCTTTTTTCTGCAAGCGGAGTTTTTTTGTTTAAAATTCGTTCTTTTCAAAGGCGGAATTTACAAAATGGAGATTATCTTCGGAACTCACCCCCTCCAAAAGGATCCGATTTGGGAGTATAATTCTTTTTCGTACGCTGATCCATTTATCGGAAATGGTTTAGAGGTTAAAATGGACAGAATGAACAAAATAAGCAAAAAAATAAGAGAGGTATAAGAATGGCTGCTGAACGTTATCCGCATTTAAAAGTTGAAGATCCCGAGATTTACGACTTGATTCAGGAACAGGCGAAATTCGAAGCCAGTACATTAAAGATGATCGCATCCGAAAGTTTTGCGTCTTATTGCGTTTTGGAAGCGTGCGGATCCATTTTTACGAATAAATATTGCGAAGGGTACCCGGGTGCCCGCTATTATGAGGGAAATGAGTACACGGATCGATTGGAAAATCTTGCCCGTGAACGGGGAAAACAGCTCTTTGGCGCGGAACATATCAACGTTCAGCCCTATTCCGGATCGCCCGCGAATCAGGCAGTTTACCGCGCAATTCTGAAGAATGGAGACCGCATTATGGGAATGCCCGTCTCCGAAGGGGGACATTTGACCCATGGTTGGAAAGTCAGTTTTTCCGGACAGGATTATGTTCAGATCCCTTACGGACCGGATCCCGAAACCGGACATATCAATATGAATAAGGTTCGTGAGATCGCCTTGAAAGAACGTCCCAAAATGATCTGGGCCGGAACCAGCGCTTATCCCCATCTTCTGAATTATTCCGAATTCGCGGAAATCGCAAAAGAGATCGACGCTTATCTTGTCGCCGATATTGCCCATATCAATGCACTGATCATCGCCGGAGTTCATCCGGATCCGGTTCCTTATTGCGATATTGTCAGCAGCACCTCGCACAAGATGCTTCGCGGACCGCGCGCCGGTTTCCTTCTCTCGAAGATCGAAGATCGATATCAATCGAAGTATTTTGCGGAAAGCAAATTCAATCTTGCCCAGCGAGTCGATCGGGCCGTATTTCCCGGGCTCCAGGGCGGACCGCATATGCACATCATCGCCGGAATGGCCGCCGCGTTCAAATTCGCTCTTACCGATGAGTTCAAACAGTACGGAATCCAGCTGGTCAAAAACGCGAAATCGCTGGCCGCTTCTTTGCAGGAAAAAGGATACGATCTTGCGGGCGGCGGGACCGATACTCATCTTCTGATCCTCGATTTCCGCAAAAAAGATTTCACCGGAAAAGATGCCTCCAAAGCGCTCGCCAAATGCGGAATCATCGGAAACTTCAATATGGTTCCCGGCGATCATCGATCTCCTTTTGTTACCAGCGGCGTTCGTCTTGGAACTCCTTCTCTCACCAGTATGGGAATGAAAGAAGACGATATGAAGGAAGTCGCCGGCTGGATCGACCGTGTCTGTTCGAATATCAGCAATATCGACGAGATCGCTCCGACAATTCGGGCCGAAATCGCAGAGTTCTGCAAGCTGTTTAAAGTTCCCGGCATGTGTGATTGATCCGAAATTTTACAGGAGTCAAAAGATCATGGTCAAAAAGGAAAGCGCTCCTTTACCAACCAAAGAGAATTGGGGCCCCGTTCCCAAAGGATGGAAACGGGATCATCTCCTCGGACTCGAAGGAATGAGTGCCGGGGAGATTAACATCATTCTGGATCAGGCTCAGCGGTTCCGGGATGAGATCCTTTGCCGGCCGGGCTCGGATCGAAAGATCCCCCTGCTTGCCGGAAAAGCGATCGTGAATCTGTTTTTCGAAAATTCGACCCGAACCCGAACCAGCTTTGGTCTTGCCGGACGCCGTTTAGGCGCCGATATCATCGAATTTTCTGCTGCGACCAGCAGTCTTTCCAAGGGAGAGACGATTATTGACACCGCGAAGAATATCCAGGCGATGGGCGTCGATGCCGTTGTGATTCGGCACAGTTGCCCGGGAACTCCTCATCTGCTCGCCGAGAAACTTGAAAATTGCAACGTGATCAATGCGGGCGACGGAACACATGAACATCCGACGCAAGCCCTGCTCGATATCTTAACGATTCGGCAAAAGTTCGGATCGCTCAAGGGATTGACCGTTGCTCTGGTCGGAGATATCGCGCACAGTCGAACGGCCCGATCGAATATCTGGGGATTGAAAGCGCTCGGCGCAAAGGTGATCGTTTGCGGTCCGTCGACTCTGGTCGATTCCAATTGGGAAAAATGGGGCGTCGAATACAGCTATTCGCTTGATAAGATCCTTCCCAGGGTCGATGTCTTCAATCTTCTTCGGATCCAGTTCGAACGGCAGGTTGTCCGGCCGTTTCCGTCGATCCGGGAATATGCTCATCTTTACGCGATGGACGCGTCCCGATTGGCCCGATGCAAAAAGGATGTACTGATCATCGCGCCCGGCCCGATCAATCGGGGAGTGGAGATCACCCCGGATGTCGCCGACGGTCCGCAATCCGCCATTCTGGAACAGGTAACAAACGGTGTCGCAGTCCGAATGGCCGCTCTTTGGATGTGTCTCAAAAATAAAGGTTAAGAGCCGGCCGGAGAATCAAAAAAGGGTGAGTTTTTAACTCGCCCTTTTTTATGAAAATTCAGTACTGAAGACGCATTTGCGGAACGGATCTCATCCCGTCGATCTTTCCTTACATCGGGTGTTTCCAGGGAGATCGATAAGGCCGGGCAAGAAGCGCGTTGGCTTCTTCGTCGTTCTTCACTTGACACGCGATGGGATCCCATTCCAGCGGTCGGTGCAGCTGCAAGGAGATATTGCCGAGAATACAGCAGATCGTTGAGATCATTCCCTCCTCGATATCGCAAACCGGTCTTCCCCGATCCGCGATTCGGTCCAGCCAGTCTTTCATCAGTCCGCGAACCGCCGGCGCCGCGTGCTTTTCCAATCGCGGTTCTGTCTTGTCTTCCGGATACTGATCCAATTCATAAACGACATCCGCGCTGATCTTCTCGCTCGATCGGTATTTTCGGAAATCAAATCCGAAAACACTCGCCTTGAGTTCTCCGTTTTCTCCGTGATACGTTCCGCCCCAGGGATATTTGGGATCCGGCGCATCACTCCAGTTCCGATGATTCCAGACGACCTCCAGATCGTCGTATTCGAAGATCACTGTCTGCGTATCGGGAATATTGGCGACTCCTTTCTGCTTGATATAGATCCCGCCGGTTGACCAGATCCTTTTCGGCCATTTCAGTCCCAGGAACCATCGGGTCATATCGAACATATGAACGCCCATATCGCCCAGATATCCGTTGGAATACTCCATGAAAGCGCGCCATAAACCTCTTTGAAGCTGCGGACGGAAAGGGAGCTTCGGAGCCGGCCCGGCCCATAATTCGTAATCAAATCCATTCGGAACAGGAACCGGTTCCTGCGCGAAAACACCGCTTCCCCCGTAATAAGTATAGATATCGGCTTGAGCGACTCTTCCGATCTTTCCGGAATCGAAGATCTCTTTTTTGGCTCTCATGAGATGTTCTGTTGTCCGGCGCTGCATTCCGACCTGAACGACCTTTCCGGTTCGACGGGCCGCACGGTGCATCGCCTCGCATTCACGTACATCGACTCCGATCGGTTTCTGAACGAAAACGTCCAGACCGCTTTCGACCGCATCGATCATTTGAAGCGCATGCCAATGATCCGGAGTTCCGATCAATACGGCATCCAGATCCTTGGCGGCGAACATTTCCCGATAATCATTGTACTTGCGCGGCGTCTTTTTCGAGATCTGCCGTTCGGCGACGATCCGCGCCGCTTCATCCAGACATTTGGCGTTAACATCACATAAAGAAACGACTTCGACCGGAGCAACCTGGATCAGGCGAAAAAGATCAACTTTTCCCTGCCAACCGGTTCCGATCAGGCCGACCCTGAGTTTGCGGCCGGCAAAACGTTCTTCATATCCGCGGGCCCCGGAAAGCGATCCTGTCAGCAGCCCCAACGCTCCGGCTTTGAGTATTTCGCGTCTTTTCATTTCATGAATCCTTTATGTTTGGTGAAATTGTCTGAATCAAGGGGAATCCTGTCCGAATCAGTTCAGTTTGATATGGAAAACGAATGTGTGCGGCTTGACCTGCTGTTCCCAATTCATTTCCCCGAAGAACGAAAGCCGGTCGGACGGAATCTGGATCACGCCGTTTTTCCTTGACAGTTCGAGGTCTTCAATTTTCTTTCCGTCGGTGTCCCGGGAAACGAGAACATGCGGTCCGTATCGAAGAACCGATTCCTTATACATCGCCGCGGAATCGCCGGTTTCCAGACGATGAAGACGCCGGTCTTCGAGGAAGGGACGTCCTTTGAAGTTCAATTCCAGTTTACTTCCCGCCGCGATCGGAGAGGGAAGAAGGAAGCGTCCGTTTTCCGCTTTTCCAACGATCGTTTTTCCATTCAGGCGGATCTCGACGCAATCGGCCCAATCGGGGACACGGATCGAGAAGGGAATCGATTCTCCGGCAGGACCGTTGACACGGACTTCCGTCCGGAGCGGCGATCCTTCCCCGGGATCAAGCGATCGGGAAACGACTGTCCACTTCTTGCCGTTAAGATCAAACGGTGTTTTGAAATCGATCGGAAAATTGTAAAGCAATGTTTTTCCATCGAAGACGGCAAGATATTCCTTGAATTCGTAAAGTCCGAGCGGACAATGGAAGCTGCAGCACCAGAGCGATTCCTGGGAAGGCTTTTGCCAGGAGAACGGACCTTTCTCATCGATTCCGACATAGCGGTGTCCGTATCCTCCTGTCGGCCATTGATTCGCGAGATATCCGTTCCAGAGAAGACGTTCGGCGAAATCAAGATAACGCGCTTTGCCGGTATTGCGCCAGAGCATGAGATTCAGACGGAGCCAATCGGACTCGGTGCATCCTTCATCGCGATTATATCCGGTGATCCAGTATTTTTCGAGAATGGATCCGCACGCATTGATATATCCCTCGCCGACCGCGGTTTCCCAGCGTTTTTCAACGCGATCGAGATATTTTTGATCGCCGGTCTCTTCATAGAGCATTACAAGGGCTTCGTGTGTACTTACGCTTCCGTGCGAATGCCGGACAGGCAAGACATCGAACGGTTCGTGAAAATCGGCCATTTGACAGGCGGCGTCGAGATATTTCTTTTTTCCGGTAAGGCGATAGCATCGGGCCAGTCCTTCGATTCCATGGAAGACACAGGTAACATAAGCGGACGCGTATCCTTCGGATTCCGTCTGATATTCTTTCATACGGGCCGGATCGCAGAATCTTTTCAGAACGATATTGATATAGAAATCGCCCATCTTTTCGGCGGCGGCGAGCATTTTCGGATCGCCGAACCTTTCCCAGGCGGCCAAGAGTCCGAGGAAGAGCCGTCCGTTGCCCCATAGGATCGGCATCTGAAGCGCTTCAGTTGTCGGAATCGTGAAGTCGACGGCTTTATTCCAATCGACATCGTGTCCGAAGTGCCCATCGGCTTTTTGCAGATCGGGGACCCGGGCCATTACTTCTTTAAGAAAGGAGGGAACCGGTTTTTCTTTCGTTGAGGTCAATGAGGTTGTTTCCAGAAAGCGGCCGGAAATATCGCCGCTGAAATTGGTAAACCATCGTTTTTGATTGAAATTCAGATCCGCGAGAATGAAGTTTGTATTGAAGGGATCTTTTCCGAGCCGATCGACGCTCATTCGATAGGCTTTTCCGAAGATCCCGCCCATTTCGATTTGATTGGAAGGCACCAGGCTGATCCTTGATTGTCCGCTGTTCGATCCCGCCGCGAAAACGAGTGCGGAAGGTAAAATCGTACTTCCGGCGACTGTCGTCGATACTGTTTTAATAAAATCTCTGCGATCCATTTTTGTCTCCATTTATTGTCAAAATTTCCGGTTAAGAGAAAAGAAATCACAAAGAAATCATTATACACC
The DNA here is from genome assembly GCA_030539035.1 of Planctomycetia bacterium. GTDB lineage: Bacteria > Planctomycetota > Planctomycetia > Pirellulales > Thermoguttaceae > JAUNBG01. The sequence goes on from JAUNSU010000108.1 coordinate 12,441, forward strand.
GAGTCCCCCCCGCATGTCAACAGGGCAAGAAACAGGGACCGGTTTTTATTTCCAGTCCCTGTTTGCAATGTTTTTTGTATCGGATTCAGATCCCTGCTGAGGCATCTTTGCACAAGGAATTAGAAAAAATCAAAAATCCCCGACAGAATGTCCAAAGCAATGTCAAATCCGTCTGAAACCGTTTCGCCGACCGAGGTGATTTTATCTGCGGCAAAGTCAACAACGTCGGTCATTTCAAGAATTCCATCGGCGTCGCCTGCATTGTCAATCGCATTACTAAGGAAGTTAAGTTCAGATGGACTCGCTTCTCCGTTTACAGTACGGCGGATAATTTTGTTGGTAGCAGAACTTTCGGCGAAATCTCCGAGATTTTCAATAATTTTTTCTACTGCAAATTTCATTTTAAATTCCTCCTTTTTACTTCTTTTATTTACCTTTCGATGTTTCGGCTAATAATAGAACGATTTTATGAGGTCAAAACGAACAGAAAAATTAGAAAAATGAGCCAGAATCCGCAGACCGCAAGCCCGTAATGGAGGAAGCGAAGCGGCCGGAATTAGGGAATACATCACCCGGGGGATCGCGGTTCACCCCTTAATCGAATCAGAATGTTTTTTAGAGATTTCAACCCCTTCACAGAGCGGCTATTACTTAACCCGTTTGGAATAACCAAGAATCAGCGCCCCGACAGTTGACAGTGCCAGTAAAGAAAGCGACCAACGGGAGCGGGTCTTCGACAACCGCGCGGAAGCGCGAACTGGGAACGGCGCCTCGCCGCCAGCCTCGAACAGGCGGCACCATGCATAACCCATGCGCAAGCATGGGGTATAGACCTCACGATCCAAGAGCATCGAAGATGCGGCACAATAAAAAAGAGTAAAACAAGGATCTTTGAAAAGAGTTCGAATTACAAACATACTACTTCACTCGATAGGAACTGTCAATAATCAGCGCCCCGACAGGGGCAGTGCCTTCCAGCCCGGGGCAGAGGGAGCGAAGCGACCGGCACCCCGGGTCAACGTACCCTCAAAAAACAGCGCGCTGTAAGCGCAGTGCAAAAAGAACAACCGGTAAATC
>JAUNSU010000109.1 GCA_030539035.1 Planctomycetia bacterium
CTTATTTTCCCCAGGAGATCGCCAATGACTGAAATTCCGAAAATCATATTACCTCATGGAGGTTATAAAAAACTGATTGTCTTCAAAAAAAGCGATGTGATCTATCAGGGCACCGTCACATTTTGCCGCCGTTTTCTGTCGAAATACGGCGATCGAACGGTTGATCAGATGATACAGGCGGCGCGAAGCTGCAAGCAAAATATCGCGGAGGGCAGCGCAGCGTCCGGCACAAGCAAAGAAACCGAAATCAAACTGACGAACGTCGCTCGTGCGACGTTGGATGAACTCGAAGAGGATTATCTCGATTGGCTCAAGAGCCATAAGCTGAGGCAGTGGCCTTCGACAGACAAAAAGACAACCGCAGCGCGTGAATTTGCAAAGCAACACGAGGACTGGACTGATTGGGAACACATCTTTGAGAGCCGCCCGGCTGAGACACTCTGCAATTTGCAAATCACGCTGATTCACCAAACACGTGTTTTATTGGACGCCCTGCTCAAGCGGCAAGAAGAGGACTTCAAAGCCTGCGGCGGCATCCGTGAACGGATGTACGCCGCACGAACGGCAACGCGCGGCTCCGCATGGAAAGCCCCACTTTACAACCGTATGGCTGGGGCAGAGTCTTCTGAAGAACTATCTGCCTTGGTTCGCGAATTGCATAATACAGTGGACAGAATTGCTCACACGCTTCGCAACAGGAACGGATGGGACTTATGAGACAACTGGGACTTATGGGACGACTGAGACGACTGAGACGGAAATTTTCTCCCAGTAATCCCGGCAGTTCTTCTTGACATTGAAAATTGCGGGGAATATAATAGCTTTCTGTATTCGGAACCAAAAGAATTTTGATTTAACGAGCTGAAAGGAAAGCAGGAAGCATGAAACGCGGATTATTGTTGTTTGTTCTGATGGTGATCTGTTCGATATCCCCGGCGAAATCGGGATTAAAAGAAGGATTTCTCAATCCTCCGAACGGAGCTAAACCGGAAGTCTGGTGGCACTGGACCAGCGAAGATCTCAATAAAGAAGGAATGAAGGCGGATCTTGAATCGATGAAAAAAGTCGGAATCGATCGGGCCTATATCTTCTTCACCGGAGGAGCAGGCGAAGGAATCGGATTGACGCCCTTCCGATTGGATCTTTACCGCTTCGCCGCGGAAGAAGCCAAACGCCTTGGACTTACCCTCGGAATGCACAACTGCCCCGGATGGTCCTCCAGCGGCGGTCCCTGGGTCACTCCCGAATATTCGATGAAAGGACTCGTCTACACAGAAAGTGTATTGGCCGGAGGGAAAGAAGTCCGGATCAAGCTGCCGCAGCCGCCGACCCGTCTGAATTATTATCGCGATGTTGCCGTTCTTGCCCTCCCGATCACGGAAGGTCCGTTCACTCCCGATCTCCTTGTCGACGGAAAAAAGATCAACTCCGAAGGGTTCCAGATCCCGGTCGCTGGAAAAGGAACGAAATCCGTTCTGGAATGCCGATTTGATCAAGAGATCTCTGTTCGCTCGCTCGGAATGATCTTTCCGACCCGATCGCTGAATGTCGGCGGATATATCGAAGGAATCGACAACGCCGGAAAGACTCAAAAAATCGCGGACTTCCGAATCCGAAAATACGGATGGCTGAATCATCCCGAACCGAATACCTGGCAGATCATTCCGCTCGGAGATCAACCGCAAAAAGGAGAAACACTCGTTCGGGCAAAAACTTTTCGCGTTCATTTTCTCGGACAGGACGGGAAGGAATTTCCCGTTCCGGTCAAAAAGGTCCGATTCTTTCAAAATTCGATGATCACCGATGTCGATCAAAGAAACTCATCGACCGATCGTTTCGGATACCAAAAACCGGATCGGCCGGAAGAGGCGGGGATCAGCCCTCAAGATGTTCTTGATCTTTCCGATAAAATGGGAGAAGACGGAACCCTTATTTGGAACGCTCCGGCGGGCAATTATACGGTTCTTCGAATCGGATGCACCGCGCTGGGAAAGATGTGCGCTCCCGCCCATGCGAATTTGCGCGGACTCGAATGCGATAAACTGGCCCGATCCGGAATCGATGAACATTGGAAACATATGATGGTTCCGATTCTCAAGCAGACCGATCCTTATCAATCTCTCCGCGCCTGTTTGATCGACAGCTATGAGATGGGCGGACAGAACTGGACGATCGGACTGGACAAGATCTTCGAACAGAAGAGGGGATATAATATGAAGAAATTCTTTCCCGCTCTGTTCGGATACACGATCGGATCGGCCGCGGATTCGGCCGCGTTCCTCTACGATTATCAGCGAACGGTTTCCGACTGCTTTGTCGAAAATTATTACGACCGTTTTGATGAACTTTGCAAAAGCGCCGGTCTTCTCTCCAGCTGCGAATCTTACAATGGTCCTTTTGATAATCTGCAATGTGCGCACAAGATCCCGCTTGCGGTTACCGAGTTCTGGGTTGGGGGAGGGGGCCTTGGCACTCGCTATTCCGCTTCCGCGGCCCGTATTCACGGACATACGGTCAACGGCGCGGAATCGTTTACCGCGGAACCGGAAACCGGCCGTTGGCAGCAGGATCCCCGGCAATTAAAACGATATGGAGATAAAGCGTGGATCGAAGGAGTCAATCTTCTGATCCTTCACAGCTATGTTTGCCAGCCTTACGGACAAGTCAAGCCCGGAATGACCCTAATGCAGTACGGAACCCATTTCGGCCGGAACAATACATGGTGGGACGATTCCAAAGGATGGATGGATTACATGGCGCGCGGTCAATATCTTCTGCAATCAGGACGATCGACCTCGGAGCTCCTGATCCTTGCGGGCGAAAGCCGTCCGAACGCCTGTCGAGTTCTTCGGGATCTTACTCTTGCCGGATATGATTACGATTACTGCGACGCGGAAACGATTCATAAACGCCTTTCCGCGAAGAACGGAAAGATCCATATCGAAGGGGCTCTGGGCTACGATCTCTTCTTCCTTGGAAACGAACTGCACCCGTCGCTTGCGACCTTGAGAGTCGTTAAAAAACTTCTGGACGGCGGCGCGTTTGTTGCCGGACAAAAGCCGATCTGTTCCCCGAGTCTTGCGGAAAAAAGCGATCAGGAAGAATACGATCGCCTTGTCCAAATGATCTGGGCCGATAAAAAGTACAAGAATTTCGCGGAAACAAACGATCCGCTCGAAGCCTTAAAGCAGGCGGGCGTGATCTCCGATTTCCAAAGTACGAACAAGAATATGATCTCTATTTCGCGCAAAACGGATCAGGAACGGATCTTCTTCATCATGAACACTTCCCCCGAAGAATCGTTCGGAAAGATCTCGTTCGGCGTATCCGGAATGGTTCCTGAATTCTGGGATCCGATGTCCGGTTCGATCAGTGATCCTCCTGTTTGGACAGAAGAGGACGGCCGGATCGAGATCCCGGTCAAGCTCGCGGCCAATGGATCGATTTTCGTCGTCTTTTCGCAAAAGGAGAAAGAGTCCGATCATCCCATCGCAATCGCAAAAGGAGAGATCACGCCGGACAGCACGAACCGCTTGACCGTTCTGGAAGCGAAGTATCGCCGTGTTCGCGGCGATCTTGACGGCGGCGTCGATGTTCTGGATCGAGTCCAAAAATCCTTTACCGAAAAAGGGCTTTCACTCGAAGTGAAGAACCATACCCTTGGAAAACGGGATCCCTATCCGAATCAGGTCAAGGAACTCATGCTCCGATACCGGATCAACGGAAAAGAAAAGACTTCGGTCTATGCGGAAAACAGCAGTGTTTATTTACCCCATGTTCCTGAAGGAACTTATATCGCAAATCATTTTGAAGGTCCGAAAGGCCCCTGTGCGGAATTCACCGAGCCTGGAACTTATTCCCTCCAGTATAAGTCGGGAAAAATTCTTTCCGCACAATCCGATCAGGGCCGCAAAGTCCTTTCGCTGAATGAGGATTGGAAAGTGGAATTCGCGAAGGATCTCGGAGCTCCGACCGGAGAACAGTCCTTTAAGACCCTGATCTCCTGGACAGATCGTCCGGAATTCGGGATCAAATACTTCTCGGGATCCGCGGTCTATCGAAAGACCGTTTCCGTTTCCGCACAGGACGCGAAGGGGCAAAATCATTTTGTTCTCGATCTGGGCGAAGTGAAAAACCTTGCCCGGGTATCGGTCAACGGAAAAGATCTTGGTGTTCTCTGGACTCCACCGTTCGCGATGGATATTACCACCGCGATCAAGCCGGGCGAAAATCGGATTGAGATCAAAGTCGTCAACCTTTGGGTCAACCGAATGATCGGCGATGAATTTCATCCGACCGCCAATCAAACGGAAAAGCCGGATTGGGTAATGAAAGGCCTTCCGAACTCCGGAGATGGCCGATATACCTGGGCTTCCTGGAAGGGATGGACAAAAGAAGATCAGCCTTTGGAATCCGGTCTGCTCGGTCCGGTATCTCTGGAGATCCGGCCTGTTCGTCCCCTGAAATAAAATCATTTGAATTATAAGGCAAATACATTATGCAAAAAATTTTGGGAATTCTGATCTGTATTCTTCTGATCGGACCGGATCTGCTCTTCGGTGAAGAAAGAACGGTCTATAAGCCGCAGATCACCCGGGAAGCACTGATCAATCCGGGAATGGGCTGGATGTACTACCAGTATTCCAGCCGTCTTTGGGCTTACGGCGGTCTTCAGAAGCCGGGGGATACGCTCGACTGGTTTCCCGGCTGTTCGACGATCTATTTTCGCCTTCCCTGGTGCTATCTGGAACCGGAAGAGGGAAAATTTCGCTGGGATCTGATCGACACCTGGGCGCAGCCCTGGATTCAAAAAGGAAAGAAGATCGCTTTTCGCGTAATGGCGAGCGATCCGCGAACAGTCTACACCACCCCGAAATGGGTTCGGGACGCCGGCGCCAAAGGAATCGATTACCCCTGGAGCAAAACGGATCTCGGAAGTACGGAGACCATGCTTTGGGAACCGCGATTCGATGATCCCGTTTTTCTGAAAAAACTCGACAATTTTCTCGCGGCCTTCGCGAGAAGATATAATGGCAATCCGAATGTCGCCTTTATCGATATCGGATCGTTCGGGATCTACGGCGAAGGACATACCGGCCGCTCTTCCAAACTGAATCAGGAAGAAACGAATCGGATCTGCAAGATCCATATCGATCTTCACAAGAAGCATTTCCCGGATACTCTTCTTTGTATCAGCGATGATATCGCGGGCGAAGAACGGAGAAAAGATCACGCGGAGATCATTGATTACGCGTTTTCACAAGGGATCACCCTTCGCGACGACAGTATTCTCTGCGGAGTCGGTCCGAAAAATGAATGGTTCAGCCAAGGACTCGCAAAGCAATTTTGGCCGACCCTTCCGGTAATCGTGGAACATGGGCATTATATTCGAAGAGTCTATAAAAAACAATGGACTCCGGAACGCCTGATCCAGGCTGTTGAAGATTATCATGCAAGCTATCTTTCGATCCATGATTGGCCGGAACCCTATCTTAAAAATCATCGGGCAATCATCGACAAGATCAATCTTCGATTGGGATATCGACTCGAATTGCGTGAAGCCGATTTTCCGAAAAGCGTCAAGCTGGGAGAAGAGGTTCGCATAAAAACGAAGTGGGCGAACGTCGGCGTTGCCCCCTGCTATCAGGGCGGATACCCTTCCTTTACATTAAAAGACGAAAAGGGCCGGCCGGTCTGGTGCTTTACGGATGAATCGTTCAATGTGCGCGATCTTCCCGTTGCCGATCCGGGCAAGGCGCCCGCGGTTGCTCACCAATCTTTCGGCGCGTTCGGACTCGTATTGCCGATCCCGACGATCAATGAAGGCGTGATCCTCCCGATGAAAGAGCTGGGCCTTTATCCCGATTTCGGAGAAAATGTCCCGACTCTGAAGCCGGGTCAATACACGCTTTATCTCTCCGTCGGAAAACCGGACGGAACCCCTCAAATCGCGCTCCCTATTGAAGGTCAACAGGGTGATTCGCGATACTACCGGCTCGGATCAATCACGATTAAACCGTGATCATGAGATTACAAGGAATCGGTGATCCGAACAACGGGCACCGGTTCCGCATAGTTTTCAAATGTTCCATGAGCTTCAAATTGCAGATCTTTTCGAATTTTATCCAATTCATTCTTTTGGAAAAAGCCTTTATTATACCATTTGATCAAAGGAGCTTCTGTCTGAAAATACTGATTGCCGTCGAGGATCAGATACTCTTGCCAAGGGCGAGTATTGCTTCCGCGAAAACAGATCGAACATTCCATTGCTTCCTGGAAGATATTGTTCCGCACAACGATCTTTTTGGAAGGGGCCGTATTGCTTGAAAACATGCAATGGCATCCGATCCGATCGGGCCGTTGTCCGTGCGCCCATCCAAATCCGGCATTCCAGCAGACATTGTTTTCAAAAACGATATTGTCGGAAACGGCGAAATCGCCCCGATTCCAGTATTCGAAAGAGTACTCACTGTTCCAGATTTTGTTGCCGCGGTAGATCAGATTCTTCTGATAAGATTCGGATCGCTCGGAAGTTCCTTTTCCCTGATTGGTCAACGCGGCATCATAGATCTCCCAAACCCGATTGTTTTCAACGATATTTCCATCGCAGCTTCCCCAGAATTCAATTCCGTTTCCGAATCGGACCGGCTTTCCGTCCTCTTTCATAAACTGGAGTCCTCCGCCGATATAATAGATATCGCAATTCCGAATGATCAGACGCTTTGTATTGCCTCCGCCGAATCCGTGCGCGGCGCCGTATCCGACCGCCAAATTTTCATAGATCACATCATGAGCGCCGCTTTCATTCACAATGGTTTCCCGGAGAGCGAGTTCGATCGATCGGCAAACTTTGCCCGGATTCCCTTCAAAGCAGAGATAAACCTGTTTTTCGGCGGGATCGAACCAGTATTGGCCCGGCTCTTTCAGATCGGCAAGAGACCATTTTTTGATCCCGCACCGATGATACTTTTTGAATTCACCGTGATCGAAAATGATATTTCCGACATCGGCGCGAAGGAGCCGGGAAGTATCGATCTGCGCCGATTGCAGAGAGATCATTTCCAATTCGAATCGGGAATCGGCGGGCAGCTTTCCCATGCTGAGATGAAATCGGTAATCTTCCGCACGGGGAGAATCGGGGATCTCCTTTTTCGAAAGATAAACGGTAAACGTTTTCCAGTTCGAATCAAGAGCATAAGGGCCCTGATCTGCGTAAAGGACCGTATAAGGAGCGTCTTTTCGAATCATGGTGATTCCGGGAAGACTGTATTTTTTCGAACATCGGGCCCGAAAAGTGATCAAAAGTCCATCGGAAAAGCCGGGATCGCCGATCGTTCCCCAAAGCTGGATGGAATTATTTCCGCCGGCGATCTTGGGTTCAACGGAATCGATTTGAAAGCTCCCGTCTTTTTGAGTGAAAGCGGCTTTGATCCCCTTTTCTTTATATATGCCCCATACGACTTTTTTTGCTCCTTCTCCGCTTTTATCGAACGATCCGGTCGGAACCGGGCGGATTTTTTTGGAACACCAGATCCCCGGCTGAACTTCGGACCAATAATCGGGATCGGATCCATCGACGGATCCGTAAAGGCGGGGAAGGGGTCCGGATCCATAAGCGCCGTAGAGAACCGGCTTGCCTTCTTCACCGGAATGAGGAACAAGGATTTCGCGCCAAAGTCCGCCGCGGGCAAACAGAATTTGATCGCCCGGCTCGATCTTCGCCTTTCGGATTCGGGCAATGCTCTTCCAGGGAACTTCCGGCGAAGTACCCGTATTCTGATCGGACCCGGTTCGGCTGTCAACATAGTATTCGGATCCGGCAAGCGGCGCAATGCCGGCCAAGATCAAAAAAATCGAGAAGAATAATTTTTTCATTTTCAAAATCCCTTCTTTGTTTTTTGTGATATGATTCTTTATCTTATTGACTTTCTCACTTCTGCTGATTATACTAAAAGGAAAGCATTTATCCATACTTTCGCGAAAAATTAAAAGAAAGCGAAAGCCGGGCAGGAAAAACTTGATAAAAAACAGAAAGATGAGGAAAAACGATAAAAATGGAACGGCGCGATTTTTTGAAGGCGGGAACAGCCGCGGCGGCTTTGGCGATGAGTCCGTTCTCCGGATGGGCAGAAGAAGAGCGGGCCAACGGCGCTCCTTACGCGGAAAAGCTCGGCTGGAAGCTCGGATGCCAACTCTACTCCTTTCATACGAAAACCTTCGAGGAAGCGATTCAGATGACCGCGTCTCTCGGATTAAAATTCGCGGAAGCCTATCCGGGCCATCTGCTCGCCCCGAATAAAAAGCTCAGCAATCTCTCCCCGGAAGATAAAAAGCTGGTCCAAAAAATCCTTGCCGATAATGGTGTAAAATTGACAGGCTGGGGTGTCGCCGGCTGTGATCGAAAAACCTTTGAATTCGCGAAAGAGATGGGAATCGAATACCTTACCTGCGAACCGGCTCCGAATTCAAAAGCGTATGATGAACTTGATAAACTGGTTGCCGAATACAATATCAAGATCTCCGTTCATAATCATCCCAAGCCTTCGCCCTACTGGAATTATGAAACGGAATTGAAGCTGTTCCAGGATCATGATCCCCGTATTGGCGCCTGCGTCGATTCCAATCATTTCATTCGCAGCGGACTGGATCCGATCAAGGCAATTCGCGCTCTAAAAGGCCGAATCATCAGTTTTCATTTCGGCGATGTTCTTTCGGACTTCTCGGATACTCCGCTCGGGACCGGAATCGGAAGAGTTGCCGAGCAGCTGAAAGAACTGAAGAAGCAGGGATTTAAGGGATATTTTCCGCTCGAAAATGAAAAGAATCCCGGCAAAAACTTTGCCGCAATGACCGCGTCGGTCAAGTATTTCAATGAAGTTGCGAAAAATCTGTAATCAGAGTACTTCCGGCAATAAAATGCGGTCTTGTGAAGGGCCGCGAAAGTTTTTCTTGAGAATTTTTGATCGGAGATCCCCGTATGTCTTCCACTCCGCCCCTTTTTAATACATTTCGGAATATCAAGCGAATATCCGAGATCGTTTCCGTTCTTCTCCGATACGGACTGGACGATGTTGTCCGCTTTTTCGGACTGGAAAGTTTTTACGAAACAGGCCGAAAATTTTTCTCTAAAAAATACGCGAACAGTACCCCGGAAGATGCGTTTTTTTCTGTTCGCCTTCGAAAAGCGCTGGAAGAGCTGGGGCCGACCTTTATCAAGTTCGGACAGATCATGAGTACGCGATCCGATCTTTTTTCTCCGGAAACGCTTGCCGAACTCAAGCGCCTTCAAGATCATTGTGAAAAGATCCCCTTCGAAAAAATACTCAAAGAGCTGGAAGCGGGATTCCCCCATTCTTCTGACTGGAAAGAGATCTTTGAATCGATTGATGAAATTCCGCTTGCCGCCGGATCCATTGCGCAAACACATCGCGCAGTATTAAAAGGGGGAAAACCCGCTGTTCTGAAGATCATGCGTCCGGGAATCCGTTCGGTCATTCGATCCGATATTGATGTATTGACCTATTTGGCCCGGCATTTGGAGTCCTTTCACTGGAATCTGGGATTTCATCCGGTCGAAATGGTGAACGAATTCGCGGATCAGATCTTTCGTGAACTCGATTTTCAGAACGAAGCCCAATCGACCGACCGTCTTCAAAAGCTCTTTACCGACTCGCCGAATGTCTGTTTTCCGAAAGTCTATTGGGAAGCGGTCTCCGGAAATATATTGACCCTGGAAGAGATCAAGGGAACACCGCTTTCCCAATTGGATGTTTCCGAACTTACGCCGGAAGACCGAAATCAGATCGCGGAGAATCTGTTCCATGGGGTCTTTATGCAATGCTTTGAACATGGATTTTTCCACGCGGATCCTCACCCGGGTAATCTTTTTGTCTGTCCGGGAAATAAAATCGCGTTTATCGATTGCGGACTCACCAGTTTTCTTGATCGCCGAACAGGCGATCTTTTGGCGGGCCTCTTTTACGGAATGGCGGCGGACGACTCGGATCGGGTCGTTCGAGCCGTGATCCAGCTTGGCGATGTCGATCCGGAAATCGCCGCACGCCGGGAATTTTACGCGGATATCGCCGCTTATGTTGCCCGATTCCGATCCCTTCCCTTTGAACAGATCCAGGTGGGATCCGTTCTTCAGGACTTTTTCTCAAAATTGCGCAAATATCATGTTCACTGTCCCAGCGATATTCTCTTTTTGATAAAAACGATCTCTCTTTTGGAAAGCGATGTCGTTTTTGTCTGTCCGAGCTTCCATTTTTCGACGGCGGCTCAGCCTTATCTTGTCCGCCTGATCAAGCAGCGCTGGCGCCCGAAAACGATTCGACGGGCCTTATTTCAGTCGGCGGATGATCTTGGCCGGCTCATTTCCGTTCTTCCAAGTGAAATAGAACAGGGGTTGGGGCTGTTTAAAAAAGGGAAGATCCAGATCCGACTCGTTCACGAAGGACTGGAACATATGGACCAAACGGTTGCCCGATCGAGCTGGAGAATCGCGAATATGTTTTTCGGCTGTTCCCTCATGCTCAGCGGATCGATCATGATTCTTGCCGAACAATTCGCAAAAGGAGCCTCGTGGTTGGGAGAGATCGGACTTGCGGCCTTTGGAATCTCCTTCCTTTTCCTTTTGGGAAGCAATCTCCCCAACTGGTTTTTCCGAAATAAATGATCCGAATCCTTGGTAAAATTACGCATAAGGGAGAAAGTGCGCCTGTTTATTCTCCCTTTTTCCCAAAAAGGCAAAAAAGATCTTGCAGATTTTACCCGAAATCTGTAAAATACGAGAAATCCCCGGTGTAATGGTCGAAGTATCGTATTCTGATTTTGAGATATCGGGGAGAGAGCAGATCAATACTCAAAGGAGGCCAAATGGACAATAGTGAACAGCGACCCCAGGAAACGGCAGCGGAGATCGAACAAAAGACAAAAACCCTTCTTAAAGCTCCCAGCTATCGAAAAGCATATAAAGACGAGGATTTTCTGCAAGGCGATGATGCGCGTGAACTTCGTCTTCTCGCGGAATATATGAAAGCGGACACCGCGTTCCGGAAAAAACGAATTCTTTCCACAATTATCGTATTCGGAAGCGCACGGATCAAATCGCCGAAAACCGCCCGCGATAATCTGGAAGCCGTCGAAAAAAAACTCAGAAGTGATCCGGATTCGGAATCGTTAAAAACGGAGTGCGCCAAGGCGAAAACCGCTCTGGAATTCAGCAAGTATTATGAAGAGGCCCGTAAATTAGGAGAAATCGTTTCCGAATGCAATCAGTTCTATGCGATGGAAGATCCCGAACCGCTGCGCCATTTGGATTATGTGATCTGTACTGGCGGCGGGCCCGGAATTATGGAAGCGGCCAATCGGGGCGCCTGGGATGCCGGCGGAGTATCGATCGGCCTGAATATTTCCCTTCCCTTTGAACAGAGGCCCAATCCTTATATTACACCGGATCTCTGCTTTCAATATCATTATTTTGCAATGCGGAAAATGCACTTTATGATCCGCGCCCGCGCTCTTGTCGCTTTTCCAGGAGGCTTTGGAACATTCGATGAGCTCTTTGAAGCGTTGACTCTGCGCCAAACCGGGCGAATGCAAACACTTCCGATCATTCTTTTCGGAGAACATTTCTGGAGAAAGTGCATCAATTTCGAGTATCTTGCCGAAGCGGGAATGATTTCTCCCAAAGATCTGGATCTGATCACCTTTGTAGAAACCGCCGATGAGGCCTGGGACTCCATTCGGGAATTTTATACAAAAATCCGAATGCATAAATCCGAATCCTGATCTTCGGAAACCCTCTCCGAATTTTTTGATCTTGCAATATTAAAGAGAATTGTTTAATATTCCACCCGGTATTATTTTTAGGAACGGAAAACGGATATTGATCCTGAACAGATAAAAAATCATGAATTATCGAGTATTTTGTATTTTGATCTTCCTTCTGAACATCGCGCAGGTGATGCGGGGGCAAAATGCAAATATTCAGGGAGGATATCCGTCCGGTTCCTGGAATGAAGCCGGTCTCTCCTTTATAATGCCGGATCAAAGCGCGATTCCAAATCAGGAAACCTGTTTATCAGGAAATCCCGGACCAATGATGAATCCGGGAATGAACGAAGGATCCGCGCCGGTCTATTACCCGGCGCAGTTCAACGATCCAGGCCAATTCAACTGGCAGAATAATCCGAATGATCCGGGAGAAGTCCAAAACCGGGGATCCTTTTTCCATCGAAAAAAGGAAAATAAAAAAAATGCGCTTCCTCTTGTAAACTACGATCAGTGGGAAGAATACGATGTTCAGGAATGGAAATGGCAGCTGCTTCCAGCGGGTCTGATCTATCCTTCCTATTTAGCCGGCCGAAAAGAATCCCGATTGGGAGCTGTTTATACTCATGAGGAAGATTACGGGTGGATCTGGGATATTACGCTGGGAGGACGTGTTCCCATCATTCGATATGGATCCGGAAATGCGGTTCAGCCGGAAGGATTTCAGATCGATCTGGAAGGAGCGGCTCTGCTCCGGCTGGATTTTGAAAAGCAAAGGGATCTCGCGGCAACGGATTACCGCGCCGGGATTCCCCTTACATACGGAACGAAGCATTGGCAATATAAACTGGCGTATTACCATATCAGTTCCCATTTGGGCGATAATTACATTCAGGACAGATATCGTATCCCTCCGGTCAATTATGTGCGGGACGAGATTCTTTTCGGGATCGCTTGGCGCCCGATCAATTCCGTCCGTTTATATGGAGAAGCGGGCTGGGCTTTCCATCGCGGAAAAACGACCGATCCCTGGGAATTTCAGTTCGGAGCAGAATACAGCCATCCCTATATGCAAACCAGGAATCCGTGGAAAGGATCCCCATTTGCGGCGATCAACGCCCATCTTTTCGAAGAAATCGATTTCAAAGGATATCTGAATACCCAAGCCGGTTGGCAATGGCGCGGTCCGACCAACAATCTTTTCCGAATCGGATTGGAATTCTTCACCGGATACGATGAACAGTTCCAATTC
>JAUNSU010000110.1 GCA_030539035.1 Planctomycetia bacterium
AAATCGCAGAGATCACAAAAAACCTTACCAGTTGAGTTCGGTTGCTTCATCCCAATGTTCATAGAGCTGTTTGAGCTGCTGTTCCGCGTCGGCGATTTCCTCATTGAGAGCGCGGACCTTTTCTCCATCGCGAAGAACTTCCGGCTTGATCACCTCTTCCCGTAAAGTGATCAGCTGGGTTTCCACCATAAAGACCTCCGCTTCAATATCCTCGACCTTGCGGAAGGGATACTTTCTCTTTCGCTTCTCTTTGGACTTCTCTTTTTTCTTTGCGTCCAGATCGACCGGCGGGCCCTGCGTCTGCGGTACAGAAGAAGGCGGAAGCGGGATTTTCTTTCCTCCGGACGGCGGAACCGGCGGCTTGATTTTTTCAATCGGCTTCTGAACAGCAGATCCTTGCGGCGGAGTATTGCTCTTGACCTTGTTCTTCTTTTTCTTATTCGCATTCTTCTGATTGAATGGAACAACCGGCGGACGCGGTGCGGGAGGATCCGGCTTCTTTTCGACCTCTTCCAAAGCGTGCGGAAGAAACGGATCTTTGATCAGGCCCTTTGAGACCATATGCCGGAACCAGGTGTAGTTCCCTTCGATCACCCGAAAATGGGCGTCCGGCTGAATAATCAAAAGATGGTCGGCAACTTTATCGACAAAATAGCGATCATGGCTGATAAACAATACGGTTCCGTCGAATTCGCGCACCGATTTTTCGAGCGCGGCCCTTGCCCAAAGATCGAGATGGTTCGTCGGTTCATCGAGAATCATTACATTCGGATCGTTGGCGGCGAGCATTGCCAGCGCGGCCCGGCAGCGTTGTCCTCCGCTCAAATTTCCGACCGTTTGGAGCTGCTGATCCCCAGTCAATCCGAATGCGCCAAGAAGGGATCGGCGCTGCAGATCCTCAAAGATCTTTCCTTGCGGACGAATTGCGTCCACCACCGGCGTATTATCGTCCAGAACATGAAGATGCTGATCGAAATATCCGACTTTGACCCCCTGTCCGGCTTGCACCGATCCGGAATCGGGATCCAATTCCCCGAGAAGACATTTTAAAAGAGTGGTTTTTCCGCACCCGTTCGGACCAAGGATCGCCCACCGCTGGCCCCGTTCGAAATTCAGGGTCAAATCCTTGAAGAGAAGACGTCCGTCGAATCCTTTGGAAAGATCTTCGATCCGGAAAACGATATCGCCTGTCCGGGAGGCGGGCGGGAACTTCATGCCCGGCGTTGTGATCTTACGAGGAAGATCGGCGGGTTCTTCTTCCAGCCGTTCCAATTTTTTCCGTCGATCTTCCGCCTGAGCGGCTTTCATTCCGTAATGATGGCGCCGAATGAAATCTTTTGCCTTTTCGACCTCTTCGACATACTTTTCATAAGTTTTCGTTTGAACGGCCAAACGCTCTTCTTTGAGCATGGTATATTTGGAAAAATTACCGGGAAAGACATCGATCGTTCCCATAAAGAGCTCGAACGTGCGATTGGTGACCCGATCGAGAAAATAGCGATCATGGCTCACGAGAATCACAGCGGCCTTTGTGTTGGCCAGAAATTCTTCGAGCCATTCGGTCGCCGCGAGATCCAAATGGTTGGACGGTTCGTCGAGGAGCATGATATCCGGTTCCTGAAGAAGAAGACGCGCAAGACTGAGCCGGTTCAGTTCGCCTCCGCTGAGCATGGAAACGTTTTTAGACAGCTCCTCATCCAGGAATCCGACTCCATGAAGGATCTTTTCGATTCGATATTCCAGATTGTATCCGTCTTTTTGCATCAATTCTTCATGGATCCGATCGAATCTCTTGGCGAGCCGTTCATGTTCGGCGGGATCATCGACGGCCCCGATTTTCACGGCGATCTCTTCCGATTCTTTTTGAATGGAAAAGAGCGGACCAAGCGCGCGGCGGGCCTCTTCCAGAACGGTCCGATCCTCGGTAAATTCCGGTCTCTGCTCCAGATAGCCGATGGAAATATCAGGGCTTTTTTCGATTGCTCCACGTTCGTTTTCTTCCAGACCGACGAGGATATTCAGCAGGGTCGTTTTTCCGCACCCATTGGGTCCCACCAGTCCGATCTTGTCGCCGGATCGGACTTGAAAGGAGACATCGGACAATACAGGTTCAGGGCCGAAATGTTTTCTCAGATTCGATACGTTTAAAATTACAGGCATTGATACAAAACAACTTGTCTATTATAAAGAGGTGAAGTCGACATTCAGGGTCATATTTCTTATGTTCCCGCTTCGAGGGTCGAAAGCGCGAAGTTCGATCTGAATGGCTTTAAGGGGAATATCATACGGCGGGGGATAATCGGGAAGGTGGGCGGTTGTGATCTTTCCGTTCAAGGGGATATTTTCCGCGGTAAAACCGTCTCTTTTTGATGCTTTATCTTGCAAATAATCCAGTTCATACTGTTCCGTCCAGGTATCAAAAACAGCAGGCATATAGGGAGGGACTTTATCATCGCCCTCCACCCGAACTTTTGGATAAATCGGGACATAATCGCTGTAATTTCCGAGGGACCGGAAACTGAGTGAGGATTTATCTTGATTTTGAACACACTCGCCGAGATTAACAAACTTGTTCATGGTATCGTCCCAGGCCTTGACATCGAACCCGATCACATTGGTCAAAAGGACATCCTGTGAAAAACGCGATGTCGTGTTAACTTCCGAGGCCAGCAAATCGCCCGACTCGGGATCCACCTGCACCCAGCTGTTCGGCATGTTCCAATAATCAATAGGAGGATCATTCTTGTGCGGAAGCACATTCGAATGCTCCGGTTTGTCCGGGAGTTGATCCTGTTTTGGAGTTCTCAATATTTGCTTGGATCCAAACCATTCCGGCAAATTGTCAACGTATACTTTATCGCCGCCGAAAGGCGTCCCCGCCCGAAATGACAGATCAGCATCTCCCGAAATACAGATCGCGCTTTCCTGCATGGTCGGCATTCGGAGCCAATACCAGGCCCCCTCCGCTCCATGAGGAATAAAAGCGAGGCCCGAATCCACAACCATGGATTGCCAAAAACCATACCGATTCGCGCGATTGGAAAGATCGGAAAGGGTATTGGCAACCACCTCGCCGTCTTTCAAATGAACAGAAACATCGAAGAACTGAAAAAAGCCGTATCCCTGCTTGATTTTGTCCTTACTGGCTGTTTGAGTATTACCATCTTTGTCAAAATATGCATAGGAAACGGAATCCAATGCTTCTTGAAGTTCGGCATCGGGAATGATCAGGAGGACCCGACGATAAAGGGTTGTTCCCCGCAGGAACCAAATGATCTCGGCGTATTCGGATTCCACGATATTGTTTTTACCAAGCCGTCCTCGAAAGAACTTTCCGGCGGGCGCCTTCGCGGTAAACATCAAAATATCATCGACATCACCCACGGTATTGTCCGGTTGAGCCCGATCTTCATCCCAAGCGGAAGCAGGAGGAGAATAGAGGGCATTAAAAGCAGGCTTATAATTCGCCTGATAATTGAAATAGCTGGTTCCCAAACCTTCGATATAGCAGAAATATCCGGTATTTGAAGTGGAATTGAGCGGTGGGGTCAACGGAGCGGTAATTCCTTTCAGATCGTTTTCGAGGCGATTTTTCGCGTTCCGAAGATTATTGGACATTTCCATTGTACTCTGCGTGCTGTTCATGATACCGCCGACCCGACTGAAGATCGCGGCGACCCCATACATCAGCATAAGCATTAAGGTAACCGATATCAAAATTTCAAGCAGAGTATAAGCCGCGAACTTTTCGAAGGAGCAAGTTCTTCGATCATCCGTCCGCAAAAACGGATTTTTCGGGCTGTCGAAAAGATATTCTGAATTGACCATAAAGATAACCCCCGCGTTCCTCTCTGGAAATTGCCGGTAAAATACCAGAAAGTTTTTTATAAAAATGGATTTTGCCCTTGTATGATTTTTATTGGACCTCATTTCTCCAAAAAAGTCAATGATTCTCCATCTATTATTCTATCTGGTAAAGCGATTTTGCCAAGATTTCTTTTTGAAAATAAGCCAAAAAAGAACGGGTTTCTTCCTTAAAGGAGGAATTTAACGCAATAGATCCCCAAAATCAGGAGAACAAGGAACGCAAAAGTCAAAATTCCGAAATATTTGTCGATCCACTTTTTAATGGTCGGACCGAAGAAAAAGATCAGGGCGGCAACGATAAAAAATCGGCAGCTCCTCCCGATCAGAGAGGCAATAATAAGGACGGGCAAGGACATTCCGGCAAGACCCGACGTAATTGTAAAGGCTTTGAACGGAAGAGGGGTAAAAGCGGCGGCAAAAAGGGCCAAAAAGCCCCAATCGTCGAAAAATTGATGGACTTTATCCATATTCTCCTGCGAAATGATCCCGGGAACGAACCAGGGGCCCAGCACATCCCAAAGAGCAATCCCGATATACCAGCCGAGAACAGCACCCAGGACGGAAGCAATCGCGCTTACCATCGCGTAATAAAAGGATCTTTTCGGACGCTCGATCGACAGGGCGATCTGGAGAACATCCGGAGGAATCGGAAAAAAGGAACTTTCCGCAAAAGAGATCCCGGCCAGCGCAACCGTTCCATAAGGAGAATGGGCCCAGGAAAGGACCCAATCGTAAAGAGCCCGTAATCCGATTTTACTCCACCGAAAGAGGAATAAAACCGGATAAAAGATCGTTTTCAGCAAATTCCGGAAGCTTTTCTGCGGCGAAACGGACTCGGAATTCTGATCGGAATCGGATGGAGAGGGCATTGAATCACTGTTCTGTAAATTGCGGGGGCGCGGCGGCGCGGATCTCTTCTCCGGCAAGATCTTCGAATTTTTTGAAGTTCTTGTGGAACAGACCCGCCAACTTTAACGCGGTTTTCCGATATTCTTCCTTGTTTGCCCAAACATTTTCCGGGCAAAGAACCTCGGCGGGAACATTGGGGCAGGAAGTCGGAACATTCAGGCCAAAGATCGGATCCTTTACAAATTGCGCCTTCGCAAGCGATCCATTATGAATTCCGTCGACGATGGCCCGAGTATGCTTAATCGAGAGCCGTTTTCCGACTCCATAGGATCCGCCGCACCATCCGGTATTGACCAACCAGGCCTTGGATCCGTATTTTTTCATGTTCGCGGCGAGCAGTTCCGCGTATTTGGCCGGATGCCAAACGAGGAAGGCCGCGCCAAAACAGGCGGAAAACGTCGCTTCCGGCTCGACAATACCGACTTCCGTCCCGGCGACTTTGGCGGTATATCCGCTCATAAAGTGATACATCGCCTGTTCCGGGGTCAACGAGCAGACCGGGGGAAGAACACCAAACGCATCACAAGTGAGCAGAACAATATTCTTGGGATGTCCGCCCATACTCGGTTTTTTGATATTTTGAATAAACTCAATCGGATAGGAAGCCCGGGTATTTTCGGTCAAGGAAGAATCGCAGAAATCGACGATGCGGCTTCGATCATCGAAAACGGCGTTTTCGAGAACTGTTCCAAAATGAATCGCCTGATAGATCTCCGGTTCACTTTCAGGAGAAAGGTTAATGCACTTCGCATAGCATCCCCCTTCGATATTGACAATACCGTCTTTCGTCCAGTAATGTTCATCATCGCCGATCAGTTTTCGATTCGGTTCGGTGGACAGGGTCGTTTTTCCCGTTCCCGACAGTCCGAAGAACAGGGAGACATCGCCGTCGATCCCTTCGTTCGCGGAACAGTGCATCGACAGGATGTTTTTCTTGGGCATGAGATAATTCATGATGGTAAAAACGCCCTTCTTCATTTCTCCGGCGTATTGCGTCCCGAGAATGATGAATTCCCCTCTTTCAAAAGAAAGGGCAACGCTCGTTTCCGAGGTAACCGAAGGAGAAGCAGGATCGGCGGGGAACTGCCCGGCGTTGAAGATCACGTAATCCGGCTTGCCGAAATTCAGTAATTCTTCCGCGGTCGGCCTAACGAGCATATTGCTCATAAAGAGGGCATGATAGGCCCGTTCGCAAATGATTCGCACCTTGATCCGGTTTTCATGATCCCATCCGGCAAAAGCGTCGATCACATAAAGAAGTTTTCGCGTATTAAGGTAGTCGATTGCGCGGCGGCGATTATGAAGAAACGATCCTTCAGGCATTTTCGCGTTGACCGGTCCCCACCATATATTATCAACACTGTCCGGGTGTTCCACGATACGTTTATCTTTAGGACTGCGTCCCGTCTTGCTTCCGGAGCTGTTCATTAAAGCTCCTGTTGAAGTGATCGCGGCACCTTCCCGGATAATCGCATCTTCGTAAAGCTGCGCCGGGGACGGATTTCTGTGGACTCTTCCAACGTGAAGTCCATAAGGACTCAGATCCAGTTCATTGCGCATTTCGTTCTACTTCCTTTCACCCTGAATGTTGGCGAAAAACATAAACAGCTGTAATACATATTTCAGTGGCCCGTGAGCGGACAGGCCGGCGCCTGATCCTTTCATTTTTCGAACAGTCGTTCGGGCCTGAAAACAGATACAGAAAAAAACAACAGGAAAACAGACTTCCTTTGTCTTAAAACCAACGTACTATTATAAAGGAAAATTTTTCCCTTTACACCCCCCCAAAAAAGACAAATTGCAAGAATCTTTATAATTGGGCAAGAATGAGATCCAAATAATCGTCCAAAATTTCTCTTGCGCCCTCTTCGGAAAGGAGATCAGGATCGTATCGAACCGTTAAGATCAGCCGGCCGGCAAAGCTCATCGCAAGGAACGAAACGGGAGTAAGCGATCGTATCGGCGGGGAGGTTAAAACGTTTTCCAGCAGCAAATCGCCCATACGATACCTGCCGTCCGGGAGCCGGACAAGCGGAAATTGATCGAACAAACGGCCCGCATTAGAAAGACAAACAGTCGCTTGACAGTTTTTTCGCCGAAGAAAGAAGGAAAGATCGGATCCGATCAGACGCGAAAGAAAACGGCCCCAGGATAAAATATCGTTCAGATAAAGGCCCTGATGATATTTTTTGATCAGATTCATTTTCTGATGAATTTTTTGAACAAAATGTTCGGAATCTTCGATTTCCCGCAGATAAACATCCAAAAAGACCATGGAAACATAATTTCCGGCGGGCATATCTTTCTGCTTTTCCGTTCGGAGATTCATCGGAACAGCATTTCGATAGATCCCTCCGCGCCGAAAGATCCCCTTTTTCTTTTGCCAGCGGACGATGCAGGTAAACAGATCGGCCAAAAGAATATCATTGAGCGATCCGCCGGATTCTTTTGCCTTTTGATAATACTTTCGGCTCTGATCCGAATCGAGTATTCGGGTATAAATGGCCGGATGAACCGACGGCGGAAACGCTTCCAAACGCAGATCCTCTTTTGCCGAATGCTTTAAGAAAGTGTTGACCCGAAAGAGAAGATAGCGGATCGTAGTCCGAATTGTAAAGAAAAAATCGTGTAGATAGTCCCAAAAAGGCCAACCGAGATCTCCTCGTACATCGAGCAGAGCGGGATCGACCGGAGAATGAACCGCGTTTTCCGGAGCCGACCCGGTTTGCATCGCGTATTCCAGAAAAATATCAGCGATGCACTTTTGAGATCCCGCCGCGTCGCAAACCGCGTGATGAAATTGAAAGAGGATATTCCAGCCTTTGCCGGTTTGAAAAAGATGAATCCGAAAGGCGCCGTTTTCGTAAACATTAAGCGGATCGACTTCGGGAAAAGACTCAATAATATCGGAAGGGAAAATTCCGGGATGATCGATGATCTCCGGGTATTCCCGTCCGGTTGGGATCCAATAGAAACGGCGATCTTTCTTTTTTTCGATTCGACAGACAATAAAAGGATGCCGAGTTGCCGCAAATCGAACGGCGTTTTCGAAAAGATCGCGATCCAACTTTCCCGAAAACTGAAAAAGACAGAAACATTCCATCGGATAATGGGATGAACTGTCCAAAAGCATATACTCTTCAAAAACGGCAAGCGGACGGGAATCCATTTTTCCAGCTCCGAAATTCTGTGTCCATCCGCGGTTTCATAAAATTCTCTACGGTTTACGTACTACTTTCCGATGAGTTGACGGGCGCGGCTCGTTCCCGACTTATACCATGGAATGTGATATTCCATAATATAGGCGTCTTCCTGAGCTTCTTCATAGAACTGATGAAGGATCTCGACGGCCTTGAATCCCAGGCTCTTAAAGAAGAGCTGGGCAGGCAAATTCCGTTCTCTTACGGTAAATGAAATACGTGTTCTTCCGTTGCGGCTCAATTTTCGAATCAGCTTGCGAACGAGCTGCGATCCGAAACAGCGATTTCTGGCGTCTCTTTTGACCCCCAGGTTTAAAAGATTGATCCTTCGTTTAGTGAACTCATAGATCATAAACCCGACGACTTCTCCTTCCGCTTCGGCGACAAGTCCGATACAATTCCGGCGGCGGAGGCAATTACTGAAATCTTCCTCTGTCCACTGATACTCAAAGCATTCTTTTTCGATCCTTCGCACTTGACCGAGATCCGGCTGCACCATCCATCGAATGTGAGCCTTTTCAATAACCGGGGGGGAAAGTACTTCCCGTCCTTTTTTCGAAATACCAAGTGTTTCCTGCATCATTTTTCTCTTTCATCATCCTTGATTATGAAACAAACCGAACTTTTCATTTCCCTATTCTGAATATGCCGAAAATATCAAACTTTCAGCATTGCGATCCGCAGCCGGATCAGCCGGCCATTGTATCCGGAATGATATGCGATACCGGATCTTTTTTATCCCGATTTCCTTTCAGGTTAAACAGAACCAAAATGAAAATGAACGAACGAATTTTTTTCAAGACAACGTATAGATTAACATATTCGGGCCTTTCTGCCAAGAGGAAAATCTTCCGCGCTTTTTTCTTCCTGTAATATCTTCATGATTTTTAACTTATTGATATATAAGATTTTATAAAATCACGTTCCTTTTTTGCCCCCAAAATTTTTCGAAAATATTTTCCAAAATTCTTAAAAAAACTTTTTTTGCAATTTGGTATTGATTCTTTTGGTAAAAATGAATAAACTTCCCTTTGAGAAATCGTTTTATTTTATAAAGGATCAAAATTCAACGAAAAAAAATAAGCAGGCAGTATTATGAACTTACACACCTTTTGTCAAAAACACATCTTTGCCATTTTTACCATATTATGTATGGTATTCATATTAACAGGGTGCGAATCGATGAAAAAAGGGGATCATAATAAGAACACGGAAGGTGTTGTTTATTATCAGCAGGGACAGTACGATCAGGCTCTTGCCCATTTTCAGGAAGCGATTCGGCTGAATCCGAACAACGCCGACGCTTATTATAATCTGGCATCCACGTATCAGAAGCAATCCGTTCAATATCGTCAACCGGCTCTTCAGGCGCAGGCGGAAAATTATTATCGGGCCTGTCTGGATCATAATCCGAATCCGGAAACGACGGTCTGCTGCTATCGGGGAATCGCAACGATTATGAATCAGAGAAATCAGGGAGTTCAGGCGGAAGAGCTTTTGAAATCTTGGGGAACCCGAAATCCGAATTCCCTCGATCCGAAATTGGAACTTGCCTATCTTTACGAAGCGCAGGGGAAAAATCGGGAAGCTCTTGCCTCTCTCCAGGAAGCAGGAACACTTGCGCCCAACGATTACCGCGTTTATTATAAAACCGGTGTGATCCAGCAGAAGCTCGGACAACCGCAGGCCGCTCTCGATCAGTTCTTAATGGCGGGAAGATTGAATCCTTCCGATTCCGAGATCGCCAACCGAATCACACTGCTTCGATCTCAGGTTGGATCCAAAACCAATTCGGATCTTTTAGCCGCGAAAACCCCGGGAACATCAGGAAGCAACTGGAAATCCGCTTCGTCGAATCCAGCTTCAACCGTTCCCGCCTTGCCGGGCAGTAATTCCGGCAATTCAGGAAATACCGGCAATATAAACAACACTCCTGCTCCGGCGATCTCGATGGTTCCGCCTGATTTTTCAAAGAAGACTCCATCCGTTGCGCAAACAACCTCATCGGTACCGGGCTCCATGAATATCCAGAAAACAAGCGCGGCAACATCGGCGGCTCCGAACAATGGAGCAAGCGGATCAGGAACGTTCCCGACCTATACGAATTCTCTTGCGAACACGACTCCGGCGGCAATCCCGAATAAACCGGCAGCGCAGGCTTCTGTTCCGAAAGTTTCCGCTCCTCAGAATCAAACCGCTCCGAAAATCCCGGATGGAACAGGTGTCAATCCTTTTGATTTGAGCCATCCCGCCCCGGTTCAGACGGCAGCGGTCCCGGCCCCGGCCAGTACGGCACCCGGTGCAGCGGCATCCACTGCTCCGAGTCTTCCGAGTACACCAACTGCCCAAGTTCCCGCCGCCGCGCCCGCCAAGATCCAAACGATCGGAAACGGTCCTCCCCGACTCAGCGTCGGAAGCGGACTTTAATTAGTGATTAGTGCAGATTTGCGGAAAAGAAGGAATACTGGGACCTTTGGGACAACTGGGACCATAGATTCGGCTTAAATCAAGCGGTTAAATTCCCATCCTCCCGGTTCCCTCCGCGTTTAAATAAAATGTCTTCACAAACCCGGCAAAAAAAGAAATCTGCGTTTTCAGAACAAGTTCCGATTTGCCCAAAGCCCCATCCGTGGTTATCCGTGATCATCCGTGGTTCAAAAAAGAGCCAAGCCGAGCAAAATAAAATACCTTCACAAACCCGGCAAAAAAAGTAATCTGCGTTTTCAGAACAAGTTCCGATTTGCCCAAAGCCCCATCCGTGGTTATCCGTGATCATCCGTGGTTCAAAAAAGAGCCAAGCCGAGCAAAATAAAATACCTTCACAAACCCGGCAAAAAAAGTAATCTGCGTTTTCAGAACAAGTTCCGATTTGCCCAAAGCCCCATCCGTGGTTATCCGTGATCATCCGTGGTTCAAAAAAGAGCCAAGCCGAGCAAAATAAAATCCCCTCCCGGTTCCCTCTGTGGTCGCGGGATGAGTTGAAAAATTGGATGGGAACCCCTCGTAATCGGATAAAAATACTTTATACTGAACGGTTGTTCCTTTATCCGATTTTATTTCTATCCTATCATTTCCGGATCTGTTAATCAATGAAATACGAAAATGTTTGCGTCGAAGCGTTTACCTGTACGCTTCCGGAAGAGATTATTACGACCGATGAGCTGGAAAAAAGGCTCGATCCGCTTTATCAGCGATTACATCTGAATCCGGGCCGTCTGGAACTAATGACCGGGATCAAGGAACGCCGGATCTGGGAAGCAGGCAAATTGCCCGGCGATCAGAGTGTTCAAACGATCAAGGATCTTCTGCAAACAACGCAGTTCGATCCCGGCAGAGTTGGAGCACTGATCCACGCGTCCGTCTGCCGCGATTACCAGGAGCCGGCAACCGCCTGTTCCGTTCATCATCGCGCCGGTTTATCTCAAAATGCCGCTGTTTTCGATATTTCCAATGCCTGTTTGGGAATTTTGAGCGGAATGAGTCAAATTGCGAACATGATCGAGTTGGGCCAGATCCAGGCGGGAATCGTCGTTGGAACCGAGAGCAGTCGGACACTTATGGAAACGACGATAAAGATCATGAATTCCGATACATCGATTGATCGGCAGAAATTTAAAAAGGTCTTTGCGTCTCTCACGATCGGATCGGGCAGCGCGGCGGTTCTTTTAACTCATCGTTCGATCAGTCGAACAGGAAATCGTCTTTTAGGGGGTGTTTTTCAGGCGAATACAGCGGAATGCAAACTTTGTCAAAGCGAACTGGATGTCTCTGCGGGCGGAAAAGGAAATGGTCAACTGATGTGGACCGACTCGGAGACCCTTCTGCACAAAGGGGTCGCGACCGCCAAGCTCGCTTTTGATCCGTTTATGGAAGAGCTCGACTGGGCGCCGAATGAGATCGACGCGATGTTTTGTCATCAGGTGGGAAAAGCGCATCAGAATCTGTTAATGGAGACCTTGCAGCTGGACAACGATCGCAATTTTATCACGCTTCCTTATCTTGGGAATACGGGAAGTACGGCGCTTCCGACTGCGGCCGCATTGGGAATTGAATCGGGATTTGCTGTTCCCGGCAGTCGAATCGCGCTTCTTGGAATCGGATCCGGGATCAATGTGATCATGTTCGGAATCGAATGGAATACGACCTTGCCGGGCAACTGCTCCAAGAGTACTCTCGACCGCTTCCGAAAATTAAACGCGTGATCAGTATTTAGCAGGGCCCGCCATCGCAGCCGCATACGGACGGCTGTCGTCCAGCTAATTTCTCTCACCAGTGGTGAGAGTTTTTCATTATCCCTTCCCAATCTCTCCAATTACAGAAACAAAAACTGTAAATAACCGATTTTGAAACCACGGATAACACGGATTTTCACGGATCATTTTTTGATAACAAATACATTTTCTCAAAAAATTATGATTTTGGATATCAATGAAATTCATCCGAGTTTATCAGTGTAATCCGTGGTTTCAAACAAAAATCTGTTTACAGTTTAAGTACAGAAATTTAAGAGGGGTCAATAAAGTCTGTTTCAATCGTATATTCGGTTGTTTTCCTCTAATTCGCCGTTAAAATAGGGCCGATGTCCATTGTACCGGAAAAATGTTCCATTCAATCATAAAAACCGGGAAAACGGAAATTTTGTTCCGAAAGACTGATTTCAAAATTTTTTGCTAACTGAAATTATCAGTGTTCATCCCTTGTTCAAATTACAACGGTTTCCAAGAAACAAAATCTCCCATTAACCCGGGGAAGTTGAGAAAACCAAAGATTTGTGTGTGCGGTTGGAGCCCGAGCGCTGGGACCGTGGGCGTCCTCGCCCTCGCGGCGGCGGAGCCGCCGTGGTCGAAGAGTTGGAATCTCTAAAAACCGCGGAGATTCGAATAAGGGCTGAATCACGATCCCCCGAATGATGTTCCCCCCTAATGAAGGCAGGGCTGACGCATACAAAAAACTGAACAAATTGGGGTAGACAGGGAAGGAAAAAATGAATATTATCTCCTAAAACGGTGTATTTACAGAAACAAAA
>JAUNSU010000111.1 GCA_030539035.1 Planctomycetia bacterium
TATATCCATCACCTTATCTATTTTAAAGCGTTTCCTTAAGTTGCGACGTATGGCCGGGACGACCGCCCTCCGTATGCGCCTTCGCCGCCGTATTTTCGGTATCGATGTTTTTCACTGCTTCCCCGGTTTAATGGGTGATTGTGATTTTTAGATATTTCATCTCCTTCACAGAGCGCACGAAAGACCAGCATCGAAGATGCGGCACCATAAATACTCCAAATGCACAAGCATGGGGCATAGAACTTTTTTGTATCAATTTTCTGATTTTTACTCAAATATTCTATAAAAGTGCAGATTTTTAATAAAATTTTGGGAGAGGACTTGAAAATAAAGCGGAAATTTCGTAAAATCATTTTTTTCGCCCGCGTAAACAGATCGGAAGTTGAAAAATGAATGTTGGGATGTTTATTACAATGTTTATTACGAAAGGAGATCTTTCATGAAAAGACGTGATTTTCCTGCCGGAATGGGATTTGCGGCGTTGGCTGTCTGTTCCGTTTCTTCCCTTATACCTCGTGTTCCTGCGGCGGGAAACGCAAAAACAGAAGCTCGTTTTTCGTGAAAAAGGGAAGAATCCCGGACAGACGGGATCTTTCCAGATTAAACAACTGGATGAAGAATGATTTTATGAAAGCAACGACTCGTACTTTTATCGCGCTGGATATTTCCTCTGATGTCCGATCCCGGATCCGAAAGGCGGTCAAGCCGCTTAGGGAGATCTATCCGGAAATCAAATGGGTCAATGATGAACAATTTCATATTACCCTGAAATTTCTGGGTGATGTTCCCACTTTGGAGATCCATGAAATTATTGCCGCCGCCGAACGGGCAGCGGCCCAATGCGAGATCTTTGATCTGATCATGGAAAAATTCGGTGTCTTTCCGGATCGAAAGAATCCTAAAACACTTTGGGTCGGAATCGGCGATGGAATCGAGGAACTCCGTTCTCTGGTCGGTCTGATCGAAAATGAGCTCGCTCCTTTGGGCTTTCCGAGAGATCCCCGGGAGTTTACTCCCCATTTAACCGTGGGACGGGTTCGGCAAACAAAATTCCGGGAAAATGAACGGCGTCGAAAACCGGATCAGGGAATTCCGCGGACTGTTGATCTCGATATTCCCGAATTGACTTCCCAGGAAGATCTGTTCTTCGGATGCTGCTCCGTGGATGAGATCATTGTTTACGGAAGTGAACTGCAAAGAGAAGGTCCTTTGTATGAGGTCCTTGGATCGGTTCCGCTTCAAGGGTAAAATTGTTTTTCGCGGGCCGGATGATTTCCTTAAAGCGGAAAAGAGATCATTTTATTCATTTCGAATTTTTCATTTTGTTCAATCAGCGGGGAAAACCGTTAAAACATGTCCGATACCCAAAAATCCCTTTTTTATCTTTTAAAAGGGGCCATTTATTCCTGCGGAACACTTTTCGCCGGGGTTTTGATCGGCCTTCTTCTTACGCCTTATATGCTTTCGGTGCTGGGAGAACGGGATTACGGGATCTATCTTTTCGCCGGCCTTTTTACCGGATGGTGCGGATTGATCGATTTCGGATTGACTACGGCGGCTAGCCGGTTTATTACCCTTCATTACACGGAGAACGATGAGGAATCGCTCCAGGAGACGGGCAATACCGCGCTGATCCTTTTTGCGTTTCTCGGCTTGATCGTTCTTGCCGTTTCCGGGCTTACGGCACTTTTCATGAAGATCTTCGGCGGATCTGTTCCGGATATCGATCTCTTTTGCATTGCCGTTTTAATTGCCGGAGGATCTTTCGGAATTTCCAAGCTGGGGGACGGACTTGCGGGAATTGTCAACGGAACAATGCGGCAGGAATTGACGGGAAGCCGTCTTTTTCTCTTTCGGATTCTTTACGGGATTACCTCTTTTCTTATTCTTTGGTGCGGCGGCCGGGTCGTTGCCCTGATGATCGGAAATTTCCTTTTGGGACTGATCCAGTTTCTCGTTTTTATCCGGCTGGTCCGAATTGCTTATCCCCGTTTTCGCTTTAAGACCGCTCTTTTTCGAAAGAAGAAGGCAAAGGCTCTCTTCGGATACAGTGTTTATACATTTATTACTCAAGTGGGGAATTTAATGATCCAAAGGAGTGATCTCCTTTTGATTCTTTTCTTTCTTTCCATTGAGGAGATGACCCGATATAATCTGGTCGTTGTTGTTTTTATCAGCTATTTTTGGAGCTTTATGGGAGCGCTTACCTCTTGGCAAACGAACTGGTTTACGCACCTTTACGCGATGAAAGACAAGGATCTATTTCAGAAATCACTTCGGATTTTTTATAAACTTTCGATTTATTTTACATTTTTCATGTCGTTTGGACTCATTTTTTTGGGGAAAGCGTTTATTACGCGCTGGATAGGATCCGAGTATCTTGCGGTCTTTCCCTGTCTGGTTCTTTGCGCGATTACGGAAGCGGTTTGCCGGGGGCATTCGGAGATCAATATCCGGCTTTTGCAGGGGATTGCCCGGCATTATACTGCCGCTTGGCTGATCCTGATCCAGGGAGTCGCCAATATCCTTTTAAGTATTGTTTTTGTTCTCCTGGGCTTGGGCCTTTTCGGGATTGCGCTGGGATCGGCGATACCCGCTTTATTGATCCATCACTTTATTTTACCCATTTTCGTTTGTCAAATTCAAAAGGAGTCCCTCTTTCTTTATTACAGGAATATTTTAAAATATCAGGTAATTGCGGGGATCTGTCTTCTTCTTCCTTTTGGAATATCCAAAAGCCTTGCAGAGCCGAATTACGGGAACTTGTTTCTGGTCGGATGCCTCTCCTTTTTGATTTATGGAGCGGGTTTATATCTGATCGGATTTTCCCCGGAAGAGCGCCGTTGGATCAAGGACAGATTCCGATTTTGCCGTGATGAAAAAGATCCGGAACAATAGTTCCTCGATCATACTCGAGAATCCACAATCGAAAGGAAATTTTGTTTATGTCTTCCAACAGTATTATGCCCGCACCCAAAGCGGCGGCTCCGGTTTCCGCGTATCGTTTTTTTCTCTTTTATATCGTGATCGTATCGGCGCTTGGAGGATTCCTTTTCGGATTCGATTCCGGTGTGATCTCCGGATGTGAAAAGGCGATTCAGGCTGAATATAAACTGGACGACTTTAAACACGGATTTACCGTTTCCATCGCTTTGATCGGAACCTTGATCGGCGCGTTCGGAATTGGACGGCCCGCCGATATCATGGGGCGAAAGCTTTCCCTGATCATAATGGCCGTGATGTATTTCATCTCGGCCGTCGGCTGTGCTTTCGCGCCGGATTGGTGGACGCTCGTGATCATGAGAGGTTTGGGCGGAATCGCGATTGGAGCCTCTTCTGTTGTTGTTCCGCTTTATATTGTCGAGGTCGCTCCCGGAAAAATACGCGGACGGCTGGTTGCCCTGAACCAGCTTAACATCGTTTTCGGAATTCTTATCTCTTATGTTTCCAACTACTACGTCGCTCAGGCGATTGATTCGCAATCGATTATCTGGACCTGGTGCGAAAGATTCGCGAATATGATCGTAAACGATCCGATGGGCGCGGAATCGGTCAAATGGCGTCTGATGCTCGGAGTGGAAGCGTTCCCCGCCTTCCTCTTCTTTTGCCTCCTGTTCACCATTCCGGAAAGTCCGCGCTGGCTTGTTCGAAAGGGACGAAAAGGGGAATCCCTCAGTATTCTCAAGGCGATTGGCGACGGAAACGCGGAAAACACAGTTGAAGAGATCAGTGCGACCCTTCAAAACGCCTCTCATGGGCAGAATGTTCCCCTGTTCCAGAAGAAGTATCTTTTCCCGATTTTTTTAGCCTGGGCGGTCGCGATGTTCAATCAGCTTTCCGGAATCAACGCGATCAATTACTATGCTCCCCGTATTTTTGAACAGTTTATGGGACCAAGTTCGGCGCTTGCGGCAACGATCGGATTGGGAGCGGTCAACTTGACCTTTACGATCCTTGCCCTCTTCTTTATTGATTGGTTCGGCCGCCGCGCGCTTTTGATGTTCGGGGCGATTGGAACGACCATTATGCACTTTTTGGCGGCTTGGCAGCTTTGGCTGGGGGCGGATGCCAATCCCGTGATCGCGATTTCCGCGATTCTCGGATTTATCGCGTTCTTTGCCGTATCGCAAGGGGCGGTGATTTGGGTCTTTATTGCCGAGATCTTTCCCAATGCGGTCCGCGCGAAAGGACAGGCCCTTGGCAGCTTTACCCACTGGTTCCTCTGTACGCTGATTTCCTGGGCTTTTCCCGTGGTTGCCGGTCTTTCGAGCAATTCCGGCTCTTACGCATTCATCTTTTTTGGCTGCATGACCATGCTGCAATTTTTCTTTGCCTGGCTGCTCATGCCGGAAACGAAGGGCGGAACCATCGAAAGCCTCGAAAAGAAATTGAATACCGACGCGATCCAGAAATAAATGGAATTCGGAAAAAAACGGAATATTATCAGATCATAATCAGATCTTAAGGAGAATCCGATGAAAAAACGTATTGAATCGATTCGTAATTATATCCTCGCGAAAAAACAGAAGGATTTCTGGCGCGCTTTCGATTGGGAAAAGGAACTTCCCGACAAGGGAAATACCCGTCTTCAGCGCGCGGTATCCTGTTTAAAGGCCGTTCTGGAAAAGGAAGCGGAATCCCCGGTTTTTATTCCCGATGAAAAAATCGTTTTTACCCGAACGGTAAAAAATCTTCCTGAACGATATTCGGAAGAGGAGATGAACGCTCTTCGAAAAGAGGCCTATTTTCACGAAAAAGGCGTTGTGTTCAATATGAGTCCGCGCTTTTCCGATACGATCGCGGTTGGACTGGATGCCCGGCGCGTCGAAGTGATTGAGCGAAAGAATAAAGCGATTGCCGAAAACGATGCGGAAGGAATCGAATTTTTGGATTCCGTTCTCTCCGGGATCGATGCGGTTTTGAATCTCGCCGACGCTTATCGGAAGAAGGCGGTCGAGCTTGGCTTGAATGGAATCGCGGAAACACTTTCCCAGGTTCCGCGCAAACCGGCCCGTACGTTCCTTGAAGCCCTTCAGTTTTTGCGGATCCTTCATTTTACTCTCTGGTGCGAAGGGGCGTATCACAACGGGATCGGACGGTTCGATCAGTTCATGTATCCTTATCTGAAAGCGGACCTTGACGCCGGGCGCCTGAATGAAGAAGACGCATTGGAACTGCTTGAAGAATTTTTCCTTTCCTTCAATCGGGACAGCGATCTCTATGTCGGAGTTCAGCAGGGGGACAATGGACAAAGCATGATGCTCGGAGGAGTCGATCGGGAAGGGAACGACGCGGTCAATCTTCTTACGACTCTTGCTCTCAGGGCGTCCTGTGAACTGAAGTTGATCGATCCGAAGATCAATCTTCGAATCTCCTCGAATACACCTCTTGCTCTTTTGGAAGAGGCAACGCAACTCACCAGACAGGGCTTGGGTTTTCCGCAATACGCGAACGACGACATTATTATTCCCGGTCTTGTCGAACTGGGATACAAGCTGGAAGACGCGCGTGATTATACGGTCGCCGCGTGCTGGGAGTTCATTATTCCCGGCTGCGGAATGGATATCCCCAATATCGACGCGGTCTCATTTCCCGGTATTGTCGATCGATCCATGCGGCTTCCGGAAGGACAGAACGCGAAAACCTTTGAAGAATTTATGGACGTTGTTCAATCGCAGCTGATCGCGGATGCTGATCGGATTGAAAAAGCGCTTGCGAAGGTCGATATGCTTCCCTGTCCCTTTGTATCCTCTCTTTGCGATCATCGAATCGCTCTCGCACGGGACATTTCGGAAGGGAGTGTTTACAATAATTTCGGAATTCATGGAACGGGATTCGCGCCGGCGGTCGATTCTCTGGAGGCCCTGAAGAAGCTCGTTTTTGAAGAGAAGACCCATACGATTCCGCAGCTGCTGGAGATCGTGGATCAGAATTTTGAAGGATCGGAATCTTTGCTGGCGAAAGTGCGGTATCAGATCCCCAAGCTGGGAAACGATGAAGAGGATCCGGACGCGATTGCTGTTCGATTGCTCGATGATTTTGCGAATTCCTGGAAAGGGCGCAAGAACTGCCGGGGCGGAATTTTCCGGGCGGGAACCGGATCGGCGATGTATTATATTTGGCATGCGAATCAGATGCCCGCTTCGCTGGACGGTCGATTGCAGAAAGAGCCGTTCCCCGCGAATTACGCACCTTCTTTGAACGTTCAGGTAAAAGGTCCGATTTCGGTAATCAAATCGTTTACAAAACCGCATCTGAAGAGTGTTGTCAACGGCGGCCCTCTTACGATCGAACTTCACGACAGCACGTTCCGCAATCCGGACGGAATTACAAAAGTCGCTCAGCTGGTTAAACTTTTTGCCGCAAGGGGAGGGCACCAGCTCCAGATCAATACGATCAATCGGGATCAGCTCCTCGCGGCGCAAGCCAACCCGGATCAATGGAAACATCTGATCGTTCGTGTATGGGGATGGAGCGGATACTTTATCGAACTGGATAAACCGTATCAGGAACAGATCATCAAACGCGCGGAGATGGTCTTCTGAAAAAGATCTTGACGCAAAAAGAGATCCCTCTTTTACTCCCATGAAAAAATGATCTGTCTTTCGGCAGATCATTTTCTATTTTACAGAGGGAAAATCGAAGGATTTGATTTAAACGAATTCTTCGCCGAATCCGTAATGTTCGATCACGTAATCGACATCTTTATCACCGCGTCCGCTGCAGCAGGCGATGATCGCGCCGGTTTCGTGTTCTTTGGCCCATTTCATCGCATAGGCAACCGCGTGCGCACTTTCCAGAGCGGGAATAATTCCTTCGAATCGGGAAAGTTTAAAGAAGGCGTCCACCGCTTCCCGGTCGGTGATCCCGACATATTTGACCCGTTCGATATCTTTCCAGAAGGCGTGCTCCGGACCAACGGAAGGATAATCCAAACCGCTCGCGATGGAATAAACCGGAAGCGGCTGTCCTTTTTCGTCCTGAAGAAGATAGCTTTCGAATCCGTGGAGGACACCCTTTTTCCCGTAAGCGATAGAGGCGGCGTGATCTCCTGGCTCGGTTCCCCGGCCGAGCGGTTCCGCTCCGAAAAGATCAACCGGATCGGCAAGAAAGCCGGAAAACATTCCGGCGGAATTGCTTCCCCCGCCGACGCAGGCGGTTACCGCGTCCGGGAGGATCCCCGTCATCGCGAGAAATTGTTCCCGGGCTTCGATTCCAACGCACATCTGGAAATCGCGAACCATCATCGGGAAGGGATGAGGGCCGAGCGCCGATCCGATGCAGTAGATCGAATCCTTATAATTTTCCAGATAGGACTGGAACGCGGAATCGACCGCTTCTTTCAAGGTCTTCAGTCCGAAGGAGACGGGGATCACTTTTGCGCCGAGTATTCTCATGCGGGCAACATTGGGGGCCTGTTTTTTGATATCGACTTCGCCCATATGGATCTCGCATTCGAGTCCGAAATAGGCGGCGGCGGTTGCAAGGGCAACTCCATGCTGGCCGGCTCCGGTTTCCGCGATCAGGCGTTTCTTTCCCATATATCGTGCAAGAAGTCCTTCGCCCATGCAGTGATTGAGTTTGTGCGCGCCTGTATGATTCAGATCTTCCCGTTTGAGATAGATCTGGCATTTGCCGATCGAACGGGAAAGCCGTTCACAATGATAGACCGGAGTGGGGCGTCCCTGAAATTCTTTGCGGATCTGCCGCAATTCATTGATGAATCGGGCCGAGCGGCATATCGTTTGATAGGCGTAGTCGATTTCCTCAAAGGCCGGGACCAGTTCCGGGGGAAGGTACGTTCCGCCGTAAGGACCAAATCGACCGTTTTTATCCGGATAATTTCGAAAGTAAGTTTGAAAATCCATGGTTCTTCCTTTTTTGAATCAGTTTTAACCGAATCGGAATCGGACGGGAGAACGTTCCCTTTTGCCGTTCCGGATATCCTATTTCTTTCGGATTCTGTAATAGATCACCGTTTATTATACTTCAAACATTGAAAAAGCAACATGGTTTTTCGGAATTGCGGGGGAAATTTGGAAAAAAAGTCCTCAAAAATACCCGAATCGTTCCAGGACTCTTGTCTGCTTCCCTTCCATAAACTATAATTTAGTGTAATATTTATCATGCGGAGATTTAGGAAAGCGGATTTGAAAAAATCGTTTTTCGAGATTTTTTCAGATTTCGAATCATTACAAATTGCGGATCGAGCGGAGGAGATCGCCTTTCGACGATGGGAATTCCTGGATCCCTGGAGATGAAAAGCATAATGAAAGAGATGAATACTGCGGGAAAAGAGGTGGATCAGCCTCGTATTGAGAGGGCTGTCCGGGAAATTCTTTGCGCGATTGGAGAAGATCCCGACCGCGAAGGACTTCTGGAAACTCCGGCCCGGGTCGCCCGAATGTACGCCGAATTGTTTGCCGGGCTTCACGCCGATCCAAGTATCCATCTGAAAAAGTTCTTTACCGAAGAATACGACGAAATCGTTGTCGTCA
The DNA here is from genome assembly GCA_030539035.1 of Planctomycetia bacterium. Taxonomy (GTDB): domain Bacteria; phylum Planctomycetota; class Planctomycetia; order Pirellulales; family Thermoguttaceae; genus JAUNBG01. The sequence goes on from JAUNSU010000111.1 coordinate 8,499, forward strand.
AAAACATCGGTTTTAACAGCATGTGCGAACATCATCTTCTTCCCTTTATGGGCAAGGTCCACATCGGATATCTTCCGCGCGGAAAAGTGATCGGATTGAGCAAACTCGCCCGAGTCGTGGAAACCATATCCCATCGACCTCAACTTCAGGAACGAATGACCAAAGAAATCGCCGATCTTCTCGTTCATGAACTCGATGTGAAGGGAGCCGGCGTTGTAATCGAGGCGGTTCATTCCTGCATGACCGTTCGGGGCGTCCGAAAACAGGGGTCAACCTGTGTTACCTCCGCAATGAACGGATCGTTCCGCAAGGATGTTCGTACACGGACCGAATTTTTACATCTTATTCACGAGAAATAATGAACCGTCAAATATGTCGAAATTGACCACCTTTCAGGCAATGCTTCAAGACGATCTTCGCGGCGTGATCGAGGGAGATGTCTTTTGCAATGAAGTGATGCTCCAGCTTTACGCAACGGATGCGAGTATGCTGGAGTGTCCGCCTCTTGGTGTCGTTTTTCCAAAGACGGAAAAAGATGTGTCGGCAGCGGTGATCTACGCGGCGGAAAAGGGGATCTCGATTCATCCGCGCGGCGCGGGAACCGAATCGGCGGGCGGAGCGATCGGCCCCGGGCTGATCCTCGATTTTACCCGATATATGCGAAGAGTTCTTCAAGTGGATGATGAAGCGGTGCTCGTTGAACCCGGCGTGATTCGCGAACGGCTCAATTTCATTCTTCGAACAACAAAAAAACGTTTTTTTGCCCCCTCCGCCGGACATTTTCCCACCTGTACAATCGGCGGTATTCTCGCGGCCGACTGCGTGGGGCCCCGTTGGCTTAAACATCATTTTCCTCATGATTATGTCAAGGAACTCGAAATCGTTGCCGCCGACGGACAGATCTATCATTTGCGTCCGGAAAAAATCACGAGAGATCCTGATGGAAATCCTGTTCTGAATAAACGGTTCCTCGCCGCCTCTTCCGATTCTTCACCTGTTCCCTGGAATACGTTGCTGAATATTCTCCAGCGGGCAGATTCCGCGATCAAAATGGAACAGCGCCCGGAAGATCCGGATCGCTCGGGATATCGGCTCGAAGGAATTCTGAAAGAGGATGTTTTCGATCCGACCCGTCTTTTTATCGGATCGGAAGGGACCCTCGGGATCATTACAAAAGCGATTGTCCGAACATTGCCCGAACCGGTCTGCTCCAGTGCGATCGTTTTTCTTTTCGATTCCCTGGAAAAGGCGGCCCGAAGTGTTGACGCCATTTTGAAATTCGATCCGGTTCTCTGCGATCTGCTTGATCGAAGAATCATCAATATGCTGAAGGAATGGGACTCGCGGTTTGTTCCCGTCTTTCCCCCGGAAACGGAAGTTGTTCTGGTTGTTGAACTCAACGGGGAAACGCAGATGGAATTGAACGATCGGATGAACCGTCTTGTGAATCGGGTTCGGAATATTGAAAAACTGAGCTTTGGTTCCTGGATCGCTTTTCATCAGATCGAGCGGGAAATGTTCCGCGATCTTCTTCGGAAGGCGCAGGGAGCTCTTTTAAGAATTCGGCATCCTTTCCAGATCATTAATCTGTTTGAAGATATTCAGGTTCCGGTTGCGCACCTTCCCGTATTTTTACACACCGTCCAGAATATACTGAAGGGATACGGAATTACCTATTCTCTTTCGGGACACGCAGGACAGGGGCAGATCCGAATTCTTCCGATCATGGAACCAACGCGTCAAAATGTCGTCGAGATCATGCAGCATATTGCGGAAGAGATCAGTGCGGAAGTCTTTCGGCTTAATGGAACCGTCGGGTCGGCGCAGGGATCCGGGCGGATCCGATCCTGGGCGCTGCCGATGCGGTATCCCCGGCTTTTTCCCTTCTTTCAGGAGATTAAGGATCTGTTCGATCCGAACAATCTGCTTAATCCGGGGATCATTGTTCCCCATCACGAAAAAATTGCCAACCAGCCCGATTCTTCTTCGGATCGAATGGCGGGCAGTGCGGATTCCGCGGACTATCTTCCGGTGAAAGCACCTTCCTGGGTCTCCCTGATGCGGCATAGTTGCCCTTCCTTTGAAAGTATACCGGAAAAGGACGGACGGAAAAAGTATCGGACTCAGCTGGAATTCCAGCTTCGATGGGATCCCCGGCAAATTGCCGAAGAGACCTTTCAATGCACCGGCTGCGGACTTTGCCGGATCCGAACGGCGGAAACGCGAATGTGTCCGAACTTCCGATTTCTTTTCGAAGAACGGGTCGCCGCGCGCGCCAAAGCCAATATCCTGCGCGGGATTCTCGAATCCGATCTTGATTTGGAATCGTTGACCCTTGATCGGGTTCGATATATTGCCGATCAATGTATTTCCTGCCATTGCTGCACAACGGAATGTCCGGCCCAAATGGATATTCCCAAGCTTGTTTTTCGTATTAAAAGCGCATGGAACGCCGCGCATGGACTTACTCTGGGAGATAAATTATTCGCGAATATCGACAACATCCTTCAGGCCGTTTCTCCTTTTTCCCGATGTATTGACCGGGCCCTTTCCAAACAATGGATGCGCTGGCTTTTGACCCGAATTTTCGGAATTATTCAAAGTCGAAAATTGCCCCGATTGGCGAAAAAGAACTTCCTTGCCCTTTTTGGCAAAAAGAAGACGATCGGACACGGAGGATATCGGCAGAATCGGCGCGTTGCCCTTTTCGTCGATACGTATACGAATTATTTTGATGTGCCGCTCGGAGAGGCGGCGCTCAAAGTTCTCGAACACAACGGAATTGATGTCTATATTCCCTCTCAGCAGAGAGGATCAGGCCATTTGGCGTTCGTGCTGGGGGATGCCGATCGGGCCGGATCCATTGTCCAGAAGAATGTTCCGCTTTTTAATGATCTGATCCGACAGGGATATGAAGTTTTAACAGTCGAACCGGTTTCCGCCGTTTGCATTCGAAAAGAATATCCTTATGTGCGGGACGACGAGGAAACCGCGCTTCTTGCCGAACATACAACCGATATCTGTTCCTATTTATACCGGCTTCACCAGGAAGGGGATCTCAAGCTCGACTTTACTCCGGTGCACGCGATTCTTGGATACCACGCTCCTTGTCGAACGATCGCGCTGATGGAAGCTTCTGTTGCCGCGCCGACTCCCGCCGAAGAATTGCTGCATCTGATTCCCGGATTGACCGTTCGGCGGCTGGAACGAGGGTGCTGCGGACTTTCCAGCGCGCTCGGTATGCGAAGAGAAAATCTCCATATGGGCGTCCGGCTTGGCCGTCGGCTTTTTATGGCCCTTCGCGAACCCTCCATTGAAATCGGGGCGTCCGAATGCAATTCCTGCAAAGTTCAAATGGAGCAGGGAGCAAATAAACCGGTAATGCACCCGATTAAACTGCTCGCCTGCGCCTACGGACTTATGCCCAGTCTCCTCGAACTCCTCGATAAACCGAAAACTTCCGACCGAATCTCCTGAATTCTGAACAGATTTTTCGGTTCTGGATGAATGCCTTTACCGCTTGAGTTTCTTACTTTTTCGCGGCCCATTCGATTAAATTGATCATCAGTTTATGAAAGGCCGGTTCTTTCAGATCTTCCGGATGTCCCAGCGCGGTAAAGGCAACCCGCGTTTTTCCGTACATGCGAGTCCAGGTGATGGGAACATCTTTCGCTTCCGGAGAAGATCCGAGCTGATAAACGGTTGCGTCTTTTTTCACCGGATCGGTAAAATAAAGAGATCCGATCGAATGCCATTTCACCGGCTCCACTCCCTTGAGAATTTGCGAATTCTGAAGATCGGAGACATTGTAAATATCGGATCCGAATTTGTTCTTTCCATGATTATGGTAATTCCCGCCGAGGACATCGGCGTCAAATTCCGGCCAATTTTCATGATCGGCGGGGATTTTGCCTTTATCGTGGAACCCATGGCAAGCGGTCCGCATTCCGATAAATCCCCGGCCCGAGTTCATGTATTTGCGGACTTGATCCAATTGATCTTTCGGAAGCGCAAGTCTTCGGATGTAAAGGATAAAGACATCGGCCTTTTCCAGTTCGCCGACGGAGTGAATATTCGGCGTTCCTTCGCCGTGCATGATCGTGCAGTAATACCCTTGAGAATCTTCCCATTTTTCCGCGAGTTCAGGAAACCAGCGATCGGCCTGATAATGATCGTCGCTGATCATGATCGCAATATGCTTTCGATGATCGCCGGGATACCGGAACGCCGCTCCGCCCAGAATATCGCTCGATGCAATCGTCGGAATCCCGGCCTGTTCGAGGGATCGGATCTCTTTCGTCCGGTCCGCACGGACCAGATCCCGGAGAAGAACACACGATTTCGGATTTTTTCCCTTGATCTGCTTTATGCGGTCGAACGATCCGTTCGGATCCGATTGGATCACAAGAATCCGGGAATACTTTTCCAGCTTTTTCAAAAAATCTTCGGAGAGATCGGCGTTCCGAAAGACCGGCGATCCTTCCTTTTGAAAAGCTTCTGCGA
>JAUNSU010000112.1:0-11036 GCA_030539035.1 Planctomycetia bacterium
TCTCACAAGCCGGAGCGCAAGGAGCGCAAGCGGGAGCACAGGCCTTCTTGAAGCAATGCTTCTTGAAGGAGAAGCAATTGGGGGCGCAAACCGGTGCACAAGCCGGGGCAGCGCAAACAGGTTCACAAGCGGCAACGACTTTTTCACAAGCCGGGGCGCAAGGAGCGCAAGCGGGAGCACAAGCTCTCTTGAAGCTGCAATGCTTCTTGAAAGCGAAGATCGGGCCGCAAGTGGGAGCACAAGCGACATCGCAAGCCGGCGCGCAAGCGGCAACCGGAGCACAAGGGGCACAACAAGCGGCACTGCCAGCTTGAACATTAGCGGAAACTGCAAGAACGATCGCAGCAACCATGGCAACAACGAGACGAAGCTTCATCTGTGAATCTCCTATAAAATTAGTGGGTACTTAATTTTAGGCCAACTGGCCAATTCCATTCCTATAGTAATCAATATCGGCATTTCCAACCCGATATTTTAACCAACTTTTACATTTTTTCAAAATTGCGCATTTATTCCATTACGCATTATACACCTATCTTAAATATATAACATATTTTATTTTCGGTAAGGACTTTTCCTTGAAATTTTATGCTCTATAAAATATCCTTATGTCTTTTTATTCTTTGCGGTCTTTTCTTTCTGCCCGTAAAGAACAGAAAGACGATTCTTCAAAAAATGTTTTAATAAACAAAGCGGTTTACTGAAACCAACATAAAAACTATATAGCACAAAAAAGAACACCAAGGGATAAAATTTACGGAAAAACGGTAAATCTTATAAAAAGGACTTCCTGTTATAGGAAATATACCTTTTTTTGTTCTTTTTCCGTTCTTTGAGGTACTTCCTCGCGAACTTATCTCAAAATCGACAAAAAGCAGATCCATCTTCGGAGATTCGGGCTTTTTTTGCAAGTGAATTTCAAAAATGAACTGGAAAGAGTACACTCATTCCGGTTATAGAGACAGTTCCGATAAAGTATAATAGATAAGATGTATAGAATAGGCAATATAAGATAGGTTTACAGACTTTCGCGTGTTCAAGAAACAAAGAAAGGCCTTAAAAAGGCCTTTCTCACACTATTTCAAATTAGAAACGACGGGGCGGGCGATCTCCAGATCGCTGCGGGCGTCCGGATCCGGACGGATGGCTCTGGCGAGCGCGTGCTTCATTAACTTTTAATGTTCTTTCTTCAAATTCTGTATTGTCGATGTTTTCGATCGCTTTGTTCGCCTCATCATTATTCGGCATTTCAACAAAGCCAAAACCCTTGGAACGATTGGTTTCCCGATCATTAATGATGCTGACTGATTCAACAGCACCGTAATTCTCGAACAAACCGCGAAGCCCTTCTTCCGTTGTGCGATAGGAAAGATTGCCAACGTAAATTCTCATGATTCTCTCTTTTCTTCTTGCCTGATCGTAAAAAATCAAAATAGCTTCCCAGGCACCGAAGTCTATCATGAGGTCTTTTAAGGAATACCAGCCTTTTCAAAACAATACCGCCGGAAAAATCGCTTTTGGCAAATCAATCGTACCGGTCTATGCTTTCGTGTAATAAACTATGTATAATCTCTCTTCTTCTCTTCTGCAAACAGTCGGCCAAGCAAATTGATCCGCGGAAAACTTTCTCTTCCGCAATACTGAAACATCATATGTTTAGTGGAGGCGGCGGGGATTGAACCCGCGTCCCGCGACTGATCCGTAAAAGCGTCTACATGTTTAGTCGTCTGTTTCTTTGTTTAACCGGATCCGACCCTCAACGACTTTGGTTCTTCTCCGGCGATTCGAAAACAGTTTTTAATCTCTCACGTGTTCGACATGGTGAGAAACGATCCGAAATTATCGTCTGAAAGTTTCATCTCTTCGGCAAAGAATCGATTTCAGGGTTGCTTTTTCTTAAGCAGCCATTGCCAATTTAGGTTCGGCAATTGAAATTTATAGTCGGCTTTTAACGTGGCCCGCTGACTAACCACGACATGCAGCTTGTATTTCACTCGCCCGGTCGAATCCAGTTCGCCCCCGACAGTAGTTCCTATATATAATAACCTAACCAGCACGTCCCGAACAGACCATTTTCCAAAAAAAAGACCAAATTTCTGATTATTCTGAAAATTTTTTCCGTTTTTTTCGTCTTTTGACCGTTTTTCTTTCCCAAAAACATCTTTTCGATCCCTTTTCGTCTATTTTCAACGACTGGAAACTGTGTATAATATATAAATATAGTATTCAATACTTTTCCCAAAAACTTTTAATCACGAAAATTTTGGAGTAAAAAATGGCATCAGAAGGGAACAAAAGCGTTTACACGGGAAAACACGGGGGGGAAATGGAAATCGACAAACTATTTACCGCCCTTGTCAAATTGGAAGGAAGCGACCTTCACCTGAAGGTCGACCGCCCTCCTTATATTCGGGTCAAAGGGGGACTTCGGACCTTGAACCGCGGTCCGATCGACGATGAGGAAATGAAAAACCTCATCTTTCCCATGATGGATGAAAGAAACCGAAAGATCTATAATGAAGAGGGGGGGGCTGACTTCGCGCATACCTGCCTTGTCGATGGGGTTCGCTGGCGATTTCGTGTGAATGTTCTTACCCAGATGGGACATATCGGCCTTGTTGCCCGGCGTATTAACAATAATATTCCCGCGCTGGAAAAACTTCATCTTCCTCCGGTTTTGTACGAACTTTGCAAATTCAGCCAAGGTATGATCCTTTTGGCGGGAGTAACCGGATCCGGGAAATCAACAACCATTGCCTCCATGCTGAACTGGGTCAATCGTAATTACAACAAGCATATTCTTACCTTGGAAGACCCGATCGAATTCATGTTTACCGAAGAAAAATGTCTGATCAATCAGCGGGAGATCGGGCAGGACGTGATCAATTTCGAAGTCGGAATGAAGCACGCCGTCCGGGAAGACCCTGATATCATGCTCGTCGGAGAAATGCGAGACCGGGAAACATTCGAAACGGCCATTCACGCGGCGGAAACCGGACACCTTGTGTTCGGAACCATTCACGCGTCAACGGCGCCAAGTACGATCGGCCGTATTTTGGACCTTTTCCCCGCCGATATGCACACGGCAATTCGGGGCGCACTCGCAATGAACCTCAAGGGAATCGTTGCCCAGAAGCTGCTTCCCTCCATTTTGCCCGGTGTTCAGCGCGTTCCAACCGTTGAGGTAATGATCTTGAACTCCGTGATTCGAAAACTGATCCTCGAAGAACAGGATGAAAAGCTGGGCGACGCCATTCGTATCGGAGCGGAAGAAGGAATGCTCGACTTTACAATGAGTCTGAAAGGGCTCGTTCAAGCCAAAAAGATCAGCCGCGATACCGCTTACGAGGTCGCTCCGAACATCGAATCCCTGAAAATGGCTCTTAAAGGAATTGAGGTTAAAGAACCGGGAATTCTGTAATTTCCTCCGGATCCCAACCCTTTTGCCCGATCGAAAAAAAAATCTCAAGGCCGGATCACTCCTTTCCGGCCGGAAGATTTTCGGTATTCCCGAGATTTTTCGGTCCCGTAAAAGAAGCCAAACTGAAAATAATGATGAAATATCTTCCCATTCCCCATTAACGCAATTGAAAGTGAATTGACGAATGAAGAAAATTTTTATGATCCTTTTAACTTTTATTCGGTCCGGTCTGTTTTTTCGGCGAAAACCGGTTTTTGTAAAAGAACGTCTGCGACCCGGATCCGAGGAATGTCCGAATTTCATCGAATCCGAGCCTGTTCCTTCTAAAAGAGGAAGATTCTTCCTGATCTTTATGAGTTTGATCCTGCTTGGTGTTCTTTCGGGATTTCGCTTTACAGAAGATGCGCTCGCGCAAGCACCGGCACCGGATGCGGATGCTCCCAAGCTTCTCTTTAATGATGGAGAGATAGGGGCTTTCCAGCAAACCGCCGATAAGGTAAACAAGGAAGGATGGCGTAAAACCGGGAAAGGACATTATTTCAGCATTCTGAAGATCTCCTGCTATCTCATTCTTTTTTGGCTTTGGCTTGCGACAACGACCTGGGTCAACAATGATGCGGAGCGCCTTGGGGACGATGAACGGGTCCGGTGGAACGTGTACGTCGTCGCAGTTTTTGCGGGCTCCTTTTTCCCGATCTTTTTAATTCCGACCTTCTGGATCGGATATCCCTGTATTCTGGTTGCTTATTTTCTTCCCCTTTTTCAATATATCGCTCATCGGAACGCGGACAAGCTTGCGGCCGATAAGGTAATGACACGGGAACATATCTGGTATGTTCTTTGCCGTCTTTCCGGCAAGAAGGTCAAAGCGAAAAAAGCGGCTTATGAAACCGGTTCTCCGATCCAGGTCTCCAGCGGAGGAAAAGAAATCGATAAGGAAACCCTCAACGGACGAACGATCCTTGCGCGCAACATGCCGGGATTCAATTCGTTCCGGGAAATCCTTTATTATTCCCTGAGGCGGAACGCGACCGCAGTCGGGGTGGAATTCACGCCGGATCAGGTCAAATATCAATTCGAAATCGACGGGATCTGGCATCCGATCGAAGGGATCTTCAAACATCCGCTTACCATGGAAGAGGCCAACAATCTCAGTATCGCCGCAAAAACCCTGATGGGTCTGAATGTAAACGACCGGCGATCACGGCAGGCCGGTCTTTTTCATATCGAATACGACAAAAAGAAAAAAGCGGATGCCGATTTCGTTTCCCAGGGATCAAAAGCGGGCGAACTCTTCATCATCCGATTCATTCAGAAAAAGATCGCGTTCAGTACTTTGGACGAACTCGGAATGCCCTTCAACCGTGTGGAAAAATTCCGATCCTGGATCAATTCCGAACAGGGCCTGATCGTATTCTCCGCGCAGACCGGACAGGGTCTGAAAACGCTGACCCATGTCGCTCTCAGCACGGCCGACCGCTTTACCCGGGACTTTGTAACCGTGGAAGATATCAATAATCCCTATCAGATTATCGAAAACGTTTCTTTGAATACTTACGATTCGAAGCAGGGGCAAAAACCGAACGATATTCTGCCCGACGTCTTCTTCAAGGAACCGAAAACGCTTTTGATCCGGGATCTGATCAATACGGAAACGTTGACTCTTTGCTGTGAAGAGGTTAAAAACAGCCGCGTGGTAATTACAACATTCCGGGGAAAAGATTCGGCGGAAACCCTGATGCGGATTCTGAGTACAGGCGTCGATCCTAAATTACTCGCGGAAACACTCCTGGTCGTGGTAACGCAAAAACTTGTTCGCCGTTTATGTCCTTCCTGCCGTGAAGAGATCCCGGCCAACCCGCAGCTGATCAAACGATTCGGGATCAAGGAAGGATCCGTCTCCAAGATCTTCCGCAAACGCGTTTATCCGACACCGCAGCCGGGCGAAAAAAATACCTATAAACCATGCGCGGACTGCAATGAATTGGGATACAACGGCCGGATCGGGATCTACGACTTCCTCGAAATCAACGACGCGATTCGACAGATCATTACTTCCCCAAAGCCGACGATCGAAGCAATTCGAAAGGCGGCAACCGATTCCGGACAACATGGTTTTCTGGTCGACGGCGGACCTTTGGTCGCCGACGGATCAACCTCCTTTGAAGAATTGTCCAGAATTCTCAAATAAAAAACGGACGAAATTAAACAGATCATTCCTTTACATTATTTTAAAGATATGAGGTATCAAGATGACTTTATGGATGGGCTATCCTCCCATGTATTTGATTGGAATTCCGGTTGCCTGTATGGCCATTCTCGCTTTTTGCCGGAACGACAGTTTATGGGGATCGATCATTAAGCTGTTCAACGTGTTTTTCGCGTCTCTGATCGCGATCAACTTTTTCGAACCGGTCGCAAACCTGTTCGACAGTTTTATGGGCAGCTTTGCCTATTACAACGATATGCTTTCCTTCTTCTTTATCTTCGCGATTGCCCTCGGCAGTTTTGTGGAGATCACAAACAGACTTTCGCGGTTCAATATTTTCTTTCCGGAAAAGGTCAATCTTTTCGGAACATACGCAACGCTTTTTATTCTGTTTGTATTCTTTTACGGGATCACGGCATTTACCTTTACGGTAATCATGCCGGAAGCACCGCGTAAAGCAGGAAGTGATTATAATTATCCGCCGCAGTTCAATCTGCTTCAATATGTTTCCAAAATGCCGCTGGCTCCCCTTTCGAAGGAAAAAAATGAATTTGATACGAAAAAATTCTTGACAGATCAAGACAGCCGCAATGTTGCCGTATACATTTCCCAGTTCAGGGAACAGAACTGGCAGTTCAAAGGGGATAAAAGTCCCAACCTTCAGTAATCATCAGATCCCATTGAAATATTCGGTTTGAAAGGAGAACAAGATGTCTTCCGATTCCGGTCCCATGTCTACGCCGTCAACTGATCCTGCAACTTCATCGAAGTCGATTTTTTCCAATCGCTGGAGTATGAACGACGATCTCGAAAGTTCCGAGATCCAGCAGAAGAGCATCAGTATTTTGGCCATTTTCGCTCTGCTGTTCGGTTTTTTTTCGTTTCTGGTGTTTTTGAGTCCGTCCTTTTATTTTGTGCCTGTAATCGCGCTGATCCTGGTTATCTGCGCGTTTGTTCAAATTCGGCTTTCCGCCAATAATATGATCGGCAAAGGAATCGCGCTGACAGGTCTTTGGCTCCTGCTGATCCCGTCGATCGCCCAGCCGGTGATGAACCTTTATTATAAGGATCGGCTTCTTCAGGACGCAAAACGCTATTGCGATCTTTGGCTCGATCACGCGAAAAAGGGCAACGTCCGGCAGATCCGGCAGATGCAGAACAATGTCCATATTGCCCGATCCTCACAGGATGATCTCACTTTCTGGAAACAATTTACCGGCGAAGAAGAATTTCATGAAGGAATTCATCGCTTTCTGGCCAACCCGCTCCTTTTGACCCTTGCGGCGTTGGGCGATAAGGCAAAGACCTCGTTCGTCCGCGCAGAAAATTTGTTCGTTCTCCCCTCAAACGATAAGGTTTTAATGATCTACGCCGTTACCTATCCCAATAAGGAGAATCAGAAAGAAACGTTTTTCATTCAGATCGACGCTTCCCGGGAAACGGAGCACAAGTACAAGATCGGCCTTTGGCGCGGCGGTGAAAACGTCAAAGGCCCATTGCCCCTGAATGAGAAGGGCGAACCTGTTGCCCTTTGATCCCTCCTTTTACAAAGCGAGAAAATGAACGCACAACGATTTTATTACTGGTTTCTGGCGGCCCGTCCGAAAACGCTGGCCGCCGGGGCCATTCCGGTTCTGATCGGATCGGTCTGCGCCTATCGATCCGGACACTTTCTTTTTCTGCCCGCCTTTTTCTGTTTAATGTTCGCCCTCTTTTCGCAGATCGCCGCCAACTTCTTTAATGATTATTACGACTTCAAAAAAGGAACGGACGACGCTCATCGAATCGGACCGCAGCGCGCCGTTGCTTCCGGCTGGATCGCGCCGCGGCACCTTTTTCTCGGCGCGGTGATCTCCCTGGGAATCGGATCCCTTTTCGGACTCGGCCTGATCCCTTACGGCGGCTGGCATCTGATCGCCGTCGGTGTGATCTCCGCGGTCTTCTGCTATCTTTACACGGCGGGCCCCTGCCCTCTTGCCTACATCGGATTGGGCGATCTGCTCGTCGTCGTTTTCTTCGGATTCATTCCTGTCTGCTTTACCGATTATGTTCAGTCAAGGCATTTTGATTTCGGATTATTGCCCATCGCGATTGCAACCGGACTCATTATCGATAATATCCTTATCGCCAATAATTATCGGGATCGGGAAAACGATCGTGTTCATAAAAAATATACAACCGTCGTTCTTTTTGGAAAAACGTTCGGATCGGTCTTTTACTTGATGAACGGAGTGATCGGCGTTCTCTTAACGATTCTCTATTTCCAATGGAACGTTCCAATCTCAACCGGATTCCGTTTTTTACCGCTGATCTATCTGTTGATCCATTTTTGCACCTGGAAAAAAATGATCCGGCTGAAAGATAAAGATCTGAATCAAATATTGGGAGAAAGCGCGCGAAATCTTGTTCTTTTCGGATCGCTGTTCACTGCGGCAATGATTTTATGAAAAGAAAAATTCGCACAGAAAATAAAGGATGAATATGAAAACCTGTCTGGTAACCGGAGGCGCGGGATTTATCGGATCCAATCTCGTCCGTTTCCTTTTGAACAAAGGAATGCGGATCATTGTTCTCGATAATCTTTCGACTGGAAAACGAAGCAATCTGGAAGAGATCATGGATCAGATCGATTTCGTCGAAGGAGATCTGCGCGATTTTCAAACAGTTCAGGAATGTGTCGATCGTTCGGACGGGATCTTTCATCTCGCGGCCTTGGGATCTGTTCCGCGAAGCATGAAGGAACCGCAGATTACCCATGCGGTCAATGTCAACGGAACACTTCATCTTTTGGAAGCCGTTCGGCAGTCCCGTATGCAGCGCATCGTTTTTTCCGCGTCCAGTTCCGCGTATGGTGATCAGGAACGATCTCCCAAAACGGAGTCGATGGCTCCTTATCCGATCAGTCCCTATGCCGCGAGCAAACTCTGCTGCGAGGCGTATATGCAGGCTTACGCAAAAGGATACGGAATGAAAACGGTCTCTTTGCGCTATTTCAATGTCTTTGGTCCGCGGCAAGATCCTTCCGGCGCATACGCGGCCGTGATCCCCGCTTTTGTTTCTGCGATGATTCACGGATCGCAGCCGATCGTTTTCGGCGACGGTCAACAGACAAGGGACTTCTGCTTTGTCGAAAATGTCTGTAATGCAAACTGGCTGGCCATGAACGCTCCGGCATCGATCTGCGACGGATCTCCGATCAATATCGCCTGCGGAGAAGCGATCTCGTTAAACGCGATATTGAAGATCCTTCGAAATTTATTGAAGACGAACATCGAAGCTGTCTATCAAGACCGGCGGCCGGGCGACGTCCAGCATTCTCTCGCCGATATCCATCGCGCCAAAGAAAGAATCGGATACGAACCGCTCGTCTTTTTCAGGGAAGGAATCCAAAGAGCAATCGACTGGTATGTTCGAAATCTGTAAGGAAGGGATCTCTCCGGCGTCCTGATCAAACCGGCTGAATCCAACTCGAAATCAATTTACCAAAAACCATCAACCTTTAAAAAATCGGAGCAAAATTTTGAAACAAACATCCCCGCAATCCATGATGCAAGTTGGGCGAAGATCGGCATTTACCGTTTTTCTTTTTTTGACATTCTGCGCAAATACTCTCTTCGCGGCGGATCTTTATGTTGGAACCGGTCGGGTCGATATCACGCCGGACAAGATCTGCGGACTCGCCGGTCAATGGAAACCACGCTTCACCAAAAGCAGTCTTTATCCGCTTGAATTGAACATCACGCTGCTCGAATCCAGGGAAAAAGATCAAATCCTTGATTCGGCCCTGATCGTCAGCATGGATACCGCCTGTGTTTTCGCACCGATGTTCCGGGCCATGCAGGATACTGTTAAAAAGACTGTTCCGAATTTTGATCCGAACAAATTGATGGTCTGTGCGACCCATACCCATTCCGCGCCTTATCTTTCGGTGATCCCGGCGGAACAGATCCCAAAAGGAATGGAGATCATGAACGGACCCGAATATGTCGAATTTGTCGCCAAACGATTCGAAACGGCGCTGGGACAGGTTCTGAAGACCCGGCAGAAAGCGCAATACTCTTATGGATTGGGACACGCCGTTGTCGCCCTGAATCGCCGCGCCGTCTATGCCGACGGAACTGCCGTTATGTACGGAAAGACGAATCGGCCGGACTTTCGCGCTGTCGAAGGATTCGAAGATCATGATGTTCATTCGATCTTCTTCTGGAACATGAAAAACGAACCGATCGCAATGTTCGTATCTGTCGCGTGTCCTTCTCAGGAAGAAGAAGGAAACAAGCAGGCTTCCTCCGATTTTTGGGGTCCGGTCAAAAGGGATCTTCGTCAAAAATTCGGAAAGGATATTCCAGTAGTAACCATGTGCGGAGCGGCAGGGGATATGTCTCCGCATCTTCGATATCAGCAGCAGGCCGAATATCGTATGGATCGTCTTCGGGGCCTGAATCGTCTGGAAGAAATCGCGCGAAGAATTGTCGTTGCAGTGGATGATACATACAATGTTGTTGAAAAGGACAAGCAGACATCGCCGATTCTGAAGCATAAACGGATCTGGCTTGATCTTCCGGAACGCAAGGTAACGAAAGACGAATATGAATCGTGTAAACGCCAGTATGAATCCTTATTGAAAAGCGATCCGGCGAACGGGCAGATCCGCTGGAACAAACGGATCATGGCGCGCTATGAAAAACTGTCGAAAAATCCGAATCCGGTTTTTCGGGTTCCGGTCAATGTACTTCGGCTCGGAGATACAGCGATTTGTACGAATCAGTTTGAGCTTTACACGGATTTTGCGACGCAGATCAAGGCGCAATCACCGGCAGTGGAGACGATTGTTGTTCAGTTGACCAATGCGGTTCTTGATCCGACGGATCATATGACCGGGGGATCTTATCTTCCTTCGGCCCGTGCCGCGCAGCACGGCGGATACGGCGCGATTGTCCAGAGCAATACGATCGGCCCGGAAGGCGGCCAGATCCTCGTTGAAGAAACATTGAAAACAATAAACGAATTCTGGAAATAGTGATTACTGTTTAATGGGGGGAAGCCGCCGCTCTGTGAAAGAGTTAAATCTCTAAAAACCGTGTGATTCGAACTACGGGTTGAATCACCCACCGGGGCGATGTTCTTTCCCTAATTCCGTTCGTTGTCGCTCACTTCATTACGGGCTTGCGATTATAATGAAAAAACCGAAAAAATCATCCCGAAGAAAAATCCTCGCCGCGATCAGTCAATACACGGTCTTTTTCCAAAAAACAGATCTGAAGATCGATCCCATAATTTTTTAAGCTTTTTTGGGACGATCGAAGAATATCCAAAAAAACTTCCCGATCCTCCGGATCTGAGAGCGGGAGCGCCGGGAAAATCAGACGAATCCTCTGCTGACGGATCCAGGAAAGATCAGAAAGA
>JAUNSU010000112.1:11046-12893 GCA_030539035.1 Planctomycetia bacterium
TCCAAACCAGTCGGGAAAATCAAGTTTTTGTGCGATCAGATCGAGAAACGCGTCCTTTTCCATCGGATGATCCGGAAAAACAAGATTCAGAGAATCGACTTTGTACCCGTCCGGAAATTCTTTATAATACTCGAACATCAGCCGCGCCCTCCCCTGCTGGAGGAAACGCTCTTGATCTTTTTCGCATCTCCATTAACAGGAAAAAATGATTGATAATGATCCGGCGTATACCAAATATCGCCGGCCTGTCCGATAATGATCCGATGTGCGCCGGGCGAACGCCCGTATCCGATCCGATGAACAAATTCCGTATAATAGCAGTTTTGCTCTTTGGGAAGCCGTCGTTCCCGATTGCGGAATTCCGTTCCGTCGTTTCGATGTTCGTCCCTTGTACCTGAGGCGATCCGTTCGATTGTTTGAGTAAGATCGGCCGTTTCTCCTTGACAGTCAACGGTAATCCGATTCTGATCCGATACTATTTTTCGAGCGGCCCGAATCGCGTTATTCAGTCGGGTACTTTCGGTAAAAGGATAGGCAATCGGCGGCAAAAGTAAATCATCAGACCGATCTTTTGAGATCTTCTCATCGGCGGCAGGATCTTTTTTCGTGATCAGATCGGTTTGATTTTCTGCGGTGCGATCGATTTGCGGACCGGGATTTTGATTCACGATCTTCTGCACGGGAGCATTTGCCTTATTGGTGCGCTCGCGATTGAATTGTGCAAAGCACAAAAAAAGGCTGATCAGGGCGGCTGTTACCAGAAAACGGGTGTAAGAAAACGGAGCGCGAACCGAATTGGTTTTATTCGACCATTTGTCTCCGGAACAGGAACGATCTTCTTTCATAGTGAAAATACCTTTTCAAAGAAAAATACACAGAACCGATCAAACCGATTCTGTCTTAAACTGCGTAAACCATGAACAATCCTACTTTAACGCAAAAAAGAAGCATAAAAAAGGGATTTGACACTTATTTAAATGTCAAATCCCATGAAGAATGACCCTGACGAGAATCGAACTCGTATCGCGGCCTTGAAAGGGCCGTGTCCTAACCGTTAGACGACAGGGCCAACGGAACAAAAACCATTAAAGATTTTTGAGGAGCCTTACTGAAGCCCAAACGGGCTGCAAAAGACAGATATAGTATAGCGGAAAGTTGTATTCGTAAAAGGGGCCCCTCCCCGAATTTTCTTTTTAAAGAAATCAAGCATCCGCAATCAACTCTTTTTTTGTTTTCTTTTGAGAGGCATTTTTATCCGCATTTTTGGGAGCGGCCTTTGAACGTCCCTTCTTTGCGGGTTTGCTCTCTTTTTCCGGTTCAGCGGATTCGGGCTCCACGCTCTGAATGGCTTCAAAAATTTCCTGCCGGTGAACAGTAACGTCCTTTGGCGCGTCAATGCCCAAACGGACCTTGTCCCCGCGTACATCGACAATGATAATCGTTATCTTGTCGTCGATGACGATGCTCTCGTTTTTCTTTCGGGAAAGTACTAACATCTTATTTTCCTTCTTTCGATCTCAACCTCATGTGTTCGAACCTGGAAATATTCTTTCTAATCTTCCTTCTTTATTTAAATTACGACCATTTTGTGTTTTTGTCAAATTAAAAAATTTAGGAAACAGAAATATTTGAGAAAAAACGCAAAATTTATATCATCTGTATAGATTATAGCGATTTTTACACTAAAATACAAGTATTCCCTTTTCGGAATACTTTAAATTTTATCGTAATTATTATATAATTTATTCTCTATTTTTAACAGAAAATGAATTTTATGTTCAAAAAATCATTAATTCATTACTATTTTAACACAAAATACCAAAAAAGCGGACAAAAAATAGGAAAAA
>JAUNSU010000218.1 GCA_030539035.1 Planctomycetia bacterium
CGATTTCGCTCACGCCAAGTCCATGGGTCGAATTCGACAATTCTTCCAGAACCGAAAGGGCGCGATCCAGGTTGGGGATCAAATAATTATTGGACGATTCGCTCATATTTCGTTCTTTTCCTGATATTTTTACTTGCGGGGAAGGGCGGTTCCCTTCCGATTGATCTCTTTTTCTTGCAATCCCCCTCATTTTAGCACATTCAATAAATAGTTCAATCGGCGAATTTTTTCATGGGATGTTTTTTACCCATAATCTGAATTATTCACTTGACAAACCGTTTTTTCTTCAGTAGAATGTTTGCTATGTAAAACAATGTTTATGAGGTTGAATAAATCCGAACGCAAATTGAGTGGAGACTTTTGTTTTTTAAATATAGGCTGTTGATCCGAAATATCAGAACAGGAGAAAAAAATGAGAAAAATTAGGTTTTTCTTAACAGGAATATTTATGGTTCTCTGTTCCTTCGCTTCAATAGATCCTTTGCGTGTTTTTTCTTTCTCCTGTTTTAAAGAACGTCTGAAATCCTCTTAAACTGAAAGGGCTGATAATGAAAAATTTTATATGGATACGGTTTTTTGTTTTTGTTCTGCTTTTACTTGCTCCGTCGATCGTGTCTGTCGTTTACGGTGAAGTGAAAGTTTATCCTGCTCCGAAAGGTGAAGCGGTGATCGGCGTTTGGGCGATTAAAGCGGACGGTAAACCGGTTGATGTTTATTCGGCAATGTCGCAGGACGAGGGAAAAGAGTATTATTTCGCGTCATTCGACTTTTCCGGAAAGGTCAAACTGGAAATTTCCGCTGCGGATTTTTCTTTCGATAAACTCGTGATCGGACCGGATCGATTCGGTGTTAAAACCATCCAGAAAAAGGAACGATCCGTAATTCTTGAAGCGGACAAACCTTTTCAGATCGTGCTTGAACCGAACGGGTTGATCAAGCCTCTGATCCTTTTCGGCAACGAGATCGAAAAAGATATTCCGGCCAAAGATCAAAAAAACGTTGTCTATTATGGACCGGGTGTTCACAAAACGGGTAAGATTGTACTAAAAGACAATCAAACGCTTTATCTTGCAGGCGGTGCTGTCGTCAAGGGCTGTATTTCCACGGTCGGAAGCAATATCACAATCAGAGGACGCGGAATTTTGGCCGGTGAAGATTCTCCCCGTTTCAACGGACCGGGGCGATTCATGATCGACTGCTGGCATGGCGAAAAAATTACCGTTCGCGATATCATCCTTCGCAATCCCTGGAGTTGGACTTTCGTTACTTGGTGCTGCCAGAATGTATTGATCGATAATGTGAAAATTATGGGATCAAGAATGCTTAACGACGATGCGCTTGATTTGGTCAATACGCGAAATTCCGTTGTCAAAAACTGCTTTTTCAGAAGCCAGGATGATAATATCGCGATTAAAGGAAAGGATGGAATGCACCGCCGCTGCGAGAATATTCTTATTGAAGACTGTGTGTTCTGGACGGATACGGCGAACGTCTTTCGGATCGGGTATGAATGTGAAACCGATGGTATGAGAAATATCCAGGCGAAGAATATCGATGTTTGGCGATATTCTCCCTATAATCCTGTTTCCATGTACTGGGCGCGCGCAATTGTTTGGCTTCAGCCAAATCAAAACATGATGATGGAAAACTGCCGCTTTGAGAACTTCAATATTCGATCCAATGGGTCCGATATGACCGTTGTTCTCGCCAAGCCGATGAGCTGCCGATACGGGAAATTCAAAAAGCCTGTCCCGGGCCGGATTCAAAATTGTTCCTTCAAGAATTTTAATATTTACGGGGAAAAGGGAAATTTTCGGGGTGAACTGTATATGGAAGGATCTCTTCCGGATCATTTTGTGAATGGAATGATGTTCGAAAACTTTGTCTATTTTGGCAAAAAAATCGATAAAAATTCTCCGATCATTCAGACCAGGGGAAATATCAAGGATATTGAGGTTCGCTAAAAGCCCGGAATGGATCGCGCTGCTGCAAACAGAATGAAGGCTCTCAGTTCTCTATGGGAATTTAATCCGTTTTCCTGCATTTATCAAAAATCAGAAGCAGAAGAGGCGTTTTACTTGACAACAGAATTTATCTGTGTTAAGATATTTCCCGTTGGCGATATGCGTTCTCCGGCTGCGGAGGAGAGAGAAAAAGATTTTACGCAAAGAGGTCCCCCATGAAAAATTTTTTGATTTTTATAATGCTTCTGTTTTTTGGTCTTTCCCTTGAAGCGAAAGAAGTAAAACTGCTCACGATAGGGAGCAGTTTTTCGGACAGCGGAATGTATCAATTTCCGAAGGTTGCAGCGTCTGTTCCCGATTGCCGCCTGATCCAGAATCGGGCCTGCATTGGAGGATCAGGAATGGAAAAGCATTGCGAAGGAATTGATAAATCCGACGCGGATCCCGCGTATAAACCCTATCCATACGGCAAAGGATATACACTCAAGGATCTGCTCGTTTTGGATAAATGGGACTTTGTCCTTTTGCAGCCGCATTTCAGCCGGATGAGCTATGATATGGACGTGGAGCTCCCTTATCTGGAACGGATCATCAATTATGTGAAAAAATATGCTCCGCAGGCGGAAATCGTACTTCAAATGTCCTGGAGCTTTCATCCGACTCATCCCCTTATCAATGAGGGAAAAGGAAGATTCAAAGATCCGGATGCGATGTTCGATTCCATTCAAAAGAACTATGATAAACTTGGCAAAAAATACAATCTTCGTATTATTCCCGCCGGACTCGCGATTCAGTATGCGCGGCATAATCGCAAGAAAACGGAAGAACCGAAAGTGGATCGTTCAAAACTCGTCTATCCCGAATGTCCTCCTCCTTCTCCCAATTATTTTACTCCCATGGTCTATTGGCGTCCTGATGCAAAAGGAATACAGCGTCCTCTTCGGGATTGTGTTCATCTGGATTCACGCGGACAATACACGCAATCATGTCTGTGGTTCGCAGAATTTTTCGGCAAGCCCATCTCGCAAATTACGTATGTTCCCGGCGGTATGAGCGCAAAAGATGGAGAATATTACCGCGGCGCAGCCCAGAAAGCACTGGATCATTACATCCAGCCGTATAAAAACGGATCCGCCGATCTTCTTCACAAAAATTAAAATGATCTGCAAAAAACATACTCATACTGTAAAATAGTTTTGTTTGGAACCACGGATAAACACG
>JAUNSU010000219.1 GCA_030539035.1 Planctomycetia bacterium
CCAATTTACTACCAGTGATGGTGGTAGACGTTGTATCGCGTTAGGACCGGGAAAAAGAACAGAACCCCGAAACCAAGCTGTTCAAGGTACCAATTCGGTTAAGGTGCACCGCCGATGACAGCCGGGAAAGACCGGCTTTTTATTAAATGAGGAGTAAATTGTGAAAAAGTGGATTGATGCTACAAAGAAAAAACCAATGATCAACAGAATTTGTTTTGTGTCCGTATATCATATTCCGCACAAATGGTCAACAGTTCATCTTGCTCATTATACAGGTGAATCTGCTGGCGAATGGGTTATCTATGCAAAACAAAATGACTGGGAAACAGAAGTTACGCATTGGCGACCTATAGACTTTCCAGACCCGCCGAAACAAAAAGAAACGCGGTTGTAGTCACTGCTACAATTTGCCGTGGCGATGGTCATTGTCCTATTAGTACGGGCAAGCAAGGTTCGATTCCTTGGCCACGGCCACGCGTTAAACAAGGAGACGTGGCCGAGTGGTTTAAGGCACCGGTCTTGAAAACCGGTGGGCGTCTAAAACGCGCCCCGAGGGTTCGAATCCCTCACTCTCCGCTGGAAAAGTAGCTCAATCGTCCAAGAGTATCTGGTAATGAGTCGCGAATCATCCAGAGAGGGTAAGGAATAGGATAGAGCGGCGGACATATAATCCGCAGGTTCCGGGTTCGATTCCCGGCTTTTCCTTTTGGGAATCTGGCCGAGCGGACGAAGGCGGCAGACTGTAAATCTGTTTCTCCAGCGAGACGCGGAGGTTCGAATCCTTCGATTCCCATTGTTCCGAGTTTGCTCCTCGGCAGAACGCGTAATCCGTCAGAGCGCGAATTGATCGGCGGACATTCATATAATTTCTTTTGAACCTACCCATCGGCGCGTCAACGCCGAGGGGCTCTTAAGAATAATTTTTCAAGGAGGAAAGAAAATGGTTATTTTATGGATCGGCGCAAAGATTGCGATCTACTTTTTCATGCTTGTTGTCGGCAAACAGTTTGTAAAACAGATTAATATTGTAATCACTAAAGAATATCACGAAACAAACAACCTGAAACATCCGGGGCGAGCCGTATTATTTCAGGCAATCGCCCTTTGCATTATGTTTTCCGGAATAGTCGGAATCATTTACGAAACGATCTCCTTTTTTCGATACTGCTTTACTTGATCCAGAGATAATTTCATGGATGAAAAAACAAAAGATCTCGATCTCGAAATGCTGACACTCAAGGATGTGTGCCGGATTTTGAAAGTAAGCCGGAAGACGGCTTACCGAATTCTAAGCCAGTGGGGCGTTCGTTTTTTGCGCCATGGGCACTTTTTTCGTGTCTACAGGATTGATTTTGAGCGCGCATTATCCGAAAAAACCGTCCGATGGTAAATTTTTTTGTCCCTCATATGACACTTCTGACCACTTCTGACCACTTCTGGCATTTATTTTTTTCTTTACAAAAAGAAAATTCCGTGTTATTATGTCTTTCGAAACGGAAAGTTTCCGTTCAAGCCAAACAAAATCCGGCTTGGTTTAAGTTTTAAAACGTTTCTTCTTTCCGACAGCGGGCAAACAAGAGATGTAAAAGTCGCTTGTACGGGAAAGAAAAGATCCGATCATTCGGAGCCGGATATACAAATGGAGTTCAGTCGAACAAAAAAGGATGAAATCAATGTACGATCATTACAAATCACTGGAAGAACTGATTGAAGCGATCAAACCTGAAATCAAAAACGAAAACGGAGAATTCTTTATTCCGGAGCCGAAGAACGACGCATCTGAAATTCAGTCCAAGCTCGACAAAGAGATCGAGTCGAACAAAAAGTACAGACAGAGAGCGCAGGAATCCGAACGGATCGCCGAAGAGTTGAAAAACGCCGTTGCCCAGAAAGAGGCTCTTATTACGGAGCTCAACGGGATCAATCCTGCGGAACTTCGTGAAAAGGCGCAGAAACTGGCAACCGAAATCGCTGAAGCGAAATCGAAAGCTGACAAACTCGAAAAGGAAAACGGTCCGCTCCGGGAAGAGCTCGAAAATTTCAGAAAACGCGAAAAGGAAATGACCATCAAGAAGGCTCTCATTGACGAAGCGACAAAGCTGGGGGTTCGTCCTGAAGCGTTTCGGGATGTGGAACGGCTTGCGGGACAGATCAAGATCGACGAGGTAGACGGTCTTTTGTATTCGTCTGACGGAAAACGGATCTCCGACTTCGTTGCGGGCGAGATCAAGCAATCTCCGCATTGGCTTCCCATTTCCGCCGGAGGAAACTCTTCTTCCGGAACCGCAGGAATCGACAATCGCGGAGAAAAGTTCGCGGCGGCGCAAAAGAACGGAAATATTGCCGAAATGATAGCCAACGCGCCGGTGATTGATAAATAAGTTTAGCAATGAAAAATTGCAAGGAGTAAATCGAATGGCTATTAACAGTATGGATGTTCTCAACACGCAACACGACCTTCAGGGTGTATTGGATTATCTGATCACGAATGACCCGAAATTTATAAACTCTTTCTTGTAAAGATCAGGCGGACGAGCGAAATATCAATGAAGAGGCGTTTGGAAAATGTCTTGCCGGTCAATACCTTTTTGACGCGGAACAAAAGTTCCTGGAGGCTTACATTGATTTTTTCCCCGATCCGACGGTCGCCGCCAACCTGCGGATGGTCGTCGAAAAGACCAGGGAAAAACAAGGAGCGATTCAAAATCTTCTCCTGGCCGAAATGGAAACGAAGCTGACAGAATATCAGGATCAGCTGATCAAGGATCTGACTGGGAAATGATCGTCGAACTGGCCGGACAAGCCGGAATAGAGAATTATGACCGGATGACCTGGAGGGAACTGTATTCCTGGGTAAAAGCCCGGATTAGGGATCGATGGGACCGAGCGTCGTTTATTGCGGCTTATTCGTTCAATTCGAACCCGTACTTAAAAAAGAGTATTTCCCCGGGACAGATTAACCCGCTTCGGGATCCGCACGAAAAGCAGGTTCAAAAGCGCGTTTCCCTCAAAGAAATCGCGGGAATTGTTGACCAATAAAGAATCAATCGTCATTCGGATGGTCCGAGTTTTGATCTTCCGACCGGGTGTTTTCGTAAAACCAACGAAAAAATAAAACTAAAAAAATTGCCTCTCTACCAAAATCTATGGGTAATCTCTGGCTCAGGCAAATCGCCAAGT
>JAUNSU010000006.1 GCA_030539035.1 Planctomycetia bacterium
CCCGCTCTGGTTTTTACGATACTTCACCCCTCCAACTGCGGAACTTGGGTTAACATGGAAGAGATTCCTTTTTACCAAGGTGTTCAAAAAAAACAAAAGCGGTCTGATTTCAGATCGCCCTTGTTTTTTATTATATCATTGAAGATCATCGAGCCGGAATTGTTCCGGATGAATGAAAACAACTTCCCTGCGTTGTCCGCTGTTCTTCTTTCGTTCGGAAAGGAGAGGCAATTCCCCCTCCTTTCGCGTTTACGCATGAAGACCTTTTTAATTACTCATGCTGTAAAAATATTTTTGTTTGGAACCACAGATGAAATCATTATAAGATTCGGAGCTATTTTTGATGAAAACGTGTTTTTACCAAAAAAATTATCCGTGAAAATCCGTGAAATCCGTGGTTTCAAAATCGGTTATTTACAGTTTGAGTTAATTACTTTTCGACTTCGCGGACATTGATCCAATCTGTATGGAAAGGACCTTCGCCCGGCTTATCAACTCTTTTGTAAGTGTGAGCGCCAAAATAATCGCGCTGAGCCTGAAGGAGATTGGCGGGCAAATTTTCGGAACGATAGGAATCGAAATAGGTAAGCGCAGTCGAAAAACCGGGAACAGGAATTCCAAGTTCAACGGCGGTCTTTACGACATTTCGCCAGGCGGATTGCGATTTTTCCACTTCGCTCTTGAAATAAGGGGCCAAGAGGAGATTTTCCAGATTGGGATTTTCGTCAAAGGCTTCCTTGATTCTTTCCAGGAAGACGGCGCGAATAATGCAGCCGCCGCGCCAAAGCATTGCGATTTGTCCGTATTTGAGGGACCAATCATATTCTTTGGCCGCGGCCATGATCTGAACGTATCCCTGCGCATAGCTGCAGATCTTCGAAGCATAAAGAGCCTGCCGAACCTGATCGACGAATTCTTTGCGATCGCCTTTATATGTTCCGGAAGGACCGGTAAGGATCTTACTTGCGTGAATGCGCTGTTCTTTCATTGCGGAAATACATCGCGCATAGACGGCTTCGGTTACCAGTGTACTGGGAACGCCGAGATCCAGGGCTAACTGGCTCATCCATTTCCCTGTTCCTTTTGCACCGGCGGTATCCAGGATGAGATCGACCAGATGCTTCTTCGTTTCCGGATCCTTAACGGTAAAGATATCGCGCGTGATCTCGATCAGATAGCTGTCCAATTCTCCTTTATTCCAATCGCGGAACACTTCGTAAAGTTCTTCGTTGGTAAATCCAAGAGCTTTCTTCAAAAGCCAATAGGCTTCGCAGATCAGTTCCATATCGCCGTATTCGATTCCGTTGTGGACCATTTTGACGTAATGTCCGGCTCCGCGATTGCCGACCCATTCCGCGCAGGGAACATCGTGATTCGGACCGACTTTGGCGGAAATTGCCTGAAAGATCGGTTTAACATATTCCCATGCTTCCGGATCACCGCCGGGCATCATGCTTGGGCCTTTTCGTGCTCCCTCTTCTCCGCCGGAAACTCCGGTCCCGATAAAACGGATCCCCTTATCCGCAAGAAACTTCGTACGGCGTTCGGTATCTTTGAATTGGGTATTTCCGCCGTCGATGATGATATCGCCCTTATCCAGAAGCGGAAGAAGGTCCTGGATCACTGCGTCAACAGCGGCGTTGTTCGGGTAGAGAGCGATTTCAGGAGCCGGAACCGCGTCTTTCGACTGGATCATCAGCATGATCTTGCGCGGACTCTTCAGTTTGGATACCAATTCGGCAAGAGAATGAGCTCCGGTCAATTTGTCTCCTTTGGACTTTGCTTCGTCCGTTGCGAGAAAATCGTCCACTTTACTTGTGGTCCGATTGAAGACAGCAACGTCGAATCCATGATCGACCATATTCAGCACAAGATTTTGCCCCATTACGGCAAGTCCCATCAAACCGATGTCGTACTTTTTTTCAGACATTGAAATAAACTCCTGATAGAATTGATATTTCTTGTTAATCCAAACGCGGGCAAAAGCCGGCGCAAACATTTGTATTATTAGGCGATCCGATCATTTGTCGGCCGAGATCCTCCAGTCGATCAGGCGGATCTCCGACTGCTCCAGATGATCATTATAAACCATTTGATAGGCGATATCAAACTTCATTCCGGGATTTTTTGCGACAAGTTCGTTAATTTCTTCGACCCAATCGCCGGATCCGAAGGCGATAGCCCGCCGCTCAGTTTGGAATTGGCGGAATCTTGCAAAGAAAGTCCGGCCAACCAATTCGGGATGAGTACCCGCAGAAGCGACCGGTTTCGTTTTTTTTCCGATTCTTCGGGCCGGTTCTGCAAGAGAGACCCCGTAGGCGGCAAAGATCGGCCGCGGATTTCCGCTTCCAAAGGGCGCCATCTGCTCAATCGCGGAAACATTTTGATTGGTAACCGCGGCAAGCGGAAATTCCCCGTCGACTGTGATCTTGGGGATCTTGTCCTTTTCCGAAAGATGTTCGGAAATATAATCGCAAAACGCCGCACGAAACGCGGGAATATTCCCTTCTTTGATCCCAAGTCCCGCAGCCGCCGCGTGTCCTCCGAACCGTTCAAGGTATTCGGAACAATGCTCGAACGCATCGTATAAACTTAATGAGGATCCCGGAATATTCCGGCCGGATCCTGTACCCGGGTCGCAGTTTTTCA
This sequence comes from Planctomycetia bacterium, assembly GCA_030539035.1. Lineage (GTDB taxonomy): Bacteria > Planctomycetota > Planctomycetia > Pirellulales > Thermoguttaceae > JAUNBG01. The sequence continues at coordinate 2,650 of JAUNSU010000006.1, forward strand.
GGGCGATCATGATCACCGGCTTGAAATAGATCTCGGTCAAGCGACCGGCAACAATTCCCAGAACGCCCGGATGCCAATCCCGGCTCGCAAGAACATAAGCGGAATCGTCCCGATAATCACTTTCGATCTGCCGCAGCGCTTCCTGCATGATCTTTCGCTCGATTTTTTGCCGGGAATCATTGAGATTGTTAATAAAGGGGGCAAGTTCTCTCGCGCGGGACTGCTGTTCAGTGATCAGAAGTTCAACGCCCAGGCTTCCGAGTCCCATTTGTCCTGCGACCGCCAATCGATTTGGATCGGAAAGGAGGGCCTTTGCGGTTTGCCAATTTGCTTCATCTTCTTCATCTTTAACGGAATTGGGATGAAGGACCTCTCTTCCCGCCGCATTCAGGCGCGGAGCGATCGTAAAGCCGATATCTTCACTGGTAATTCGTTTGTTATTGTGGAGTCCGGCGACTTCGTTCAGATATTTCAGTCCCATCGGGGGATCGTTTAAAAGACTGTTTGCGAGCGCAAAGCGAACGATCACGCGGTTTTCATCCTGTAAAGGGACAACATCAGCAACGGTTCCAAGAGCGGCCAATCCGACGGCATGGATCAAAAAGGCTCTCATTTTCGGACTTGTTGAGGTTTTTCCTTCGGCCATTCGGGCAACGGCCCAAGCCAGCTTCAGGGCAACCGCCGCCCCGCAAAGATTGGGACAGGGATAATCCGATATTTTATCGTCAATGGCGTCGACTCTGGGATGAACAATAGCGAGGGCATTGGGAAGGATCAGTTTTCCTGTATCGCGATCAGAAACAGGCGTATGATGATCGGTAATGATCAGTTCGATTCCCAACTCACGGGCATATTCCGCTTCCTGAAGACTGGTGATTCCGCAATCGACGGTAATGATCATACGGGTTCCGTCTTCCTTCAACTTTTTGATCGAGGAGGAACTCAGTCCGTATCCTTCATTTAAACGGTTGGGGATGTAATAATTGACCTCACCGTGCAAGTTTTGGATCGTTTTTGTAAGAATAGCGGTTGCGGTCATTCCGTCCACGTCGTAATCGCCGAAGATCGTAATTCTTTTTTTTTCTTTGAGGGCGTTGACAATATGTTCAGCGGCGGCGAGGCAGCCGGACATTCGTTCAGGGGCATACAGATCCCGACTGAGATTGACGGGGGCAAGAAATCGGATCATGCGGTCCGCGTCAAGCATTCCGCGTCCGGTAAGAATTTGAACAAGGACAGGGTTTAAATTCGTCTGTTTGGACAGGTTCATTACCAGTTGAGAATCATAAGGGCGTGGAACCCATTCCTTGATCTCTTTTGTCTTCCTCTTTTCCATTGTGCTCCCAGAAAGCCGATGAACCTGTGATATGAAATGAACGTAAATTTTGCGAAAAAATTTGAGAAAGGAGAAAAATCCCGGGGGCTGAAGGTCTTTAGAAACGTAAAAAAGAGCGTACAGGAACGCACGCTCTCAGTAAATTATCTGCTAAAACAGGGAATTCAACAAAAGCAGAACACAAACGTCAAAAGACCTTTTGCGGTCGGAATTATTTTTTCTTTTCAACGTGGATCGTATGTTTTCGTAAACGGGGTGAATATCGACTGAGTCTCAATTTTTCACCGCCGGGCTTACGACGAACGATGTAATTGTAATCACCGGTTTCCTCACAAACGAGATAAACGGTTTCCGCTTTTTTCTTACTTTTACCAGCCATTGTTTTTCCTCAAACATTATAAACTGTTCTTGATTTTATCCGAGAAACGGGTAAACTATAGTGTATTGGGATATTATAGCGTTTTTTTTGTAAACCAAAACGGGGGGAGGAGCCCTTTTCTTGTGTCCGGGATGGTGAAAATCGTTTTTTACGTTAAAATATGGAAGAGATTCTTGGAAAAAGCGACTCAAAAGCTATAAACACCCTATTTTACAAATTTTCAAAAAGGAGAAAAAATGCCCCCTGTCTTTATTGGTGTGATCTATCATTGGCTTGGCGGACTTGCTTCGGGAAGTTTTTACGTTCCTTATCGTTTTGTAAAGTACTGGTCCTGGGAGATCTATTGGCTGGCGGGAGGATTTGTAAGCTGGATCCTTGCCCCATGGATTCTTGCGTTTATCCTTTCGGATAATCTTTTTCCGACGATATGGGCGGCTTGCCGGGTTGATCCGAATGCGGTTCTCTGGTCTTTTCTCTTCGGGATGATGTGGGGCGTTGGCGGATTGACGTTTGGATTGACCATGCGCTATCTCGGAATGTCGCTGGGAATGGCCGTTGCTTTAGGATATTGCACTGTATTGGGAACGCTGATGCCTCCGATTTTTTCCGGGGAATTTTCGACCCAAATCCTTGGAACACATGCCGGTTGGGTCAATCTCTTCGGCTTGGGGATCTGCGCTTTGGGAATCGCTCTTGCCGGGTTGGCCGGAATGTCCAAAGAAAGGGAAATGAGCGAGGAAGCCAAAAAGGAGTCCATTAAAGAGTTCAGTTTTGTCAAAGGGATTATCGTTGCAACCATATCCGGTATTTTCAGTGCCGGAATGGCCTACGGAATGGCCGCCGCTGAACCCATCGCGACCGCTTCTTCCTATTTCGGAACCGCTCCCCTTTGGGTTGGACTTCCCAAGCTCTGTGTGATCCTGTTCGGCGGATTCACCACGAACTTCATCTGGTGTACGATTCTTATTTTGAAAAATGGAACTTTCCACCAGTTTTTCGATAAAACAAAGGCGGAATTTGGCGCGGATGATAAAGGGATCATTGCGACCCGACATTTTCCGATTCCCCGGATTCGCAATTATTTCTTTTCCGCCTTGGCGGGATTGACCTGGTATATGCAGTTCTTCTTTTATTCGATGGGAGAAACCAAGATGGGAGATTTCAAATTCTCCAGCTGGACTCTCCACATGGCCAGTATTATCATTTTCAGTTCTCTTTGGGGAATCGCTCTTCGGGAATGGAAAGGAACAAGCCGGTTTACCAAAATTCTTCTCGCGCTGGGAATTGGGACCCTGCTCTATTCGACTCTGGTCGTCGGTTTTTCGAACTTCATGAATTCCGATGCCGGAAAAACAGAGACTCAGATCACACGGATCAAGAATCCGCCTGTCGTACAGGCAGTTCTCCCGGAAAATAAAAAGACAGACGAAATTTCCGGTGAGGAAAAGGGATCCGTACAGTCGGAGAAAGAAGTTTCTGAAAGTGCTTCTCCGGTAAAGAAGGAAGGAAATGAAGTTCAAGAGCCGGAGGCACCCAAAGCGGATCCGGCGGCGGGAATGATCACAACGACTCGTCCGTTGACCTCATCGGAAATGGAAAAGAAAACCAAAGTTCTTGCGGAAGCCGAAGCGCAGAAAAAAGCGGCGGACAAAAAGGCCCGGGATCTTCAACAAAAATTAAACGAAATGTTCCCGCGCAATTCGAAATAGAAATCTCCGGAAATCATAATCGGCATTAAAAAATGAAAGATCAAAATCAAGTCGTTTTCGAATACAAAATTTTGCCGCAGATCATCGATACGGATGTTTACGGACATATCAATTATCTTGCGGTATCCGTTTGGTTCGATCGGGCGCGCACCTCTTTATATCGGGAGTTCGCTCCCGATCTGCGTCCGGAAGGAATCGGTGTCGTAATCCTCAAGACCGAAGTTCTTTATAAAAAGGAACTCCATTGGACCGAAGATGTTCTGATCCGGACAATGATTATTCATATTGGTGAAAAATCTTTTCAGGTTCGGCAAGAGGCTTGGCAAGGGGGGATCTGCTGTGCGACGGGAACCGTTGTTTTCAGCGGATTCGATTTTGTTCATCGGACAAGCGCCCTGATCCCCGACCGGATCCGGGAAGTCCTCAACCGGCACTATATCGAGGACAAAACAGTTTAATCAAATCCTATCTATCAAAAGGAGTGTATGGAATGCGAACAGGAATGTTCCAGTCAAAATTTTTATTTTTTGCGGTTTTAATATTGGGAGTATCCACGTTGAGTACAGGAGAATCAAGCCGGGGATCCGATTCGGATCTTGCCGAAAAAGCACAAACACAAGATGCGGGCAAAGAATTGACCGCTTTCATGAAGCAGTATCAGGACGATTATCACAAGATGGCCTGCGACATATCTTATTCGTGGTGGGATGCGATGATCACCGGGAGCGAAGAGGCGTTCAAGAAGAGTGCGGACGCAAATCTTGCGATGTCTGTTTATCACAGCTCTTCGGAAAAATATGCCAAGCTCAAGGGACTGATCGAACGGGCGGGATCGCTTTCTCCGATTGCCGACCGGGCCGCGTATATCGCCGCACGATCGTTTGAAGAGAATCAGCTTCCTGCGGATTTAATGAAAAAGATGGTGGATCTTTCGAGCGAAATCGAACAGATCTTTCAGAACCAGCGTGCGGAACTGGATGGAAAGAAATATACGAACAACGATCTTTTGGAAATGCTGGAAAAAGAGACCGATTCCGAACGCCGCCGGGAGATCTGGTCCGCGCTCAAGCAGGTGGGAGAAATGGTCGCGCCGCAATTGATCGAACTTGCGAAATTGCGCAATCAGGCCGCGCAAAAATTGGGATATCATAATTTTTGGGATATGTCCGTCTCCTTTCAGGAATATAAAGCGGGTCAGCTCATTTCGATCTTTGATGAACTGGAAAAATTGACAACTCCCCTGTTCAGAGAAGTAAAAGAGGAGATGGATCGTGAGCTTATGGATCGGTTCCAGGTCAAAAAAATCATGCCTTGGCATTACGATAATCCGTTCTTTCAGCAGGCACCGCCTTCGAAAGATGTGGACGCAAATGAATTTTACCGAAATTTCAAAAAGGAAGATATCGTTGATCTCTCGGTCAAATACTACGATTCCCTCGGTTTGGATGCCCGTCCGATCCTTGCCAACAGCGATCTTTTTGAAAAACCGGGAAAATCGCAGCATGGTTTTTGCAACAATATGAATGGGGAAGGGGACGTCCGGATCCTTTGCAATATCAAGCCGACGGCGGAGTGGATGGATACCCAACTTCATGAATTGGGACATGGTGTCTACGATTACCTTGTGGATCGGTCTCTTCCTTATAATTTAAGAGGACCGGCGCATATCTTCACAACAGAAGGAATCGCGATGATGTTCGGTGCGATGGCGCGGGATCCCGACTGGCTGATTCAATTTGCAAAAGCCGATCCGAAGCGTGTTCAGGAAGTCGCAAAAGCCTTAAAGAATCAAAGACTTCGCGAGCAGCTGATCTTCTGCCGATGGACTCTTGTGATGTTCCATTTTGAACGGGCCCTTTATCAGAATCCGGATCAGGATCTCAATAAGCTCTGGTGGGATATTGTCGAGAAATATCAGATGATTCCGCGGCCTGAAAACAGAGATCTTGCCGATTGGGCGTCCAAGCCGCATTTTGTGATCGCCCCGGTTTATTATCATAATTACATGCTGGGAGAACTTTTCGCGGCCCAACTTCGGGAAATCGTTCTTCCGCAGGCGGGATCGGATCCGAAAACTCTTGGAAAACTTCTTACGGAAAAAGTCTTCTTTCCCGGCGATTCTCTCCCTTGGGAACGATTCGTTCTGCAGGCAACCGGAGAACTTTTCTCCGCGAAATCTTATGCAAAGGAACTCAAAGATCTGCGATCCGCGTCGAAAAAACAATAATTCGGACGGAATGATCCGAAATCGCGGAAAATGGAGTATTTGAAAACATTAAATCCAAAGAGAAAAAATTTCCGGCTCATCCTCTCCGGCCGACAGAAAATCGACCGGAGTTCAAAAGGTTTTCGAAAAAGAGATGGGATCAAATCGGAAAAAGACTGAATCACAACAGAAAGGATGGAACCTCCGTGGGACAAACAGGGAATCGTGATCTTGTAAACGAAAAAGCGCGCCAGCGGCAATTTTTGGGACATTCGATCGGACTTTGGGTCCTCTTTACCACCGAGATGTGGGAACGGTTTTGCTATTACGGAATGCGGGCATTTCTCGTAATGTATCTTTTTTATTCCGTGAAGAGTTCAAATCCCGGCTTCGGATGGTCGGAAAAAGAAGCCTACGAACTTTACGGATGGTTTACCAGTCTGGTTTATCTCTTTCCCATCCTGGGAGGATATATTGCCGACCGGTTTATCGGGCAGCACCGATCCGTTCTTTGGGGAGGCGTTCTTATTGCATTAGGGGAATTCTGTCTCTTTTTCACCGAATTTTTTCGCGTATCAGCGGTAAATTCCGTTTCTTTATCCTCCTCGCCTCTTGCCTGGTTGACCTTTATGGGCGGACTTGGACTGATCATTCTTGGAACCGGCTTTTTTAAACCGTGTATTTCCATTATGGTCGGGCAACTCTACGATCAGAACGACTCGCGAAAGGATGTCGCCTTTACGATCTTTTATATGGGGATCAATCTCGGAGCATTGATCGCTCCGTTTGTCGCCGGAACCGTTGCGGAAAAATACGGATGGCATTGGGGATTCCTGATCGCCGGAATTGGAATGATCTTTGGTCTTTGCACTTACATGATCTTTCGTCCCCGATATCTCGGACATATTGGAATGATCGAGTGGAAAAAGAAAGAGGAAGAAATCGTTCCGGAACCTTCCGGCAAGGCGGAAATCGAGAGATCTTCCGCAGGACTGAACCGCAAAGAGATCGATCGGGTTGCCGTAATTCTGGTCCTTTCCTTTTTCTGCATCGCTTTTTGGGCCGTTTTCGAACAGGCGGGATCTTCCTTGAGCACTTTTGCGAAAAAAGACACAAACCGGCAGGTTTCCCAGTCTCTTGCGAAGCGATGTCCCGGGATCTTTATTGCCAATGAAGAAGCAATGGACGCCCTGATCGCTTTTGATAATGCGAAAGACAGTATTTATACCGCGTCTCTTTCCCTGGAAGAGATCGGAAAGGAACTCACCAAAGCAAAAGATCTCCTTGCAAAGAATGGACAAAACAACTCCCGACTGATTCAGTTGGCCAAAAATTACGATCATTCCTCCCGGGAACTGCAATCCACGCTGGAATCGACTCGCGAAATTCTGAAAAAGGCTTCTCTTGCCCGAAAAAAGGCGGGATTGGATCCGTTGACGATCAACATTCCTCCCATGGACCAATTGCTTGAAAGCGGAAAAAAAGCCGCCGCGGAAATCGATGCCCTTGCGGAAAGCCGACTGAGTAAGGAATTTGCCGTTCTTAATACGGATTCTGAAAAGAAAGAGGAAATCGACAAAAATCGGCAAAAATTGAAATCGCAAATAGTGAGCGAGATCACTCTTCAGCAAAAAAAGGACGAAGCCAAGGCCCACGAATCCCGGATTCCCAAAGAAAATACGATCTATACATTTCCCGCGACATGGTATCAGGCGGTCAATCCGATCGGGATTGTATGCTTTGCCCCTCTTTTTGCCCTGCTCTGGAGCGTTCTTGCGAAATGGCGTCTGGATCCTTCAACCCCGGTAAAGTTCGGGATCGGTTTGATCACACTGTCGATCGCATTCATGTTCATGATCTCCGGAGCGATTCAAGCGCAAAAAACGGGCGGAAACGCGGAGCCTTACTGGTTGTTCATTACCTATATTTTCTGTACATGGGGAGAACTTTGTCTTTCTCCGGTCGGACTTTCCATGGTTTCCAAGCTGGCGCCGGTTCGATATGCTTCTCTTCTGATGGGCGTTTGGCTTTTTTCCAGCGCGATCGCGAATTATGTATCCGCCAAATTGGCTGCGGTCCTCGGAATTTCCGATGCTTCCGGGGCAAGCCAAGCGAGTTTCTTCTTCGGACCGGATAAGGGACTTGCCGACTTCTTTTTGATCTTGACCCTGATCCCGTTTATCGCCGGAGTGATCGTTTTCATCTTCTCCGGAAAACTCAGAAAAATGATGCATGAGGACGACTGATCGTTCGTTTGCATTATTTTAAACGAATTTTTTCGATCGGCTCCCTTTATCCCGGAGCCGTTTTTTTTGTACGAACAACAGACTTTACTGATAAAATCTTCCTATTTTACTTTATTGATACAAGGGGTAATACAGGGATAATCTTTTTTTTTGTTTCCTGCGCTGGCTTATTGTATTTTCTTTTTTTACCGGATCTCTTTCCATTTCATTTCTTTTGCGGACCGGACGAAAAACAAACTAAATGTATGTTCATAAAAACAGAATTATGGATACATTGCAAACGATTGTATCGATTATAAGGTCCATGATTGTTTTGAGGAAAAAACGACTTGATTCAGTCTGCGTATTGCGGAAGAAAGAGACCGGAAATGAAATTTATTAACAGAATCTCCCATATCGAAGCCGTACTCGTACTCTTTTTGATATACGGTTTCTGTATGAATTGCAGTTCTCTTCAATCGGCGGAACCTTCCCCGCAAAAGAATGTCAAAAAGGAAAATTCCTTATCCGAAAAGGATCGAGTTTTTATCGAAAAGATCAAAAATTTGTGTAAGGCGATCGATGAAGAACGGTTTTCTCGGAAAGAGACGGACAACAAAGCGGTTCAGCAGCAATTGATCGAAAAAATTGATCTTTTGTCCGCTTCCATTTCAGAGAATACAGAACCGGAAAACGCGAAGAACTGGAAGATCTACCTCGGACTGGACGATCTTGCAAAGGAATTGAAGCAGGATCGGCCGAATGGGGAGATTATAAAAAAATCGCTTGCTTCATTCGAATCCGGAGCGAACGGCCTTGATAATCCGATGTTTTCGGAAGTTCGGAAAGATCTTAAAGATCTTGCTTATGATCGAATCAAATACACCAAACAGGAAAAAGAAGATTTTAAAGTGATTCGGGACAATCTTCCGAGCGATATTCAGTCTCTGTTGAAAAAATACGACAATAATCTCGCGGAGTTAACCGCGATTTCCCTCTCTTATTTGAAAGAACACGGCGCGAAGAAGGAATTGTATGAAGAGTTGAAAAAGATCATTTTGGACCGTTTTTCCGCCCCCAACGCGATTCTTTCCGCATCGGATCGTCTGTTCAGTGAAAATGATTTTTCTCAAAATTTCGATGTGAACGAAATGATCCGGGGATCCTGGGTTCGCGGATCCGGGATCACGGAAGGATCGACAACCATGAAGTTCGTCCCCAACGATGATATTGCGGAAATTCAACTTCAATTGGACGCGGATGTTTCCACAAAAACGGTTTCTTCTCAAAAGGAAGTCTATGTTCATTCCGTTTCCCAGGGCAAAGTATACGGAACTAAAAAACTCCATTTCGAGAAATACTTTTGGAGTGATCCGGCGTCGGCTTCCGCGCAAATGGATTCAACGATCTCCGGGATTTCTTCCAGCCGTATTTTCGGCTGGGGTATTATTCAGCAAAGAGTTGCCGAAGAATTTCCCTATTCAACGGCGGAATCAAAATTGCGAATGGAAAACCGGTTTGCCAAGCAAATGGATGAAGGATTCGATAAGCAGATCGTTTCCGTTCATGAAAATCTGGATAAAAAACTGTATGGATTTTTAAACAGCATTGATTTCATGCCGCGAAGCATCAGAACTTCGACGACGGACAAGAATCTTTTCTGGAAGTCCAATTTTTCGGTAAAAGAACAGCTTGCGGTTCCCCGCGGAACAGTACAGGAAAAGAAGTTCGCCCCTGTTTACGATCTTTCTTATGCGCTGCATGAAAGTTCTCCGAACAATTTGTCCTATAATATGTATTCGGGCAAGAAGATCAGTGATCAGCAAATTGCCGAACAGTTTACTTCCTTCTTCGGAAATGCGAAGAAGGCGGAAAAAAGTACAGACGAACCACTTTGGCTCTTCTTTGCGGAGGACCTTCCTGTTCAAACGAAATTTGATAAAGATGAGATCGCAATTCAGATTCGCCTTGACGGATTTGAAAAAGACAAGAAGATGTATCCGGAATTGACCGTTAATATCGCCTACAAGATTGAAAAGAATGAAAAAGGATTTGTTCTTCGCCGAAAGACCTTGGACGCACTTCCGGGAAATATTCATCCTGGACAGACGATTCCTGCCCGATATCAGGTGATTCGTTCCCTTCTTCTTAAAAAACTGGAAGAATGCCTTAAAAAAGAATACGCGGTTTCTGCGATCCGTCCGGCGGATAATGCGAAAACCGGTGAAAATATGGAAAAGGAAGGACAAACGTCCAATCGCCTTACCGGAACCCTGGTCCCGGCCCGATTTACTGCCCAAAAAGGTTGGTTGGAACTGGAATACAGATACGAGCCTGATCCGAACATAATCAAGCCCGCCAAAAAAATCCAGTTAAAAGAGAATGCTGTTCCCGGCAAATGCGATCCGGATGTTGATTTAACGAATACGGATCAGGGGCTCAACTGCTCTCTCTAATATCCCGAGCATAAACGCGATCGCAAGTCCATAATTGGTAATGGGAATTCCGGCGTCAAGGCATCGATTGATTCGACAGAGCATTTCACGCCGGTTCCACATACAAGCCCCGCAATGGATCATCAGATCCCATCTTGCAAGTTCTTTGGATGTTGCGGGAAATTCGTGTCCCTGAACATGTCCGATTTCCAGATCGGGCGCGATGTAATTCTTCAGCCATCGGGGAATTTTCTCTGTTCCGATATCTTCCGTGATGGGATGATGAGAGCAGGCTTCGGCGATCAGAACGCGGGATTTCGGCTTAAGACGCCCGATTGCCCGGGCACCGTCCAGCAAGATGGAAAAATTCCCTTTTTGCCGGGCAAACAGAATAGAGAAGGATGTCAATGGAATTTCCGGGGGAACGATTTCGGACACTGCTTTAAACGCCTGAGAGTCGGTAATCACCAATGCCGGAGCCGGATCCATTTGTTGAATGGTCTTTTCCAGAAGATCCTCTTTTACGACAACACATCTTTGATTTCCGTCGAGAAGATCCCGAATGGTCTGCACCTGCGGAAGAATCAACCGGCCTTTTGGGGCTTCTTTATCGATTGGGACAACGAGCACCGCCGTTTCTCCTTCCGGAAGAAGATCCGAAGCGATGGGCGGGGGGGTGAGAAAATCTTCCGGAACGATTCGGACGAGTTCTTCCTTCAAGATTCGAACTTCTTCCGATCTTTTTCCGGCGGCCATCAGTACAAAGGGGATCTTTTGGGATTCCAGTTTTTCGAGCAAATACGGAGCCGGATCGCAAAGATCGATCTTGTTCAATACAACAAGGACAGGGATCTTGCGATTTTCCAATTCATGAACGATTTTTTCTTCAAAAAGGGTCCAAACCGGTTCCGGACGGGCAACATCCACCACTAAAATTCCGATCTCTGTTCGATCGAATACCTGCAATGTTTTTTGAACACGAAGTTGTCCAAGATCACTATCATCATCAATTCCCGCCGTATCGATGAACAGGACTGGACCAAGGGGCAGAAGTTCCATCGGTTTTTCGACCGGATCCGTAGTTGTTCCCGCGATATTGGAGACGATCGAAGTTGTTTGACGGGTCAATCTGTTTAAAAGTGAGGATTTTCCCGCATTGCGCCGTCCGAAAATCCCAAGATGAAGCCGAAAACCTTTAGGAGTATCCATAATCATATATTTTCAGGGAAAATTAATAAATAATCTCAAATAATTCTTTTTTACTCGGAAAAAACAGGGCGATTTCTCTTTTGGCCGAAGCGGTTGAATCAGAAGCGTGAACGATATTGGCCCGTGTGCTGAGGGAATAATCTCCGCGAATCGTTCCCGGAAGAGCCTCCGCTCCATCGGTTGCTCCGATCATGGTCCGAACCACTCCCACTGCGCGATCTCCTTCAAGGATCATTGCAAGAATCGGCCCGCCGGTAATGTATTTTTCAATTTCCGGATAATAGGGGCGATCAAGTAAAGCCGCATAATGCTTTTTCGCCAACGCGGGAGAGATCCGCATCATTTTCAGTGCCCGAATTGCCAAACCTTTTTGTTCAAATCGAGAAATTACCTGCCCGACCAACCGCCTTCGCAGTGCATCCGGTTTAAGTAAAACAAGAGTCTTTTCCATTGATCCGCTTCCTTATTGATCCGAAGATCTGCAATTCTGTTTCTTATCGAGTTGGGAATCCAGTAAATCGGACATCGCTTCCGATTTCATATTTATTTCTGAAGTACTTCTGCTCATCTCTCAATTCCGCCTGATACTTTCCCTATTTCACAATCTATTAGTATGGTCTATAATTTTCCTTTGTCAAGAGCGGAAAAATCTTTTCAAATAGAGGAAAACAGGAGAGAAAGAGGGATTATCCGGGAATCGGGCAAGAGAACACTTCGGCCGTCGACGGCATAAAAAAGATAAAAAGAGGGGTTTTTCAGGGATCTATTTCTTTTTTTTCAAAAAAAGGTAAAATGGGAGAGTGAATTTTTACAGACTTTTAAATGAGAAAAGTTCTTTCAAGTAAATTCAGGAAGAGAAAGATCAGGAAATGCAAGAAATTAAACCGCTTGACCCCCAAAGTTTTTGCCCCGGAGGACGGGAAAAAAAGATCAAGAACTGCTGCTCGGACATTCAAAAAGAATTGGACCAGATCAACCGAATGTTTCAGGGAAAGCAATACGCCGCTTGCCTTGCTTTTGTGGAAAAGCTGGCTGAAAAATTCCCGGATCGTTCCTGTCTAAAATTCATTCAATGCACGCTTCTCCGGGAACTTGGGCGAAATGAAGATGCTCTCGCGATCGCGGAACCTTGGGCCGCAAATGAACCCGACAATGTCCGCGCCTGTTCCGAGCTTGCCAGTATTCATACAACGCTCGGCAATCTTGAAAAAGCAATCGATATTCTCATCGATGTTTTCGAAAAATCCGATTCGAACTCGATGAGAATGGAACCATTGGAAACAGCGTTCATGCTCGCAATCGCGATGGCCAACAGCGGATTGACCATTTCCGCGATTCCGCTTCTGCATTTTCTTGCGAAATTCCCTGTCCCGGAAATTCAGCAGCAGGCAAGCAATTATTACCGGCAAATACTTTCCGAAAGCCAAATTCCACTGCTTTACCAACTCCTTGTTCCCGGCGCTGTTCCCGCAGAAACATTTCCGGAATTGGATAAGTACGAAGAAGCACTCACATTCGCCTATTCAGCGCGTTGGAAAAAGGCTCTTGCGCAATTGTTGAGTTTGGAACCGCTTGGGGAGCAGTTCGGCGCCATTTATCGGGATATTGCCATTCTTTATTTTTGGCTTGGCAACATCGAAAAAGGACTTCCCTACCTGGAAAAATATATTACCATGCCGGACACTTCTGAAGAAGATGCCGTTGAAGCCCGTCTGCTTCAGTGGTATATGGAAAACCGGTTCTGGGAAGATGATGTCCCCTATATTCAAAAAGCGTATTGGCCAATCCAAAACAGCAATACGGCCTTGGAAAATCTTCTTTCCGACAAACGAATCGCTGTCCTGGAAGTCGATCCTGCGCAGTTCCAAGAGGAAAATTCGCCTCCTCCTCAAAAAGTTTTCGGCTTTCTGGATAAACCGTTCAATACTGTTCTTTCGGAGGAAGAGAAGAAGGAATTTCCACCTCAACTTCGGACGATCTTTACCCTTTTCGGAAAGCAGACAGATCGGGATGCCCGAATCGAAGTCTTTTCGTATCCGGCCGATGAATTGGGCGCATTCGAAAAGAACTTGCGGACACTTCTGAACGGGGATCTCGGCGATCGAACCATTGTGAATCAGGCCGAATATTCCTGGACGGAACGGAATATGATTCCGGAATTTTATCCTCCGGCGATGGTATCGTATTCGGCGGCGGAGCGGCTCGCGCTGGAACAAAATTACCTGGAAAACGTTTTCCTTCCGGAATGGATTACCCGTCCATCAGGTTTGCTTGGAGGAAAAAGCCCGAAAGATGCGGCAAATGATCCTTCACTCCGAATCTCTTTGCTTGCGGCCGTCGAGCGTTTTCGAAATTATTTGCCGGAAGGGGACGAGGCAAATCAATTTATCCAAAAACTGCGATCGCAGTTGAATCTTCCGGAAGTGCGTCAAATCACCTTTCCTGCGGATACCGAAGAAAAAGATTTGCAGCTGCTGATCAATCATGTTCCTGTCTGGAGATGGTATAATATCGATTTCGATGCACTTTCGACTTCGATTCTTTGTGTTATTCTTGATAATGCTTTCGCATTGGGGCAAAATTATGTTTCCTCCCGAATTGCGAAGATTCTTTTGGAACGCAATGATCCGCTTTCCGTTCAGGTGCGGAGTGCCTGCTTCCAATTGTCGATCACGGATTCCATACGAAACGGCAATTTCGAAAAAGCGCATGATTTACTCAAGCAGGTTTACGAGGAAGCGAAAAAAGCGGACCTTTCCGATGGACGCTGGAATCTTCTTGAGATCAATCTCCTGATCGCCGAGGGAAAACCGGAAGCTGTGATGGGAATCATGCAGCACATCACAATGAATCACCGAAATGAACTGGATGTAATGGAAGGTCTGCAAATGATCATGCAGCGGCTTGGAATCGGGCCCGGATCCGGTGCTCCCGGATCACAGTCCGCTCCAACGGCTCCCGTCTTTGAGCCGGAACAAAAGCCCGCATCGACTTTATGGACGCCCGGCAGTTCCAACGATTCCAACGGAAACGCAGGTCCCTCCAAACTTTGGACTCCGGACTGATCCTTCAGAAATAGATCAGGGGAAAAAAGGATGAGAAGAGGTTTTTTTGGCGGTTCCTTCGATCCGGTCCATTGGGGGCATCTTCTTTTGGCGGAAACCGCACGGGAATTCTGTTCGCTGGATAAAGTGATCTTTGTCCCGGCCGGAATTCCTCCGCACAAAGCGGATTTAAAAAGAGCGCCCGGCGAAAATCGCTTTAAAATGCTTCAAGGCGCTCTTTCCCGCTGTCCGGAATATGAGGTGAGCCGCTTTGAAATCGATTCACCCGGTGTCAATTATACGGTAGAAACCCTTCGGCACTATCGAAAAACCTATCCGAACGATGAATTTTTTCTGATCACCGGAGCGGAAACGTTCATGGATATTCCCGGCTGGTATTGCCCGGATGAAATTTGCAAATTGACCTCTTTCATCATTGCGCTTCGTCCCGGGCATCCTGTTCCCGATTTTGATCGTTTTCGCGATCTTGCGCCCGAAATCACACGAAAACAATGGGCGGAACAAATCATTCCCATGCCGCAAATTGACCTCTCATCCACTTTGATTCGAAAACGCAGAAAAGAAGGAAAGAGCATACGATTTTTAACCCCGGAAACCGTTGAGAATTATATCCTGCAGAATGATTTATACACAAAATAATTATTTTATGTAATTTATATCTTTTTCTTTTCAGAAAAACAAATTTTTCAACATTGAATTTCTCTTTTTTCTCAATCAGAATCACTTTTTTTGGAAAAATGAGAAAATTTGGAATTTTTCAGGAATTTTCCGGCGCAAATTTCATATAATATAATGCAGTGGTGTCTTTTGAAATTGATTGAGGTTAATGCTATGCCGAAAAAGAAAAGAAAAAATCTGAATAAAAGGGTTCTTCGCTTTGAATCGCTCGAATCCCGAGAGCTTCTTGCGATTACTTTTTCGGGCAATGATTGGTCCTATACGCTGGATGATCTTTTGAAAGCGGTGGATTCCACAGCAACTTACAATGAACCGAGTGCTTCCGAACAGGAATTTCTGGAATGGGTCAATTTATTGCGATCGAATCCATCTGCAACGGCGGACAAGATAATCGATAAAATTGATCCCGAACAGGATAGAGTAAAAGATAATGGATACTCTAATTCGGAATTCTTTGACGCAGTTGATCCCCGTATTAACGCTATTTGTTTTGGAACTTATCCCGCCGTTTCCAAAGAGGATCTTTCCGATTTTTTAAAAGCCTGGAATTCCATGAAGGAAAGCGAGGGAGCGGATCCGCTTGCTTTTGGACTTGCATCGCTGGTCGCTTCAGATTACGCCAAAAATTTATCAGCTGGATCGAACACATATATTGCGCATAATCCAGACCTCGCAGCAGATCTTGCCAAATATTACGGAACACTTTCAAGCTATAATGAAAATGTTTTTGCCGGTTCAGGGACAGCTGCCTACAACAACATCACATATACCGATGCTTCTTATGCTTTTTCCGCTTTTTTAATCGATTGGGGAGAGAGCAATAAGAATCATGAACATCGGGACGTAATGCTTTCTTCCAATTATACGGAAATGGGTGCCGCCCTTTATGCGTCCAGCGGTGCTACCTATACGGTTGCAGATTTTGTCGACAATTCAAGTTCAGAAGGTGCTTGGCTGATCGGAGTAATCTATTCCGACAACAACGGTAATTCTTTCTACAATTCCGGTGAGGGAGTCAAATTGACAGCCGGATCTTTATCGGTTTCCAACCTCATTGATGGCGAGGTTTCCGATACCCGTACTTTCAATTCCTTCAGCTCGGGCGGGTATCAAATCTATCTCAAGAACGGCCTCTACAGCATTACGGTAAATTCCCCTAATCAATCGTTGACCCGTATTGTTAATATTGGCGGTAAAAATGTTAAGGAAGATTTCATTCTGAACAGTATCGGAAGCGCCGCGCCCGTAATCGATACGAATGTTCTTACCCCTTATCAGTACTGCGAAAAGCAGGAGGCAATGCCGATTCTTTCCTCCTTGTCGATTACCACCGAGAATAAATCAGAATATTTATATCAGGCGAAGATCTCCTTTGCATCCCGACCGGACAACAGTTCGGAAAGTCTTTATTTGAGTTCCTCGCTCGAGAATGGTTTTTCTACTATTACCAATACGACGGATGGATTCCTTCTCGTTTACGGAAAAGGATCTCTTGAAGATTATCAAAAATATCTTCGCAGCCTCACCTACGCAAACAGTGCGGAAACAGCAACCTTGGGAGAACGGGCAATCACCGTTGAAGTGTTCGATGGAGTCCACTGGAGCAATAAGGCTTCGATTACCGTCAATGTTCTTCCCAAAAAAGTGGGCCTTACGGTTTCCAATGCGAAAATTTTCGAAGGAGATGCCGGCCAGCAGTATATGGTCTTTACGGCGACTCTTGGCGAAGCATCCCGGGGCGATGTATCTTTTTCGTATTCCGTTAATGGAGGAACCGCGGTCGGAGGGGACAGCGCGGATGATTCCGATTACGATAATACCTCTTCCACCGGAACGATCACGATCGCGGCGGGAAAGACTTCAGCCGAATTCCAGATCGCTGTTTTCGGAAATTTCCGTTTGCAGAAGGAGGAGGGAACTCCTTATTCTGATGAGTTCAATCCTTATTTCCTCGTAGAATTAAGTGATCTGATTGGAGTGAATCTTAATAGCGAGGAGATCCGCGGAACGATTATCGACGACGATACACCTTTATTCTGGAAAACAGAAGATTCCTGGACCAGTGCAGATCCTGCTCTTTTCCGAACGGACATTGGTATCCGACGGTTGACATACGCCTATAAGCCGACCTCTTCCGGGCTGGCAGCATGGAGTGTTGAGTCCGATGTTCCCGCCGGATTTTCTCTCGCGGTCTATCGGAATTCCGTTCAGCCGGGAAATCTGATCACAAATTCGACGCTGATCAATACGGAGACCGGCAGAGAGATCCGTTGGGCGGTCGATGCCGGATCCTGGTATCTCGTTCGGATCGAAAAAACAGGGGAATCAACGGAAATTCATAATCAAAAGGTTCAGCTTACCGCGATCAGCTCCGGTAATGCTGTCAATATTGATCCTTTCTGGGAGGAATTGCCCGAGGAAGAACGAAAAGTCCAATTCGGCGTCAATAATGGACAGTTGCAATTTGCGCTGGGAGAAAATATCTGGCATCTTGCCCAGAGATCTTACACATTCAGTTCCAAATACGAGGTTCCCCTTTATTTTTCCGGAATGTCGGGAACATTTTCCGGCAGTTCGTTCACTTATGGGGAAGGCGATGCGGCCACCTCAGTGGAGTTCGATTTGGGCGGATCGGGGATCTCTCTTCACGGAAGCAATTCCGGAGAAAACATGGTCTTTCAGGGAACCGAAGGAAACGATAAACTCGTTTACGAAAATGCGGGCGGAACGTTTACCGCAAACTATGATGATTCCAAACTCAGTAAAACCTGGTATTTCAATGATATTACACTGGTGAAAGTCGACAGTTCTGCCGGAGAGGATGTTGCCGAAATCATCGATTCCAACATGGATGATACGGTTGCTCTCGTGGAAAACGATGTTGCGATTTACGGAAAAGGACATACACTAAGGGCCGTCAACTTTAATACGGTTCATATCCGCTTCCTTTACGGCGGTAAGAATTCAGTCGAAATTCTGAACAAAGAGGTCGATACCGAGATCTATTTGCTTACCGATTCTCTTCAGATGCTTGGAACCGTAAAAAATGAAATGTCTTTGGATTTCTCGTACAGCGTCCAGTATTTTGATCGCTTGCTGATCAAGCCGGAAGAATATCTTAATGAACTCCATGTATTCGGATCCGATAATACAAGCACCGTTTACAATACCTCTTTCGGTTGGCTCACTTATAAAAATGATCTGATCGGAACCGTTGGAGAAGCGTATCGCGTTCAGAATATCATCTTTCGCGGACTGCAATCGCCGGAAAAAGAGAATCTGCAGATCATTCTCTCCTCGGATTGCGATATTTTCTCCGACGATGAATATCAAACATCCGTGGAAGTAAGCCGAACGGTGGATAATCAGGAGTTGAGCCTGTCTCTTCCCTATGTTTGGAAAGATTACCTTGAAAAGAATAAACCGGTATCTTCCGAAATTCCGTCCCTTCTTCCGAATGAAGAACCGGCTGATCCGGTCAAAGAAGAATCCATCCCGGAAGATCCCTTGGGGGGAATTGCGGAAGCCGATCTTCCTGTCCATTCAACGATCCCGGAATCAACGACGAATCCTGCGGAGTTCTCCCCGGATCTCTTCCTTTTGGAAGATGATCTGGATTTCTCATGGATCCAAAGTTCCTGGGACAATAGTACGAAGAAGAAAAAGTCTTTTATTGACCTCTGAAATCCTTAATCCGGTCGATTTTTGAGAATTTTGGCCGGATCTCTTTTCTTTTTGAAAAATTTCTATTATAATGAAAGACAGGTAAGATTAAGAGATCGTTGAATTCCGTAAAAATACGCATTTTCGGATAGATGTACTTTTTCAGATAGATGGGATGGAATAAACGATCCGGATCAAGCCGCATTTAAAAAAGATACTTGCGAACAGGCCTTTTGGTTCTGTTTATGGTAAAAGAGGAGAGAATCTCAATGGAACAGATCGTTCTTTTTTTGGAAACAGCATCCAAATTTGCTCGTACGGAAGTATTGGGGGCTATCGGAACCATTATTGGGGTCTGCTTTCTTTTTGTCCTCATTACGCTTCTCATCGCCTACGGTAAACTCTGGTTCCAGGGATACATGTCCGGGGCCCAGGTAAGTCTGTTGAGCCTTTTCGGAATGAGTTTGCGTAAAGTGGACGCGGTTGAAATCGTAAAGGCAAAGATCATGCTGAAGCAAGGAGGATTGCCGATCTCGGGAAAGGACGGAATTACGACCCGTCGCTTGGAATCTCATTATCTTGCCGGCGGGAAGGTATCGAATGTCGTACGGGCAATGATTGCGGCGCATCGGGCCGATCTTGATCTGAACTTTGATCAGGCGGCCGCGATTGATCTTGCGGGCCGCGATGTTCTCGACGCGGTGCAGACGAGCGTCAATCCGAAAGTGATCGTCTGTCCGGATCCCAAGAAGTCCTCAAAAACAACCTTGAGTGCAATCGCGAAAAATGGAGTTGAACTGAAAGTAAGGGCCCAGGTAACCGTTCGGACCAATCTGGAGCAGCTGATCGGGGGAGCGACCGAAGATACAATTATTGCCCGGGTTGGGGAGGGGATCATTACCGCGATCGGATCCGCGCAAACCCATCTGGAAGTAATGGAAAATCCGGTTCAGATCTCCCGCAAAGTACTCGAAAGAGGACTGGATTCACAAACCGCATTTCAGATCGTCTCTATTGATATCGCCGATATCGATGTCGGAGAAAATATCGGGGCTCGTCTTCAGGTGGATCAGGCAACAACGGATCTTCGAGTTGCGGAAGCCCAAGCGGAAAAAATGCGTGCGGAAGCAAAAGCGATCGAACAGGAAATGAAGGCAAAAGTCGCCGAAAATCGCGCCAATGTTGTTGAAGCGGAAGCGCTTGTTCCGCAGGCAATGAGCGAAGCGTTCCGTAAAGGGCGATTCTCTTGATCAGAGGGATCTTGCCGGGATCGGCTTGATTTTCCTCTCTGTCAGCGGTTTTAAAAAATGATATTACCAGTTTAAATAATAGGAGATATACCGAATTTAAGGATTTAAAAATGGATTTTATTCATGAAAACGGATAATATTTCAGATTTCGCTTGAAGTTTTTTCCCTTTGGATTAAATTATTTATTGTAAACACTTTCTGATTGATCTGCGGATTTCGTTTTTGAAACGATTTCCCGAAAAGAGGAAAAGGGTTTTGAAAAATGTTTTCTTCAGGGGAGATCTCGATTCGTCTGTCGAGTTCGGAAAACGTTTTTACTTCTGGCAGATATTGATTTTTCGGGGTCATTTTCATGGAATACTCGCTTCCTCTTAATCAGCCGTATGATGAAGCAGATGAACTTGTACGAAACGCGTCGTTGGTAACCGACCTTGAGCCCTATATGGATGATTCCATTACGAGTGTCAATTATAAAATGTGGAGGACCAAAGATGCGAACGAGTTTTTGGAATCCATGCTGGAATGGGAAATCGCACCGGTCCTCCCGATTTGGCAATGGTTCGATCCGCCGCTTCGTCTTCCCGCTGCTCATTCGCTCAGCGATGAGGAATTGAAAACGGTTCTTTACGACACGATCCAGCGATTATATGAGAAAAAAATCGTTCTGGAATGTACAGAGCACCTTTCCGACCGCGAATTGTATTCTGTGATCACATCTGAAATCCTTCCGTTGAAAGAGAAGAAGATGGATCATGTATCCGTTTATACCCATTGGAACCTTTCCTGCGGCGATGATGAGGAAAGTTTGTCGACTTGGTTGACCTATTATGCTTCCGATGAGGAACGGTCCGATTGGGAATATTTCAATGATACGATCCTTCCTCCAAAAATGGAACCGCTCTATCCCCGTGAACTGCCGCAGGATCTTTCTGAAAACGGCGGTTCAGAAATATAAGCCGTGTTTACGGCAAACAGATGCAAGGATCAGAAATGTATACCAGAAAGAATACGGACATCAGCGCGAAATTGACGGAAAAAACCCGGGCAAATCTCGCGCACGCGTTCAATTGGGATACAAAAACCAGTTGGCATTTTGCCCGTTGCGCACAGCTCGCTCACGAAAAAGGCTATTCCGCTCTCACCGCGATTTTTTCTGCTTGCGCTTTTGCGGAGCAGATCCACGCCGAACGGCATGCGAAAGTCTCTTTTTTACTCGGACAGAAGCCCGCTTTAACCGTAAAGCAACCGCCCGAAGTCTCTCTGGACACAATGATTCAGATCATGTTCGATCAGGAAAAGGAAACCAAAGATCTTTATTCCCGTTTCATTCAGGAAGCAAATGAGGAAGATCAGTTGATGGCCTCTATCTCGTTCACTTTTGCTCAGGAAGCGGACGCGATTCATTCCCTCTGCTGTTCGGAAATTATCGAATTCGAACATCGTTGGATGTTCAAAGAAAAAGAATATAATATTTGCGGTCTTTGCGGATATCTTTCAGCGGAAAAAGAAGATCTCTGCCCCGTTTGCGGCGCCTCAGAAGAGACTTTCATCGTTTACTAAGCTCGAAATTTCCCCGTTTAAAATTTTTTCTTTTGCTGCTTGGTTTCGATCGTATTAAAAATATCGATTTTTCAGGAATTGCGGAATTTTAACTTGCTTTCAGGCTATTTCTCAATTATAATGGGATCGAATTTATGATTTCGTATCGGGGACCATTTTCCGATATTTTGACAAAATGTTCCCGATCCCATTGGAGTTTGCCATGAAATCCCTTTCTTCCCTGCTGAAAGATCTCTTTTCGTTCAAGGAAAAGAAAAATCATCCTTGCCCGTTCCGATCTGTCCGCACCCTTGTCTGTGAACCGCTCGAAGACCGTTGCCTTCTCTCCATAAGCTCTTACACGTGTTCTCTGTCCTCATATACGGGACTTTATTCCGCAGATTTTACATTCGACTCGGGAACCAAAGGAGCTTACATTACCGGACTGACCCTGGATGATCTCAATAATCTCGCAAGTTCCTATACCGGATCAGATCAGGAATCGTTCGCCGGACATTTTATCGATGCCGACAAGGCCAATGAACGTGAAGATTCCAATCTTTGCTGGGCGGCCAGCGCTTCCAATTTACTCATCAACGCCGGTTGGGCAAACAGTACCCTTACCCCAAAATTGAACAACGCATCCTTCGACAATGAAGATCATGTTCTGGAATACTTCACCTCTTATTGGGATGATATCGCAGGCGGTATTTCCAATGGAGTCAACTGGTTTATCAATGGTAAAGAATTCGCAAACTACGAACTGGTTCCCGGCGGAGGATATTATCCCGATATTCAAAACAACGGCAGCGTTTATGATTATATCAATATCGTCGATAGAACATCTTTTTCAAATTCCGTTCAAAAACTGAAGGACGGTTGTGCGGTTGGCCTTTCTGTCGGCTGGTATGCGGAAAGTCCGGGAACTGTGCTTGATACAGATTATGGACGGAACGGTGGACACGCGATTACTCTTTACGGATATCTTTACGACACAACTTACAGTACAACCGATCCGCGATATTACACCGGCTTGATCATTGCCGATTCCGACGATGATAAATTCAAGGGAGCCGATGCCGAAAATACCATTGATACTTACAATATCACATGGGACTCAACCAATAATCGCTATTGCATGGAAACCTATCGGAGCGGATCTTATTATGCGTGGATCGACGGATCGACCTGGCTTTCGGTTAACACTTCTTACACTCGACTGCCCGTATTGACGACACCGCAGATCACTGTTTCTCCTGTCGATTATGAATCCGTGTCCCTTGCAATCACCGGAGCGGAAAACGCAAGCGGATATACCGTGGAGTATTCCGCGAATGCGGAGTTTACATCCTTTTCCTCGCAAAATTACACGGAAGCCGGATCGTATACGATCAAGGGACTGTCGGAAAACACGACCTATTTTTTTCGTGTCAAAGCGACTGCCCGGGGATCGGCATCCTGGTCCGATTCGTATTATTCGACGGCGGTCTCCGCGAAAACACCTTATCATGCGGTGCCGCTGGCGGCCCCCACGGGATTCGCGGTCCAATCAACCGGAATCCATACAGCCGCGATCACTTTTGATCCCTTGACCAACGCCAGTTCTTACTTGCTGGAATTTTCAACTTCTGAAAATTTCACAAAAGCGTTCTATTATCAATTCACATCGGACACTGGATCGTTTACCGTTTCCGGTCTTTCCGCGAATACACAATATCACTTCCGCATGAAGGCAATCGGGAACACGGTTCGCTATCTTGATTCCGAATGGACAGTTGCTCTTGATGCAACAACGGCAGCAGGAACAGATTCCGATCCAGATTCAAAATTGATCATTACGACTCTCTCCGATACAGTCGCAAACGATGGTCTGATCTCTCTGCGAGAAGCGATCAATTCCATAAATACCGGTAATTTCAAAACAAATACAATTACTTTTGATTCCTCTCTCAAAGGAGGAGCGATCGTTCTGGATAGTTCCCTTGTAATCCAGGCAAGTTTTATTCTTGATGCGGCCGATCTGTACAACAGTGAAATTGATCTCTCCGGAATCATAATCGATGGATATGGTATGTGCAGGCTTATTGAAGTCAATACGTACTCCAATGTTCCGCAAATCGCGGAATTCAAGGGAATCAGTTTTAAAAACGGTATCACAACTGATTCCAATGGCGGCGGAGCGATCGGTTTCTGGAACGGATCGCTTACCATTGACAGCTGCCGCTTTTACAACAACAGCGCAAAAAATGGCGGCGCGATTTATGCGAATAGTGATCTTTCCATTATTAACTCCCAATTCATCGACAATGAATCCCTGAATAGAGGCGGTGCGATTTATACATCAGGAAAGACAGAGATTGAGTCTTGTACTTTTACCTCGAACAGCGCTGCGGAGGTGGCGGGCGCTATATACGTCTATGCCTTCGATATAATTACAATTATCGATACCGTCTTTGATTCCAATCACGCAGCGAGTATGGGCGGCGCGATTTACGCTGGATCATTATGCACTATTGACCGATCGATTTTCGCGAAAAACAGTTCGGATTCTTGGGGAGGCGCAATCACCTTGGCCGGAGAATACGATAAATCCGTGCTCAGCAACAGTCTCTTATACGAGAATTCCTGCATTGAATTGGGAGGGGCGATTCTCTCCTGGAGCGATCTGGATCTTGTCAACTGTACTCTCGCAAACAATTCCGCCGAGGGAGGAAGCGGCGCCGTTCACGCTTACGGATCCAATGTCGCTTTCTATAATTCCATCGTTGTCTTTAATTCCGGTAATGAAATCGGTAAACAGAATTATGGTACTGATATACCATTGCTTTCTGCGTACAATCTTTTGATATCTACGGATTTACAGGATATCGAATGGACCGAATCGTCAAGTAATATTACCGTGTGTCCAAAAGGAACAGCTTTATTCGAAAATGCGGCGGCGGGCAACTACCGCTTGATCCGGGGATCGAAATGGACCTCGAATCTCGGAAATAATTCGTATATCATCCCGAACAGGGATAAAGATCTTGACGGTAATACGCGTATTCTGGATGGTACCGTCGACCTTGGCGCCTATGAAGCCCAGCTTTACGAATATGAGATCCCCTCCCTTCTCTTGAAGCAATACAAGTTCGCAAACGATCAGGTTCTCAAGCTGGTTCTTCAAACGAGTTCAGGTAATCCCTATCCGAACGAAGAATGGATCATTTCCTGGGGCGATGAAGGAAATCTCGAAGATCCCCAAGGCATTCTCTATCGTTCCAATCAGATCAGTGCCGCACATTATTACGCGGGAAGCGGATCTTACAGTCTTTCATTAACGATCAAAACCGGGATCTGCTCCACAACCTATTATCTGGGAGTTCACGTCGTTGGAGTAAGCGGAGAATCGGAAACTCCTGTCGATCATTCCGCTTCGCAAGTCGTGATGCCGGAAAATCCCGTCGAATCCGATCTTCCCGACGATGAAGAGATCTCTCTTGCGAATGTTTATGATTCTTCGGCCTTGTATGAAGACACGAATCTCATTTCGCGAAAAAATACCGCTCGGGAAGAAACATGGGAAAGCACGGAGGCGATAAAAAAAGAGCCCGTACTCTTTCCAGATATACGGGCCGATCAATATCTTTATCTCACGGATCTCGATAATACCGCCGAACGAAGGGCGATCTTTCGATCCGGAAATTGGGACTCTTTCGAAGATTCAAACGAATTCGGGACGTCGTTCTTCCAACTGCTGCTGAAGTCGGGCAACAATGCTGCTGTGCATTTGACTGACGCGGCTTTCGCTGAGATCCAAGGTCATTCCGACCTCTTTCATGGTCATTTCTTCATAGTAGTAGAGAATAATGATAAGTCGTTCGTTGCGGGTAAGTCCTTTGGTCACCAGACGCATGAGATCGGACTTCTGGATCCGGCGCGAGGGATCCTCTCCCCGTTGATCTTCGATGAGATCGATTTCAGAGATATCTTTTGACCCGTCTGTTTCATACCATTTTTTGTTCAAACTGACCAGGCTTACCGCGTTGGCATCGTTGACCATACGATCAAGATCGTTTTTCGACATATTCAGATGTCCGGCAAGCTCATCTTCGGAAGGGGAGCGCCCGAGCTGATTAAACAGTTCTTTGTTCGCTTCCGTCAATTTTCGTGCGCGGGAACGGACAAGCCGGGGGACCCAATCCATTTTACGGAGTTCATCGAGCATTGCTCCGCGAATACGGGGAACGCAATAGGTCTCAAATTTAATCCCGCGATCGGGATCAAAGGCGTCAATGGCGTCCATAAGTCCGAAATTGCCGGCGGAAACAAGATCATCCAGATCCACTTCCGAAGGAAGACGGGACCAGACTCGTTCTCCATGATAGCGGACAATCGGAAGATAAGCTTCCATTAACCGATTACGGAGATCTTTATTTTCCCGATTTTGTATAAACTGTTCCCACAATGCCGATAATTCTTCTGCCGAGATCGCTGATGGTGCAACCATGAAATCCTCCTGATAGGAACGTTCGACTTTAAAAGCCGGACGATACACCTGTTAAAAGACATCCAAATGCGGACATCCCATAGAATCACTACAATCTTTATCGGCAGTATAATCGTTAAATTTTAACAATCTCCCAAATTTTCCGGAAATTCTGGAAAAAATATCGTGAGCAGAGCCAGAAGGGTCTTTGCATCGTGGATCTCTCCTTTTCGGATCATGGATCGAACTTGATCCCGATCGACGATTACGAGCGTGATGTCTTCGCCATCTTCCAGGGCGGACTCTCCCGGCACCAGATCCGTAGCGCGAAAAAGGAAAAGTTCTTCCTGGAAAATTCCCGGGGAAGAATAAAAAGAGCAGAGGAGGTCCATTTTGCCCGCATGGTAGCCTGTTTCCTCGATTAATTCGCGATAAGCGGTCTTCAGAGGTTCCTCGCCGATTTCACGGGTCCCCGCCGGAATCTCATAAATATATCGCTGGGCTGGGGAACGAAATTGCTTGATCAGAATAATTCGGCCGTCCGGAAGGATCGGAAGAATTGCGACTGCTCCTTTGTTCCGGACAACATAGCGCGGATGTTTCTGCCCGCTCTGTCCGATCTGATATCGTTCTACAACATCGAAAATCTTCGTTTGAAATAGAATTTTGTCTTCCGAAGTATCATTTCCCTTTTTTTCTTCATTCAACATAGTGCTAAACCATTTGTAAATTATGTATATTGTCTATTTATACAGTTCCATATTCCATAATGAAAACTAAATAGAGTCTAATCATCCAATTATATCAACTTTTCACTTAACAGAGATCGAAATTTCAAGCCTCTTACAGGGACGCTGCGTCTCGCGCGATAAAAAATACTATAAGTTCGGCCGATAGATATTGATGTCGAAGAAATGAAATCCTCAAAAACCGTTGTGATTCGAATCTTACCGCGTCCCTTTAACCTTTGATTAACGCAGATTTTGTTCGAGTTCTTCGAGGGATCGCACATCGCTGTTTGCAACCATGCCGAACAGACGATTGATTTGGTTGAAATCCGTCAAGTTCTCAATGCGAGAACGAAGTCCATCTGAAGGTTTTCCAAGAAAGCTTCCGATTATTCTGAGAAGCATGGAAATACTTTGTTTAGTTTGCCCTTCGATTAAACCGATTTCTTCGCCTTCCTCACGGCCCTTCTCAAGACCTTCCTCAAGATTGGTATTCGTAATCGCTCTCTGGACCATTTGAAACTTGCGTCTCTCTTCGATGAATTCCTGATTTGCAGGATTTTCTAAAAATTCTTTTGCCGTTTCATACGCCGCCTCGATTTGAGGGTAATTTGCCGCTATCTGTTCCATCTCTTCCTCACTTGCTTTATCTGGACAAACTCTATTATACCAACAGAAACGGTATTTTTATACTTTATTTTGCACAAAATTTGACATTTTTTGAGAAAAATCGCGCAATTTTACCCCTCCCTATTTTAACTTGACAAGACTTTGATTTTCGATTATTATGTTGATAAGAAAAAATGGGTTGAGGGAGAAAATTTCTTAAATTTTTGAAATATACTTTTTTTTCTTGACATGCCCCTTTAATTTGATTACAATAGGGACATATTGCCCGTATATTTTCAGTTTTTGAGATCCGAAAACACTTTTTAAAAAGGAGTTGAAAAAATGGAGAATTTTGTGAAATGTAAAAATGGGGGGGGGGGGAGAATATAGCTATTCCTTAAAGAAAATCTTTAAGCTTCGCGGATTTACCCTGGTGGAACTTTTGGTCGTGATCGCGATTATCGGAATCTTGATCGGACTATTATTGCCTGCGGTTCAGGCGGCGCGGGAAGCGGCCCGTCGAATGGAATGCACGAATAAACTTAAGCAGCTGGGAATCGCCTGCCATAATATGCACGATTCCTTCGGTTTTTTCCCTAAACTTCAGTATTCCGCTCGCCTTTGCGAGCAGTATGTTGGTGTCAATTCCGCCTGGGCAGGACTCTCAGGCGGCGGAAGAGATTATCGGCACCATATCAGCTATATGGTCGAACTGCTCCCGTATATTGAACAAACCTCTGTATACAACGCGATTGCAGATAAGGCTGTCGCCAATATTACTGAAGGAACCGGGGCTGGAAATTGGCCGGGACCTTCGCGGACAACCGCAGGAGGATCCTATACTGCCTGGACAACCAAGATCGACACATTTCTTTGCCCGTCGACTCCCTATAAGCCGACCGATCCCGGACAACTTGGAGCGACGTCCTATCGAGGCTGCCGGGGTGATATCGCAAAAGGAAATCGTGGTGTTATGATTGCCCAAAGCGGATTGCGGTTGGTAGTAGATACTTCCGCCATTATCGACGGCACCAGTAATACCGTATTGATCGGTGAAGTTGCGATTGGAGAACCTGGACTTTCCCAAAAAATTCGCGGCGGATGCGTTTTCAATGTTGAAAACGCCCCAAAAGAAACTTCCGGCGGTGATCAGAATCCAAAAGCCTGCTGGGATCTTCGCGGTGCTGATAATGAGTTCAATACAACAGGATATACTACCGCGACCGGCGACAGTATGATGGGAAGACGATGGGGAAGTGCTCATCCGATTTACACGATGTTTTATACGGTTTTGCCTCCCAACTCGCCAAGTTGTTCTCAGGATACCGGAGCAGGTCAATGGGGAATGCTTGTTTCCGCGTCCAGCTATCATTCCGGCGGCGCCAATGTTGCGCTTGCCGATGCATCTGTTCGCTTTATCCCTGATACGATTGAAGCGGGGGCGTCGAATTACGGAACGACTCAATCGACCAGCTATCGGGGTCTTTCTCCTTATGGGATCTGGGGAGCTCTCGGATCCAAAGACGGCGGCGAATCGAAGTCCCTGTAAACTCGTTTCCAGTATATTTTTCCCTTTCACGTTATTCGGAGCAATTTTTATGAACAGAGTGATCCGCGTTTCCTTTTATTTTGCAGTTCTGTTTGCGTTTATCTGTATGGGATGTGAAAAGCCGAATCCTTATGGAATAGAAACTCATTATGTCGAGGGCCAGGTAACACTGGACGGCAAACCGATCGAAGATGCGGTCGTCTCTTTTGTTCCGAAAACACCCGGCGCCGGGGAAGACGCGTCGGGCCGATCAAAAGCCAATGGATCCTATAAACTTTCCTCTTTGCGCGGACTGCCTGAATCGGGAGCGATGGAAGGCGAGTATGTGATTACCGTTTATAAAAACGAAAAAGTTGATCTCGCCGTTCCCCAAAAAACTCTGGACGGAGAGGCAATCACGTTCGAAATGAAAAACATTATGCCGCCCGACTATAAGAATCCCGCGAAATCTCCTTTAAAAGCAACCGTGGTAAGAGGAAAAAATAAAATCAATATCGAAGTCAAATCAAAATAGATCTGCGGTTTATTCGACGATTACAGATATCCCGTTCGGGATCACCGTAATGGACGGATCCTGATCGAAATCCCTGCTGGCAATTTCCAGCGCCTCCTCCGCGGTTTTCGCGTAATCGAGCTTCATTTCCCGAATGGTTTTTTCCATCTCCGGAGCGGCAACGAAAATCACATGATGCTTTCGCATGATCCGGCAAAGGATCTGCGTTTCCCATTGATCCGGAATCGTTTGATCCATCGGAATTTTCAGCAGCGATTGATAAAGACTCTCTACCGATTCGCAATCATGAAGGGAATGATAAAAATCATCGCCGCCGGTCCCGTCGCGGCATTCCGCACAGGTGATCAGAACCGCGCCCGGCTTGGCCGTTGCTTCCGCCGCGGTCAATCCCTTTACGCTTTGATAGATATTTTGATCAAGCGGATATCCTCCATTCGAAGTAAAAACGATGTCGGCGGGAACCGCGTGAACGGAACATTGCGATCGCATGATCTCGCAGCCTTGCGCATGCGCCTTTTCGAAATCTCCGGCAACTGCGGCAACGATCTTCTTATCTTCATCCAACAGGACATTGACGATAAACTGTAAATTCGCAAGACGGGCCGCCGCGATCATATCTTCATGAATCGGATTATGAAGAAGTTTGCCGGTTCGCGCCGAAGGACTGTCGATAAATTTACTGCAATGATTTCCCAATACGGTTGTTCGATCGCAAATACCGGGCAAAATACTCTTTCGTCCGCCGGAGAATCCCGCGAAGAAATGCGGTTCGATGAATCCTTCGGAGACGACCAGATCCGCTTCCGCAGCCAATCGATTGATCACCAACGGAGCGCCCGACGGAAGAATCCCGATCTGAACATTATTCTCTTTATCCTTGCAATCATGAACGACGATCTTTTCTTTCGCGAGGAGATCTTCTCCCAGCTTGTTCACCAGTTCGGCGGGGGTTGTTCCCCGATGAAAACCGGTTGCAACCAGAAGGGAAATATCGATCTCCGGATTAAACCGGCGCAGCTCTTCCAGCATCGCCGGAAGGATCTTTTTCGAAGGAACCGGCCGCGTATGATCACTGATAATGATCACTGCGGTTTTCTTTCCTTTCGCAATTTCGTAAAGCGGCGGAGAATCAATCGGATGGGCCATCGCGTCCCGTACGATCTCCTCTTCCTTTTTCGATACGGAAGGGGCTGAAAACGACGGCTGAAGGACAGCCGCCTGATCCAACTCCACCGTTTGAACTCCATCACCAAAAGATATTTCGTATTTCATATGCCGTCCTTCCTGATAAAATATCGTTTTCCCTGTCTCAACCGAACAGGGAAAGGGTATAAAATTCCTGAATTTCGATAAACCGAATCGATCTGTCCGGGATCCTATTTCAGAGAATCGATCGGAATAATGGTCAATCCGCAATTTCGGTATTTGTGCTGCCCCGTGTAGGTAATATACAATTTTCCATTATGTTCGACCGCGCAAGGATAATGAGATGCTCTTTGCTTGGTCGAAGAACTGGAATCAGAAACCTTCCAGATCTTGCTGAACGCCTTTTCGTCCGGCTTGGCGAGAGCAATCGCGAGCGTTCCCCTATTTCTTGTAAACGAATTCGGAATGATCTTTCCGTTTTGATCTCTTTTGAAATCCGGAATATTGAAAAGGAGATATCGCGTTCCGTTGGACAAGGTCCCTGCGGCGAACTTGGTACTCGACGCAGGGAAGGAAGTATTTTCGATCTTCTCCCAGATCTTTCCATAGTCCTTGCTGATATAGACATTCGGATAAGCGGACCTTTCCAGACGGGTCATTGCGAAAAGACTGGCCCCCTCGGCGATCATCGCTGTTTCCGCAAAGACATTAACATATTCCGTATCGATCAAATATCGTTTCCAGGGTTTCGCAATATCCTTTCCCTGTGAGATATAGACCGCCGGCAAATAGCCGTTCACGCCGCCCGGCGTGGGATTATAGCTGCCGCAGATCGC
This sequence comes from Planctomycetia bacterium, assembly GCA_030539035.1. Classification (GTDB taxonomy): domain Bacteria; phylum Planctomycetota; class Planctomycetia; order Pirellulales; family Thermoguttaceae; genus JAUNBG01. The sequence continues at coordinate 34,194 of JAUNSU010000006.1, forward strand.
ATAATTTCCATTATCCATCAGAATCGGCTGCTGCATGGAGAGAAATCGGGCGGCGATCGGACCGAGTTCCTTCCAGGTCCCGTTCGATTTCTCATAGCGGAGAAGGTTCATATTAAACGGCTTCTCGGCTCCATGTTCTTCGTTTGTAAACGCGTACAACTCCCCGTCGAGATTGAGAAATTGCATTCCGACATACATAAGTCCTTTATCATTTCCGCGATCCATGAGAATTTGCGGATTGCTCCAGGTCTTTCCCTCATCTTCACTCCAGCGATAGCGCTGAAAGGTCTTTCCAGTCAGTTCTTTCGTCGGATTATTATACCACGCGGCAATGATTTTGTTTCCCAGAAAGCCGACTGCGGTCTCATGCAAAAAGCGATAATCGGGATCCTGATCGCAATCCTGAACGATATAATGAACTGTTCCCTTCGGAAACGCGATCTCCGATGGTCTTGGAAACGGTTTGTTCTCATTCCAGGGAGCTAAAACAGGTTCCCCGCAAAAAACGTATCCCGAGAAAAGAAGGAACATCAGAATAAACGCGATCTTTTGAAATTTTTGCATTTTCCATCCTTTGGTGCTAAGTTGTCTATTGGATCTGAAATTAAAAGGAATCCCTTTTCGATTCTTGGGATTCCTCCGGCCTTTTCTTACTTCCTGTAAGTTTAATCGATAAGGATCGCGTTGTCAAGTTTAAACCGTTTAAGGAAAGTAAATTGGACTTATCGGGAATTTCTCATCGTTTCCGGAGTGCATCGAAAATGGACGGCGAAATGGGCGCACATCTGCTGATGAGAGGAAAAACCGGCCATATTGGCAATCCGGTGAATCGGAATACGGGTCTTTTTTAAAAGCTGCTGCGCCCGAATCAGTCGGCAGCGAATGATCTCATCATGAATGGAGATTCCGTTCACCTCGCGAAAATACCGCTCCAATGTCCTGCGATTGATCTGAATGGAGTCGGCAATATCGTTTACAGTCAATGTTCGATAGCTCCATTCCCAGATCACGCGAACCGCTTCATGAACGATCTTTTCCTTGCCCGAACTGAATACGAGTTCCTGTTCCTGCGGCTGCTCGGCAAGAAGAGTAAGAATTTTGGCAATGGATACAATATAAGAAGGGGAATTGATCGCCCCATTGCTGCGGACAGTATTGAGAAGTTCGGCAAAAGTCGAACGGATCTCCTTATATTCAAGAGGACGGTAGATCGGTTTAGACGTTTGCAGAATACTTCGTTCACAAAGCGCGGTGATCCAGGATCCGTTCAGTCCGATCCAATAATCTTCCCAGCCGGTATCCGGATCAGGGGAATAAGTATGCCAAACGCCGGGAAAGATCAGAAGAACATCGCCCGCGGAGACTTTTGCGTTTTGAATCTCCCCGGAAGAAAAGGTCCCCTCTCCGCCGGTTAAAAGAATGATCTGATATTCCGACAGGATTCGCCCTTCACTGCTTTTGAACTGATACGAAGAAGGATGTTCCCGATGAGGATACTGCTCATGAGGTCGAACCAGATTATGTCCGACCACAGTGAGATAAAGTCCCCAATTAAACTCCCGTTCTCCCACCGGAAGATAAAAATAATTGCGCAGATCGGTCATTTGAACCTCCGTATTTTGTCGTAAAATAAGAAGCAACACGCGTATATATTCATTTATTTTATCGAAATTTCAGACGAAATCAAGAAAAATTCATTATATCAAGGAATTTTCTTTAAATTTTCAATGAAAAAAATATGTCGCAATTTATTTTAACCTTTCTCTTGAAAGAAGAGATCAAACCGTGTATGATATAAGGGATAAGAAGAATAATCGCCTGTTCGAGAGAACAGATCCCCATTTATACTGAATACGGAACTTAAAGAGAAAACGATGAAAATACCGGGATTGAGATGGATTTTGTGCTCGCTGCTGTTTTTGGCAACGGCCCTTTGCTTTCTGGATCGACAGGTTTTGTCCGTGGTTGCGCCCGATATCTGCAAAGAATTCCATATGGACAATACGATCTATGGATACACCACCACGGCCTTTCTCGTGAGCTATGCGATCATGTTCCTCCTTGGCGGCCGTCTGATCGACCGGCTTGGGACCCGTATCGGATTAGGATTGTCGGTTGTCTTTTGGAGTCTTTCGAGCGCGGTTCACGGCTTTATTCATACGCCTTTCCAGTTGGGAGCCGCCCGCTTCGCGCTCGGAATTGGCGAAGGCGGCTGTTTTCCCGGCGCTGCGAAAGCCGCTTCCGAATGGTTTCCCAAAAAAGAACGGGCTCTTGCCGTCGGAATCGCGATTGGAGGGGCCAGCCTGGGCGGTGTTGTTGCCCCGCCTCTTACCGTTTGGTGCGTGAACACGTTCGGATGGAGAGAAGCGTTCCTGCTGACCGGGGTTCTTGGATTGATCTGGTCCGCTCTCTGGTTCCTCTTCTATTACCATCCCCGAAAATCCAAACTCGTTTCCGATCAAGAACGCGCTTATGTTCTTGAAGAAGATCAGTCTCCTTTTGTGAACACACCTCCCGCTTCTTCAGACACTTGCGCTATTACATCCGAATCGGATGATGCGCAAGATCCTTTTGAGATATATGGAGAACCGGTTCTCTCTCCCCCTCCAGAAAAATCGAAGCCTGGTATTTTGCAGCTTTTATGCCGAAAAGATGTGATCGGACTGGCGATTGCCCGTCTTCTTTTCGATCCTGTTTTCTACTTCTATATGTTCTGGATTCCAAAGTATTTGAACCAGGAACGCGGCTTGAGTTTGGACGCGATCGGCCAATTAACCTGGATTCCCTTTTTCGCGCTGGGTGTCTCCAATATTCTGGGCGGCTGGTTTTCCGACCGGCTCGTTCGAATTGGAATGTCGCCGCATAAAGCGCGGCTCGGCGTAATGTTCGCGGCGGCAATCGCAACAATGTCTTCCGGAATCGCCGCAATCTCGACGACAGCCGGATTCGCAATCGCGATGATGTCAATTTTAATGTTTGCGCATGGATTTTGGATTACAAATTACGTTACCTTGATCGGCGACCGCTTTGAAGGATCGCTGGTCGCAACTGTAATGGGGATCACCGGTATGGTGGGAACCCTTGGCGGTGTCTTTGGAAATACACTGATCGGAATTGTAAGCGATGCTTACTCTTTCTATCCGATCTGGATCGTTTCCGGATGCCTTTACCCTCTCGCAATGGCGGCTATTCTTATTACCAATCGAACGGAAAGTATAAAAAATGGGAATTAAATCAGTTCCGCGGCGAAAGCCGCTCAACGCCAATGTAGGCGTTTTCGGTGTCGGATATGATGTCTATTGGGGACAGTTCGAAGGTCTGCTCGATGAATTGAAAAGGAAGCAGAATATTTTCTGCGATATGCTCAAAAAACGGGCGATTACCCTTTTCGATTTCGGAATTGTCGACAACGGACAGAAGGCCCAGGAACTGGTCGCGAAATTAAAGGCGGCCGATCTGGATCTCATCTTCGTCGATATGTTGACTTACGCGACCTCGGCAACAATCGCCGCGATCTTTAAACAGGTCGATGTTCCGATCGTTCTGGTCGCCCTGCAGCCCCTTTCCGCAATGGATTATCCTCGCGGAACAACTTATATGCAGCTTTGCAACGACGATTTATGCGCCGTTCCCGAATTCCTCGACGTTGCGATCCGCCTTGGAAGAAAGCCGCCGGAAGTGATCCTCGGCCAGCTCTATTCCGATCCGGTCGTCGATCAGGATCTCGATCGATGGTGCTCCATTGCCAACGTTCTTCATGATCTCCGCCGCGCCCGGCTTGGACATCTCGGACATGTCCTCGATACCATGTTCGATATGCAAACCGATCCGGCCGCGATCACCGCCGCTTTCGGCGCTTATGTCGTTCCTTGCGAAGCCGCGGAAATCGAACAGTTCTATTCCGATGAATACGCCGATCTGATCGAAGCGAAAAAGAAGGAAATTCTGGATTTCTTCGATACTCCGGATCCCGTCTCCGATCCCATCACGACCAAGGTAACCCCGGAACATCTGCATACAGCGGCCAAAGCGGCCATCGCTCTGGAGAAATTCATCGAAAAGAAAAAACTCGATGGACTTGCCTACTATTATGAAGCGGCGCCGGGCTCCCAAACGCGGGAGCTGGTCACCAACCTCATTGTCGGCAATTCCCTTCTCACAGGAGCCGGATTCCCCATGTGCGGTGAATTCGATATTAAAACCTGCGTCGCAATGATGATCATGGACCGAATGGGAATCGGCGGTAGCTTCGCGGAATTCCACCCGATCGATTTTGACCGAAATACCGTTCTCGTCGGACACGACGGCCCCCATCATATCAATATCGCGGATCAAAAACCGGTATTAAGAAGCTTGAAAAAGTATCACGGAAAGCCGGGAAGCGGCGCCAGCGTTGAATTCAATATCAAAAAAGGTCCGATCACCATGTTGAGCCTTGCGGTGAATCGGGACAATAAATTCAAATTCGTTCTCGCCGAAGGAGAATCCCGCGAAGGACCGATCCCGCCGACCGGCAATACCAATACCCACGGTTATTTCGGACCCGACATTCGATCCTTCCTGAAAAATTGGGTTCATGAAGGACCAACCCATCATTTTGCTCTTGGAATCGGACATCACGCCGATACGATCGAAAAGATCGCCGAGATCTTTAACGTCGAATGTGTTCGCGTTAAATAGCCCCACCAGTTTTCCATGGACAGGAAAACTCACCGGGATCACCGGCAAACAGGCCGGTGGTCTTCCGTTCTGCGCATTTTTTACTTTACACACATCAAATAATAAGGAGATCCCATGAAAAAAATTCTGTTCTTTCTCTTTCTTTTATCGTCGCTTTTTCTCTCTGCGGATCTTTTTGCTTCCGTAAAAAAAGAGACGAAGCTCTCCAAAGAAGAATTCGCTTCCATTCCAATGGAATATCGTCCTTGGGTCTATTACTGGTGGCTCAAAGGGAATATTACCGAAGAGCAAATCACTCGTGATCTTCAGGAAATGCAGCAAAAAGGCGTTGGCGGCGTTCTCCTTTTTGATTCCCGGCGATATCATGAAGATCCTGAACGGCATATTCCTGTTCCGCTCGAAATTGAAAACGAATTCATGAGTCCTTCCTGGCGCAAACTGGCCGGACATCTGATTCGAGAAGCGGATCGGCTTGGTCTGAAGGTAAGCATGAATATTTCCGACACTGGCGGACATCTTCGGGGTCCCTGGGATTTCACTTCCGACGGACCGCGGGAACTGATCTGGACGGAAACCAATGTCAACGGTCCGAAAAAATTCTCCTCGACGCTTCCTTTGTTTATTTCCAGTGCACATTCCAATGAAAGCGCCCCCTATTATCGGGAAGTCGCTCTGATCGCCGTTCGTCTTGCGGTTCCGAAAGCGCCGGGCCGCGAAGAAGGTAAAATGAATGAGTCCTGGGGAACAGTTCGAACTCCCTCCGAGCAGGCGCCTGTTGTCGAAGAAATCGTCGATCTTGCTCCGTTTGTCAAAAATAAAAAAATCGAGTGGAATGTTCCCGAAGGCGCTTGGAGAATTCTTCGCTTCGGAAACCGCGTAATCGGCGATTACGGAAGTATCGATATTCTCAACAAGGATATCGTTAAAAAATACTTCGATCTTTTCGGAACCCGGATGATCAAAGAATCCGGTCCCCTTGCGGGCAAGTCCCTTGTCTCCTTTTATAATGTGAGCTGGGAAGGAAGCAGCCCGAACTGGACCGATGGATTTGAAGATTTCTTCAAACAGAACCGGGGATACGATATTCGAAAATATCTTCCTGTCCTTCGGGGACTCATTGTCGGAGACCGCGCGGAATCTGAAAGGTTTATCGCCGATTTCAATAAAACGATCGCGGACGCTTTCTGCATCAACTGCTATCGAACCATTGGCGAGCTTTGCCATCAAAACGGACTCGTTTGGCATTCCGAAGACGGAGGCCCCTGGATGCGGAGCGCCCCCATGTTCGCCGAAGCGGATATGCTCTCCTTTTGGGGACAAAACGATATTCCTCAAGGAGAATTTTGGGTTCATTCCGCCAATAAGCATTCGACCCGTTCGAATATGCGGTATGCGGCAATGGCCGGACATATCTACGGATCGCCCGCGATCAGCGCGGAAGCCTTTACGCATATGTTCTGGCATTGGACCATGTATCCCGGCTGGCTCAAGCCCGGCGCCGACATAAATTTGATCGATGGAACAAATATGTTCATTTGGCATACATTCACCGCTTCCCCTCCTCAAGCGGGAAAACCGGGATATGAATACTTTGCGGGTACCCATGTGAACACCAACGTTACCTGGTGGAATATGGCCGGCGGAATCATGAATTATCTCGGACGCTGCCAGTATCTGCTCCGACAGGGACTCTTCGCCGCCGATCTTTGCGTTTACGCAAGCGATAAAAATTATTTCGGCTGGGGACGCGGCGAAAAGTGGAACCCGAAGTCCAATCTTGTTCCCGAAAAAGGATTCACCTACGATCTTCTGGATACAAACGTCCTTGTCAACCGAATGAAATTCGAAAAAGGACGATTCGTTCTTCCAGATGGGATGAGCTATAAGATCCTCGTTCTGGACCCGATCGAAAAGGAACTCCCGGTCTCCGCGCTGGAAAAGATCAAATCCATGATCTCCGAAGGCGGAATCGTTGTTCTTGGAAAGAACATTCCGGACAAAGCCCGCGGGCTGCGGGATTATCCCAAGGGAGATCAAGAAGTTCAAAAACTCGCCAATGCGATCTGGGGTGATGGATCCAAAAAGGTCCATTCGCTCGGTAAAGGAAAAATTTATCGCGACACTTCCATCGCCGAAGTTCTTAAAAAGGAACTCGGAAACCCCGACTTCGAAGGCCCCTTCGAATATCATCATCGGCTGTTCAACGGACAGGACGTCTATTTTGTTTCCGGAGCCGGACGAGCCGACTGTCTGTTCCGCGTATCCGGTAAAAAACCTGAACTTTGGGACGCGGTTTCCGGAAAAGTCCGACCTGCCGAAAATTACTCTTTCACTTCCGATGGAAGAACAAAGATCACCCTCGATCTTCCTGAAGACGGATCCGTCTTTGTCGTTTTCAACGGCTCGCCGGATAAAAAACATTTCGTTGAAGGAAACGCAAAAGCCGGATCCTTTGAATTCCTCGGTCAAAATGGAGAAAATCTCGATCTCATTCAATGGAAGTCGGGAAAATTTGCCTTTTCCGACAACTTGGGAAATAAAACTGAAATGAATACGGATCTTCCGGATCCGATCACGCTCGACGGTCCCTGGAAAGTCTCCTTCGATCCGAAATGGGGAGGCCCGGAAAAGACTGTCTTTAAAAACCTGTCTTTATGGAATGAAAACGCAGATCCCGGAATCAAATTTTATTCCGGAACAGCCGTTTACCGAAAAGAGTTTACTCTTGATCCGGCGATGGTGAAAAACCGGATCCGTCTGGATCTTGGAAAAGTATTCAATATCGCTCGTGTGCGTCTGAACGGACAGGATCTCGGAGTAATTTGGACGCAGCCGTGGTCGGTGGATCTCAACCCTGCGATCCAGCCCGGCAAGAATTTCCTGGAAATCGAAGTCGTCAACTGCTGGGCAAACCGCCTGATCGGCGATGCCGCCCTTGATCCCGATCAGCGGTTGACGAAAACGAATCTCCATCTTTATAAAAAATCGGAACAGAAACGAAATTTCCAGGGATTCTCGGAAGCACATCCGCTGTATCCTTCCGGATTGCTCGGCCCTGTCCAGATTCAGTTCGGACAGGAATATTCCGTTAATTTTCAATGATCGCAAATGATAAACAAGGAGTCGTTCATGCAAAAGATATTTTTCGCCCTTCTTTCATTCCTTTTGTTCCTTTCCCCTCTTTTCGGGAATGAGAATCCGAACCGGATCTCTCCCGAGAAGTTTGCGGCTGTTTCTTCATCGGCAAAGCCCTGGGTTTATTATTGGTGGCTCAAGGCAAATATCACCAAAGAAAAGATCACCGCAGATCTGGAAGAGATGCAAAAGAAAGGGGTGGGCGGAATTCTGCTTTTCGACTCCCGATACTATCATGATGAATTTGATTCGAAAACGAATGTTCCTGTTCCGCTTTATATCAAGCATGAATTCATGAATCCTGATTGGCGCAAACTCATTCTTCATACGATCCGGGAAGCTGATCGGCTGGGAATGAAAGTGAGCATGAACATCTCCGATTCCGGAGGTGTTCTCCGCGGCCCTTGGGATCTCAAACAGGACGGTCCGAAAGAACTCGTATGGACGGAAGAAAACGTCAATGGTCCAAAATCGTTGGACCTTGATCTTACCGCCCCGATGGGATACAAATTTTACAAGGATATCGCTGTTCTTGCCCTTCGCATGGATACTCCCTCCACTCCGAATCGGGAAGAGATCCGATTGAATCAGGCTTGGGGCAATATCGTCTTTCCGACAGATCAATCCCAAAAAGTTCTCGAAATGGTCGATCTTACCAAGAAGATCAAAAAACGCAAATTGAGCTGCGAAATTCCCGAGGGATCATGGAAGATCGTTCGATTCGGATATCATGTCGTCGGAGAAGTCGGATGTGTTGATATTCTCAGCAAAGAGGTTGTCAATTCCTATTTCGACCGCATGTGCGGACAGATCATTAAAGACGCCGGAAATCTCGCGGGAAAGACCCTTACCCATTTCTACAACGTCAGCTGGGAGGGGAGCAATCCCGACTGGACGGTCGGATTCGAGAAGGAATTTGAATCACGGCGCAAATACGATCTCCGCTCCATGCTCCCTGTTCTTCGCGGTCTGATCGTCGGCGATCTGGATCAATCGCTCCGCTTTCTCGCCGATTATCATAAAACGGTAAGCGACTGTTTTCGGGAAAATTGCTATCAGACGATAGGGCAAAGGTGCCATGAGCACGGAATTCTTTGGCATTCGGAAGACGGCGGCGACTGGCGGCGGACATCTCCCCTTTTCCGGGAAGCGGATATGCTCTCCTTTTGGGGACAGAATGATATCCCGCAGGGAGAATTTTGGGTCAATGAAGAGGTTTATTCCCGCAAATCCAATATGCGCTTTTGCGCAATGGCCGCCCATATCCATGGACAAAGAGAAGTCGCCTGCGAAGCCTTTACCCATATGGATCGGCATTGGTCCATGTATCCCGACTGGCTCAAAGCCGGGGCTGATATTAACTTCATCGACGGAACAAATATGTTGATCTGGCATACGTTCACCGCATCAATGCCCGAATTGGGAAAACCCGGATTCGAGTATTTCGCCGGAACTCATATCAATACAAATACGACCTGGTGGAATAAGGTCGGACCCTTTATGCAGTATCTCGGCCGTTGCCAGTATCTCCTTCGCAAAGGAGATTTCGTTGCTGATGTCTGCGCTTACGTAAGCGACAAGAACTATGTTCCCCGCGGATCCCGGGGCGAAAAGTGGAATCCCGATTCCGATCTTTTTCTCCCGCCCGGATACACTTACGATCTTCTGAATACCGACGTCCTTGTAAACGATCTGGATTATCAAAATGGAGCCTTCGTTCTTCCCCATGGGATGAAATACCGGATCCTCGCCGTCGATCCCATCGAGGACCGTTTGCCTGCGGAAGCATTGGAAAAAATTGTCCAATTGGCGAAAAAAGGAGCTCCGATCGTCCTTGGAAAGAAAAAGCCGCTCGCCGCAATTGGCGCCTATCAGAAAGAAGATCATGATCGCCGATTGTCCTCTGCTGTTGAACAGCTCTGGACTGATGATTCGACTGTTTTCTCTCTCGGTAAAGGAAAAGTCTATCTTAATACAACCATGGATCAGGTTCTGAAAGCCGAAAAGATCCTTCCCGACTTTGAAGGAGCCTTTGAAACGATTCACCGCAGAACGGCGCAGGAAGAGATCTATTTTGTTTCCGGTTCCGGATCATCCGAAGGGATCTTTCGGGTCAAAGGAAAAGTTCCCCGTCTCTGGGATCCGATTTCCGGAAAGATCCGGCCGGTCGATTCCTGGTCCTCAACCGACGATGGACGAACAAAGATCAAGATCTCCTTGCCGCTTCGAGGATCCGTATTCGTTGTTTTCTCTCCGGAAAAGACCAAAGATTCTCTTGTGTCGGTCTCCGGACCGGATCAGGGAATCGAATTGACCGGAGAAAAAAACAGAATTCCTTCCGGAATCTTTTGGCGGCCGGGCAAATATGAACTCACTATGAAATCCGGAAAGACTCATTCCTTCAATGTAAAATTGCCCAGCCCGATTTCTTTAACCGCGCACTGGACTCTTTCTTTCGATCCGAAATGGGGAGGTCCGGAAAAGATCGTTTTTGAAAAGCTCTCTTTATGGAACGAACATTCCGATCCCGGCATTCGATTCTATTCCGGATCGGTCCTTTATACGAAAACATTTTCCTTGACAAAAGAGCAGATCGGCAATCCTGTTCGGCTGGAACTCGGCGAAGTTCATAAAATCGCATCGGCCCGGCTGAACGGAAAAGATCTCGGAATCGCCTGGACCGCTCCCTGGACACTTGATCTTACAAACGCGGTGAAAGAGGGTAATAATCTTTTGGAAATCGAAATCACAAACTGCTGGGCAAACCGCCTGATCGGTGATGCCGGTCTTCCCAAAGAAAAACGGTTTACAAAAACCAATCTCTATCTGGAGAAAAAACAGAACAGTCTGGGCCGAAAACTGAATCGTTGGCAAGGATTCTGGTCCGATGATTCCCTGATCCCCTCCGGACTGCTGGGACCTGTTCAAATCCGCTTTGGAAAAAATTTCTGATCTTCCGTTCGTCCTTCTCCGGAAATCATTGAGTCCGTAAAGAAGTCCTTCCTCTCCGTTAATGGAAAGGAAGGACTTCTTTTATTTTCAGGTATCTCGTAAGATCCCGAAAGAGATTGCGGAATGAGAATGATCTCTATGGATCGAAATCACAGCGAAAGATTCTCGCCGCCTTCACGTGTTGAAAGAGCCTTGATTATTGCGGGATCCACCGTTTCCGGAATAAATCTTACCGATCCATCCCCGTAAAGAAAATTGGCTCCTCCTGCGTGATAGCTTGAAAAACCGTGCTTGGATCCGGTATTGTCGAATCCTCCGTAGAAAGATCCGACAATAATTGCCGGAATACATCCTTCTCCCGGCGGCATTCCGACCCAGGTGGAAAAATGAAGTTTACGTGTTCCCCGTTCACCGACAAAAATCGTATTGCTTAATCCGTCGATAAAGGCGTCCATCGCAAGATCGCTGTTGTGATAAAAGGCCCCGTCTCCTTTAAAGATCTTTCCGGCATGGGATCCTTCATGTCCATAATCTTCTCCATCATGAATATTGGTCGTTCCGAGAGAAGCAACATAGTTTGCAACCGCGAACTCCGCTTCGTGATCCGCTTCATGGTCATGATCATGTCCTTCGTGTCCGGCTCCTTCATGATCGAGCAGACCGGAATCTTCCAGCTTGAATTTTTCTTCATTAAAAGGATCAGAGGGACAAAAGTAGTGAGAAACAAATGTCGTTCGCGCTGCGGTATTCGCTTCGTGTCCGACAGATTTATTCAGATCGCAGAGATTGATGAGATTGCTCTTCTCCATAAACGGAAGGATCGCCGCCGCCCAGGCCCATCCGGGATCGCCGTACACACAGGGAAGTCCATGATCATATCCGCGCCAGCCTGCGGAAAAACGCTTATTCGTATCATGGTAATTGTGAAGGGCAATCCCGATCTGTTTCAGATTATTCGTGCACTGCATTCGTCGGGCCGCTTCCCGCGCCGCCTGAACGGCTGGTAAAAGAAGCGCGATCAATACTCCAATAATCGCGATTACAACAAGAAGCTCGACAAGGGTAAAAGCTCCCTTTTTAAAATTTTTTCGGTTTTTGTACATGATAATATATCCTTCTGATTCTGCTTTTTGTCTTTTGTATTTTTGCGAACATTCCATAATAATACGATTTTCTGTAATGGAAATCGGAAAATGATCATCAGACCCTTCCAAAAAGGGGAAGTTCGGAAAAAAGATCAAAATTCCTTTACCGAAAAAGCCCGTCAAGCCCGTTCGAAGTTTTTTTAAAAAGTTTTTGAAAAAGACTTTCTCCGGGTTTTTGTTTACAGAAATATTTTTCAGGCAAAAAAAGAAACAGGCGGACTTCGGCCGGAATGAAGAGAAAGATCTTTTTGAATTTTAAAAAACAAAAGATTCGGAAAAAAATGTTCTGTATATTCAAGCGGAAAAAGCTGAAAAAAATCTACTGTATTCGATTTATTCAAGGAACAAAATAAACAGATGGGACAAAAATCGGAAGAATCATGGTGCTCATAGTTCTTCACTGATTCAAAGTGCAAAAAATAAACAGGATAAGAAGAATGGTTTTCGGAGAGCGAATTTTCCGGTAAGAAGCCGTGTCTGTGCGAACACTGCTCGATTTCATGAGGAATAAGCAGATGCATTCCATTTCCCAGCAAAGCGGGAAGGGCAAAGACCAAAAGAATGATCAGCGAAAGGATTTTTTTCGGATTCATTCCATCTTCAAAGGAAAATTGATGAAAGTAAAGGGAATAAAAACAATAAAATATTATAAGGAGAGAGTCCAAAAAAGTCAAGTGGGTTTGCCCCTACTTGTTGAAAGCGGGAAAAAGGTTAAAATTTAGTGGATAATATATGGGCGAAGAAGGTATTTTCTTCCCCGCGTACGGGGCGTAGCGCAGCCTGGCTAGCGCACCTGCTTTGGGAGCAGGGGGTCGCACGTTCGAATCGTGTCGCCCCGATTTTTGTGTTGTTTTTCATTTTTCAAGGGCTCAATTCATAAATTTTAATGTCGATTTCATGTCTGTGATCGCCTCTTGCAATACCCCAAAAAGGTTCTGAAAGATACAGACACTTCCACGGACATGAAAATTGTATCAGGAGAGATTTTTATGTACGATAAATGGTTTTCTCAGCGTTCCCATTCCTTCGAGTCTTCCGGGATCCGAAAAGTTTTCGCCTTGGGAGAAAAGTTGGCCCATCCGATTGATCTTTCCATCGGACAACCCGATTTCGATATGCCCGAAAAAGCTCGTGAAGCCGCGATCAATGCGATCAACAGCCGAAAAAGCGGATATACTCAAACTCAGGGACTCGGACCCCTTCTCGAACGGCTTCAAAAGGATGTCGATCATCTCTATCATCACGCCGATCGGAAAGTGTTCGCGATCAGCGGGACCAGCGGGGGACTCCTCCTTGCCGCTCTCGTCTTCGTCAATCCCGGCGATGAAGTGATCATGTTCGATCCTTATTTCGTAATGTACGAATCTCTCGTGAAAATGGTCGGCGGGGTTCCTGTCCGCATTGATACCTATCCCGATTTTAATTATGATGTCGCCAAACTCGAAACCGCCATTACACCAAAAACAAAAATGATCCTTTTCAATTCTCCCGCCAATCCGACAGGACATGTCGCAACACGGGAAGAAACGGAAGCGGTCGCAAAATTGGCCAAAGAAAAGAATATTCTTCTTGTAAGCGATGAGATCTATCAGACTTTCTGCCATGTCCCCTTTACCTCTCCCGCCGAATTTAACGAAGATACTTTGGTGATGGGCGGATTCAGTAAATCGCACGGAATGCCCGGCTGGCGTGTTGGGTTCGCGCACGGTCCTAAAGAATTGATCGAAATGATGCTTAAATTTCAGCAATACACCTTCGTTTGCGCCCCGCAGGTTTCTCAATGGGGAGCGCTCGGCGGACTTGATGTCGATATGAGCGCCGAAATTCAGCATTACCGCAAAAAACGGGATATGCTCGTCGAAGGATTAAGCGATCTTTATGAGATTGCCCGTCCGGAAGGGGCTTTCTACATGTTCCCGAAAGCGCCCTGGGGAACAGCAACCGAATTCGTCGAAAAGGGAATTCAGAAGTATGAACTTCTTGTGATTCCCGGAAATGTTTTCAGTGCGCGGGATACCCATTTCCGAATCTCTTACGCCGCGAGCGACGAAACGATCGAGCGCGGAATTGAAGCCCTGCGCAAACTCGCAAAAGATAAATAACTCACTCATACTGGTAAAATATTTTTGTTTGGAACCACGGATAACACGGATAAACACGGATGAAATCAATATAAGATTCGGGGCTGATATTTTTGATGAAAACGTGTTTTTACCAAAAAAGTATCCGTGAAAATCCGTGAAATCCGTGGTTTCAAAATCGGTTATTTACAGTTTAAATAACTCAAACTGGAAAAAAATAAAACGGAGATCACTCCGGCGGTTTTTGAATTTGTAATAGATAAAAGGAACACCATCATGTCGAAGAAGAAATGTGTTTTGGCTTATTCCGGAGGATTGGATACCTCGGTGATTTTGGGCTGGCTTATGGATAAAGGATATGAAGTCCATGCGGTCTATGTCGATCTCGGACAGCCTTGCGAAGACCGGGAAGCGATTCGCAAAAAAGCCGAAGATATCGGCGCCGCTTCCGTTCGGTTTATCGATGTCCGCGAAGAGGCCTGTCGGGATTTTGCTTTCCCCGTGATCCAATGGCAAGCGAAATACGAAGGAGTTTATCTGCTCGGAACATCCATTGCCCGTCCGCTGATCTCTCGAAAAATGCTTGAAATCGCGAAGGAAGTCGGAGCGACCGCCTATGCGCACGGAGCGACCGGAAAAGGAAACGATCAATGCCGTTTTCAGTTGGCCGCCGAAGCCCTTGATCCGAACATCGAGATCATCGCGCCTTGGAGAATGGACGAATTCCGCGCGGAATTCCCCGGACGAACGGAAATGATCGCCTATTGCGCGAAAAAGAATATTCCGGTCAAAGCTTCCATCGCAAAGCCGTATTCTTCCGATGAAAACTGTTTTCATATCAGCTATGAGGCGGGCGAACTGGAAGATATGGAAGTCAACGGCTTGAATAAAGTCGATTTCGGAATGTGTATCCGACCGCAGGATGCTCCCGACAAGGAAGAAAAAGTCGTAATCGCTTTCGAACAGGGAATTCCGGTCTCCATCAATGGTAAAAAGATGGGCGCGTTCGAAATTGTAAAAACTCTGAACGAAGTTGGCGGACGCAATGGAGTCGGCATCATCGATATGGTCGAAAACCGCTTTGTGGGAATGAAGAGCCGCGGAGTTTATGAAGCTCCCGGCATCACCATTCTTTATGATGCGCACCGATATGTCGAACAGTTGACCATGGATCGGGATCTCATGCACCTTCGCGATCGCTTGGCTCCTGAAGTCGCTGAACTCGTCTATTACGGTTTCTGGTATGGAGCCAAAATGGACGCTCTTCTCGCCTTTATTCGTGAAGCGCAGAAACCGGTCAGCGGTGAAGTCTCCCTTCTTCTTTATAAGGGAAATATCATTATGGACGGCCGCCGAAGCCCGAATTCCCTTTATGATGAAGGAATCGCGACCATGGAAGGAAGCAACGCCTATAATCAGAACGACGCAACCGGATTTCTCCGGATTCAGGGGCTTCCTTACCGCGTTCAGGGCAAAGTTCGTCCGCGAATGTAATTCAAAGGAAAGGAGAATCCCATGAGTGAAGTATTTGACAAGATTCTGAGTCGAAGAAGTATTCGCAAATTCAAATCTGATCCTGTCCCGGAAGATTTAATAGACAAAATCATCAAGGCGGGAACGTTTGCGGCAACCGGATTGGGATTGCAGTCTCCGATCATTATTGCGATTACCAACAAAGAGGTGCGCGATCGTTTTTCACGATGGAACGCGGAAATTCTCGGAACCAATACGGATCCTTTTTACGGAGCTCCCGTAGTTCTGATCGTTCTCGCCGACCGCGATCGCACAACTTATGTCTACGATGGATCCCTTGTAATGGGAAATCTTATGCTCGCCGCTCACGATCTCGGATTGGGGAGCTGCTGGATCCATCGGGCCAAAGAAGAATTTGAACGGCCGGAAGGAAAGGAATTTCTAAGATCGCTCGGGATCCGGGGAAACTACGAAGGGATCGGACATTGTGTGCTCGGATATATCGACGGATCCGCTCCGGATCCAAAGCCGCGAAAAGATTCTTACGTCTATTACGTAAAATAGCGGATCTTTGTGCGGTCATTTTTTCCGCCAAAGATCATCGTCCCTGATCGCCAGTTCTTTTCGAAGACTGGCGATTTCCGCATAAAAACGACGGGCATCAACAGGATATCCCGCCGTGGGAAGAAGATCCGGCTTTTTCTCAAGCCAGTATCGATTGAAAAGATCCATTGACAGTTCCCGAAGATATTTGCTGAACAGGGAAGAGAGCGCGGTTGGAAACCAGGATTCCCCTTTTGCGGTAAATCGGATCTCTCGGCTCGGATACTCTGAAGAATCGCCGTCTTCCCCATACGGATAAAGATGATAAATACTCACCGCGTCCGATTCCTTTTGGATTTCCAGACGGTGATCCGGAAAACAGGAACAGAGCAATCCCCGATAATTATTCCGGCCGCCGAGTTTATCGCACAGTACAATCGCGAACTCTTCCGAATCGCCTTTTCCGCACTTCTGTTCATCCTGATCCTTCAGGGATTCCATCACAAGCGAAATCGTCGTTTCCGCAAGAATATCGCTTTTCAATTTCCCCGAATCGAGTTCCTTATTGAATTCGCGGGGAACGACCCGGCGGGAACGGACTCCTTCCAGCTTAATTTCGCTCTTCTTCAAGTAAGATTGAATTTCCCGCAAGTCTTCTTTCATCTCTTCCCGGTATTGATCGGAAAGATCGACGGGCAGCATTGGATTCTGATCCTTTTCCCAGAAAGATTCCCGATCGTTCGAACAGATTCGATTTTTCAAATCACGCAAGGACAGGGATTCAATGATACTGTTTTCCTCAATAAGGGAAAGCGCGAGAAATACCGATCGTTCCAGCGGAAGAAGAGATCCTTTGGAATGATACAGTTTTTTCGAATCGATCATCGGAAAGAGTCCGCCCTTTTTCCCGATCAGATCAAGGCGATTTTGAAAATCGGCAAGAATCCGGTCCGATAAACCGTCCGTTGTGAAGGGCGCAGTATTGGAAGAGATTTTCCATCGTGTTGCCGATACCGCCAGCGCGCCAAGATTGGGACCGTATCCCGCTTCATCCGTTCCGATAATTATCGGCATATCATTCTCCGATTGATCTGGACGTTGTGGACGCGAATGATCTGAACTTTTTGTTCGAACAGATCATAAGTGATCCTTGCCGTCAATTCATCACTGATATTCTTACATGCAATAAGATCCTTGTCCGCTTCCGGTAAATAATGAACGAGAAAAGATTTGCGCGAATGCCCGACAAGGATCGGCGATCCGAGCTGATGAAATTGTCCGATATTTTCCAGTATTGCCAAATTATGTTCGATTGACTTGCCGAATCCGATTCCGGGATCCAGAGCAATCATTTCCGGCTTGATCCCCGCACGCAAACAGCATTCTTTTCGTTCGCGAAGAAAGTCCATAATTTCCGCAACGGCATTTTCATAGACGGGCGCGGACTGCATGGTTTTCGGCGTTCCTTTAATATGAGAAAGAACGATGCCGCAGGAATATTTTCGGGCAACTTCAATAATATCGGGATCGAATGTTCCCGCGGAAATGTCGTTAATGATCGATGCTCCCGCCCGGCAGGCTTCCTCGGCAACCTTGGCGCTGTATGTATCAATCGAGATCGGAAGAGAACTCTTTTTCGCAAGGATCTGAATCAGGGGAACGGTTCTTCGGATCTCTTCTTCCGGCGCGATTCGTTCCGATCCGGGTCGGGTACTTTGTCCTCCGATATCAAGGATTCCGGCTCCTTCCCGTTCCAGCCGAAGCGCCCGATCAAGAGCGGCGTCCCGATCAACGGAAAACTCTCCTTCCCGGGACCGCGCAAGGGACCCTCCGTCCGAAAAACTGTCGGGCGTCGTATTGACGATTCCCATAAAGACCGGTCCCGATGCAAAATCAAGAATATCATTCCGCACCGACCATGTTTTCGCCGGGGATCCGTTCATTTTATTTGCCGGGATCTTCCGAAAGGATCAAAGCCTTCATCGCGGAAAGATACGCAAGAACCGTATCGGCGGAGACTTCGTCCCATTTCGTGTATTTATGGCTCAATATCGCAATTTTAAGACTTTCAAACGCATCTCCGAGATCGGAAGGAAGCGATCCCAGCTTATTGAGGGAATTGAGAACATCGCTTGTAATCGCGCCGTGCGATTTCCAGGCTTCATCGTCTCCTTCGAATTTCTCCGGACCAAGTTCCCGATCCTTCTTTTCCTTTTTGTTCTCTTTTCCCGATTTATTTTCATCTTCGCCGAAAACGTTGTTGTCGATTGAAGATCCGACATCGACGAAGCCCGTATCGGAATCGTTGAACGGATTAACATCTTCATCCGGTTCCGCGTCGACGATTTCGTTCTCTTTAGGCTTTCGATCGGCGGGGGCTCCGTATTTTTCCCAACGGGCAATTCGCATGGATGCAACGGAAAGATTCTCCTCATTTGCTTTCGAGAGCCAATCGTTTGCGTCTTCCCAGTCGAGAGCGGCCTGATAATGGCTCCAATAAAGATTGGGGAACCGATCGGATTCGCCAAACTGTTCAAACACACGTCGAAGGCGGCCGACATGCTGTCCGGAGACATTTCCGATCCTCTTCGCGATTGCGTCGTCGGAATAAACCGTTCGGGGCAAACCGGCATCGATCAGGCGATTTCGCCAAGTGTTGATCACCTTTCCTTTTTCCCAATTCGTTTGGCTTACCAGCCGATTCCAGAAACCGACATATTCGACGGCGATTTCATCGATCAGCGGAAGCTTGTCTTCGGGAATACGGATCTCTTCCGGATCCATCAGATCGGCATCGTCCGAATTGTTTTCCGTTTCCTCGGGAAGATCTTCCCAGGGCGCATTCTCCTTTTTCTCGTTCATCATTCCATTTTCCTCTTATCCGTTTATAAAGATAATACGTAATTGATCAAATCGGTTTTTTCCTGTTCGGAAAGTTTATCGAGAAGCCCATCCGCGTTCGCGTGCTTTCCTTCGAAAAGCATGGAACGGATCGTTGTGTAATGGCCCGTATTCATATAGGGCGCCGTCCGCCAAACTTCGATCAGGGTTGGTGTGTCGAATTGGGTAATATTATCATAGGAATCCTGTGAATGGATCCTGTGCAACTTCAGATCGGTAAAAAGAGGGGCCGGATGACATACAGAGCAATTCGTTCGGCTGCTTTCAAAAAGAAAACGGCCTCTTTGCGCCGAGGGACTCATTTTACCGTCGATCAAATAAGGGCTGGGAACCGGTTTTAAAGCACGCAGATATTCATCCATCGCGATATTGTCCGATTCCGGGATCCGGCTGAAGAGAAGATGGGAAACACCGGCGCGAACCGCGGTTTCCGCGTCCGGACGAACGCCCGAGATCATCGACGGCGGCGTCTCATGCGATAAAAGCATACTCTTCGTATTCTTCGGATTCCCGACTCCATCGTTGACAAGATCCCAGTTCAATCCGTCGACCCGTGCGTCCGGATGGCAGCTCGAACAGCTCAACCATTGCTCCATACAGATCGTCGCATCATGAAAGACAACTTCCCCGCGCCGTTGAGGATTCCAATGCGGGCGTTTTCCAAGCCGAATCATCGTCCGCTCAACTGCGATTCCTTTCAAAGGCGCGATAGGTTCCAAACGGATCACCGACGCGGAATCGGTCTCCGCCGCCTTCTTCGCAAAGACCGGATCCTGCGGCTTCGGAATATCGCCGGACTTGACAAACGCGCCCGGATGATTCTCATAAGGGGGATTCAGCTTGACCCGAATACATCCTATCGCGTCTTCAAAGGAAGCGGCAAAAAAGATCCGATCGCCGTCGGCCAATACACGCCGCATTCCTTTCATTCCCATCTTGACGCGAACTCGAAGAGGAAATTTAATCGCACCTTCTCCCTGATAGGTGTAAGTATAAGCTCCCTGTCCGGGCCGATTCCATTCGGGTCGATCGTTAAGCATTTTCAGAATCCGGTCGCTCGGCATCAAAAGAAGTTCATCCATTCCCGCAAGGGTAAGAACAATCAGGGGAAGTGTCGAAGAAAAGGAGACACCCCAGGGATTCGCCGCTCCCAGCATGGTATCATCCAGATAGAACGTATCTACCGCTTCCGATCGTTCGATATCGACGACTGAAAGGATATTTTCCATAATCCATCCGCCGACGACTTGTGTGGTAACCGTTCTGAACTTGCCCAGCGTTCCGGTGATAAACGCGTATTTGCCGTCCGTGGATATTGCGATATCTTTCAAATTCGACGCGCCGTTGAGCAGTTCAACCCGGCGAACTTCATCCGTTTTCAGATCAATGGTGTAAACGCTGGCCGTTGTATACGATTCATCGGCGGGAAGATCGGGGATCAGGGAAGCAACGATGATCTTTCCTTTTTCAGGAACGTATTTCATCGCGTAAGGTTCCCGGCCGGTTTTCCATTTTTTTCGGATCAATCCTTTTTCCGGATCAACAGCAAGAACTGTTTCTGAAAATCGATTACAAACGAAGATCGTCGTCTTTCCGGAAGGATCCTTTCCCGCGGATACATCCGACGGTGTATGGGAATGAAGATCGATCCGGCGATCAATCGAAAACGATTTATTTGTATTGACAATCAGAAGCTTTCCCTGGACTCCACCTCCAACAATCGCGATTCTTTTTTCACCGGGAAGAAAACACATCCGCTCCGGACGAAAACCGATCGGAAGAACGGATGAGGAAAGATATTGATCCTTAACCGTATCGCGAAGGGAATCGATCGGAACCTTGCGGATCTGTTCCGCGTCCTGTTCAAGAACATACAGAACCGATCCCGAATTTCCCAAAAGGAGATCGCAGGGGCCAAGATATTCGCTCTTCTTCTCCGATCCATACAAGGGAAGGATCAAAAAATACAGAACGGCAAGAAAATGGAATCTTTGATACATCATAATAATTTCAACAGGCGGGAAGATAAAAATCAATCGCGGATCCGTTTTCGGGATCCGCGTGAGAAAGAATTACGGTTTACTCGCTTTATAGCGATCATATTCCGACTGAAGGCGATCTTTCGAAAGCAGACCTTCATGAATCCAAAGCCGATAATGCAGTTTGATCGGTTTTCCGACAGGGAACATTTTGGGATTCACTCCCGGCCAGCCAACGCACATCGCTCCGTAATGCCGCGTCATCCAGGTCGGAGCGAAATCGGGATGATCGGAAGGAACCATGATCATTCCCCCGCTCTTCTTCCCGGATCCGGCGGTAAAGGTCGATGTAAAGTCGCCCCAGGAGAGAGGAGTATCGAGAATATCCTCTTCCTGCTCCGTCGTTTTCGCCGAAGTCGTAATGATCGTATTCGGATCTTTCGGACCGGGAGGATGAAATCGAACCGAAAAGCCCCCATAGCTTTTGTTCTCCGCTCCGCCAAGCGAGATCGGACAAACAAGCGGCGTCCAGGTAAACTCAAAATCGATCGATCGTACGCGAACTCCATCGCGTGTTTCCGAAGGTCCGGTCGTTGTCCGTACGATCTCTTTCATGATCTTGCTGCCCGATCGGACAAATCCGTTCTCGTCCTGATCGACGGGTCCGATATACCATCCGTTTTCGACTTCAAAGATCGCGGAAGATCCCTTGACGCTCTGTTCGCCAAAGCGGACAAAGTGCTGCCGGATCTCCGGTTTTCCAAGCCAAAGATCGTATTCTTCCGTCGATCCGTTCGGACGATGAAGAAGAACGTGCGGCCAGGTCCAGAAGATCCCGTGATGATGATAGTGATCTTTCGGCGCATCGTCGGTAAGAATCTCTCCGTTCATTCCGTAAACCGGATGAAAATAGGATCCGAACATGCGGCGCTGATCCTTGACGGGAACCTGATCATGGAGCAGAAACGCGTAATTGTATTTCCAGATCGGGCTGCCGTTTTCCAGCAGAGTGATCGACTTCGAATCCTTTTGAAATTGAAAAGGAGTGTCCGCCGCAGAGATCTGCCGGAGACCGAATGCCGCCGCAATAAGAAGAATCAGAGTAAATATAAACTTCATTACGGATCTCCGATCAGGCTTCATCCCATTGTTTTTTGAGGAATTCGATCGATTTCGGGAATTCGACCGCTTTATCGCCTGCGCATCCGCATTCGAAGCTGCAGAATCCCTGATATCCGATATATTTCAGGCCGCGGAAGCCTTCGACGAAGGAGAGATTATTCTGGCCCGGGAACGTTCGGCGCGGTTCGGCCCGTCCTCCGGCGAGGTGAACGTGCTTGAGCAGCTCGCCCGCAGAGATAAAGGCGCCCATATTGTTGGTTTCTTCGGTATCCATATGATAGAAATCGCCCATCACGGAAACGCCTTTGGCAAGTCCGCCGCAATCACGGGCGATCGAGGCGCCGTCGGCCACCTGTCGAAGGAAGAACGCTTCAAAGCGGCAAAGCGGTTCCAGAATGATAAAGGTCTTGTTTTTAACAGCGAATTCCCCGACTTCCGGAAGGAAATCAAGGCAGCGTTTACGAATTTCCTGATTTGAAAGGGTCGTTTGGTTCGCGAAGGCAGGAACATAGATCACGCCCTGGGCTTCCAGTTCTCCGGCGGTTTCCAAAGCGGCTTTCAGGGCATCTTTTACGAACTGAATCCGGCCGGTATCTTCTTTGCAAAGATCGCCATTATGGGAGCCCCAGCAGATCGCGCTGACCTTCAGGCCCGCATCGTCGGCGAGTTTTTTGAATTCTTTTCCTTTTCCGACGACATTGCCGGAATATTCGACCGCTTCACAGCCGTATTTCTTCATTGCGGCGAGTTTTTCTTCAATGGTTTTGCCCGGGGCGGGAGCCAACTGACAGGAAATGCGAAGTTTGGCGTCCTTCCGTTTGTCGAGTTCCGCGGTTGTTTTCGCCGATGCCTGGGTGATTCCCGCTCCTGTCAATCCGATTCCCGCGATAAGACTGCTGCCAAAAAATTGCCGTCGATCCATTGCAAATTCTCCTCTGTACTCATGGTTTATAATTGAATGATCTCTCCTCCAGACGGAGGAAAGATAAATGATCTTCTTGCGGACAACATCGATTCATCAAACATTATCCACTGTAAATTATACCAGAGAGAAAGCGGCAATACAAGGGCAAGCCAACGGAATTATCCGGCTTCATAAACTTTTCAGAAAGGCCATTACGGCTCTTTTGTAAAAACAGTTGCCAATGATCTGTAAAATAAGTGATGCAACCCCGAAAAACACCATTAAAAACAATGAAATAAGTTTCGCTATCAGAGTACCAAAAAGATCACTTGGTATCGAGTAAATCGAAGATCCGAATACGGAAACAATACACATGGCCAGCATGATTCCCGCACAGGATTTGATTTGAATATTCCTTGATGCCAACGTACGGTTCAGATTCTGGCCCAGTACATACCAGGCGACAAAAACCCAGTAGATATTAAAAATCGGAATAAAAAGAAATCCAACCGCTTTGCCGGGAGTTGTCGAAGCAATTGTACTGGGAACCGCTTGCCAAAATCGATAAAGTAAAACGAACCACGCAATTGATGCGAATAGGCTGAAAACGCAGCCCAATCCAAAAAATATTACTGCAATTGTTCCCATATACTCCGGTACATCAACATCAAATTCCTCAAACAGGATGTTGCAAAGAACAAAAATTCCGAAAGCAATCAAAAAAAGAACAAAGGTAATTCCCACACGGATATTAAAGGCCCAAAACCATTTATTGACCTTTTTGATCAGAACATCTGTTGAAAGGTTTGTCTGTAATCCTTGCGGATTACTGTATTTGGAATAACCGTAGTTTTGCAGATTTTGCCCCTCTGTATTTCCATACGGCTGATACTGGGTATTTTGTTGAGTTCCATATTGCTGATAAGGATTTTGCGAGGTTGGTCCGGTTTGAGTTCTCGGCCGCGAAGATTCTGTCTGTCGTCGAAAATGGCCGGCAAGTTCACTTAAAGATCCTGCTTTAACCCAATTTGCCATTCCATCCTGCCAAACGAGGGTATCCGGTTGGATAATACGCTGGGCGATTAACTGCTGTAAGCCGTTTTCTTCAATGGGTCCAGCTTGGGAATTATTTTGATTTACGTAGTACCAGCTCATTTATGTCTCCTTTATTCTTAAATATTCAAATCCGCAAAAATACACCTGATCGATCTTCCGGAAACATTTTCTGAACCGGAAAAATCGCCCAATTACTTAACTTCCTCGTAAAGAGACCGTTTTCAAAGGAGAATATTGGAGATTTTTTCCTTTTTTTAGAAATTTTTGACTTTTTTAGAAGAATTTTTAGACACGGTTCGAATTACAACGGTTTTTACAGATTTTAACCCTTTCACAGAGCGGCGGCGGAGCCGCCGGGGATAAGCGAGGATGCTTACCCCTCCCAGTGCTCGGATTCCAACCGCACACACAAATCTTTGTTTTTTCTACTTCCTTGGGTCAATGGGAGATTGGCTCTTTTAGAGATTTCAACCCTTTTTTTGCATTGCGCTTACAGCGCGCTTTGTATGGTTGGACGTTGACCCGGGGTGCCGGTCGCTTCGCTCCCCGAACAGGAGAAATACTGTCAACGAAGGAAGCGACCAACGGGAGCGGGTCTCCGGCAACCGCGCGGAAGCGCGTACTGGGAGCGGCGCCTCGCCGCAAGCCCCACTAATCACTAACATACAGTATCTAATCACCTAATCATCTAATCAAAAACCTCCGGCTCTGCTGTCGAGATAGGGGATTTTTGGAGCAAAAAAGAGGAAATATGATACAGAATACCGTTAATTCTGACTAAATATCATAAAAATTGAAAATTCTTGCTTGATAAAATAGAAAAGAAAGGTATAATCGTAAATATGGATAAAAACAGAAGTTTAAATTCTTATAAACGTAAAAACAAAATAAATATATTACAAAGATTGGAGATATTAGGCGATCTGTTCGAAAAATTGTTTAGAGATAATTTAGTTCTCCCCGAAAAATCTTTCAGAAGCAAGTCTGAAATAATAAATGCGGATGAGATCCGTTTTCGGGGCCCGCCCAGTTAAAGGAGGTTTAACATGAAAAAAAGCTTGCAAGGGTTTCTCATGGCAGCGTTCGCTTCTGTTTTGATGTTTGGAACATCAAGTGCCCAGGCGAATTCTCCGTGTACAGCCGCCGGTTGCGTTGTTGAAGAAGCTGTATGCAGTGAATCGGAAGTCGTTTCTTGCGCTCCGGCTGTCTATTGCCGTCAAGTTCTTCGATTTCGTCCCCTCAAATCGTGTTTCGTATTGTTGTTTTCCGGTTGCAATTGCGGATGTACTTGCGGATGCAGCTGCGGATTGGAGACCGCCTGCTGTGAACCGGTAGCGGAAACGGTGAATTGTGCTCCGTTTGATGTCTCCAGCTGCGGCCCGATCGAAGACGTAAGTTGTTTTCCGGCAAATCCTCCCGTTTGCCCCAAAAGTGATATGAATATCCCAGAAAATGTCGTTCCCGTGAAAGCGGCAACTCCCAGTTCCGTGAAAGATGAAACGGTAAAAGTGAATCCCCCGGCTCCCGCCGCGGAAATTGCCCCCGCAAAGGTTGCCCCGGCGAAGCCCGTTGCCAAGCCCGTTGCCCCGGAAGTGAAAAAAGCTCCGGCGAAGCCGGCTGTTCCCGCTGCGAAGGTTGCTCCTGTAAAACCGATTCCGTCCAAAGTGAGAATTCCGGTCGATAAAGTTGCTCCTCCGGCGAAAGTTGCTCCTGTGAAGCCCGTTGCTCCGGAAGTGAAAAAAGCTCCGGCGAAGCCGGCTGTTCCCGCTGCGAAGGTTACTCCTGTAAAACCGATTCCGTCCAAAGTGAGAATTCCGGTCGATAAAGTTGCTCCTCCGGCGAAGCCCATTCCCGCAAAGCCGGTTGCCCAGGAAAAAAAGGCTCCTGAAAAAGTGAAGCCGGTTCCGGCCAAAGTAATGCTTCCGGTCGAGAAAGTCGCTCCTCCGCGAAATGCTGCCCCTGGAACACTTGCCGCTCCGGTAAAGCCTTTCCCGGCGAAAGAGATCGTTGCTCCGGTAAAGAAGGCCGCTGAAAAAGCTGCCGCCCCCGCGAAAGTTGTCGCCCCGGTGAAAAAAGAGGCTGAAAAAGTTGTTGCCCCGGTGAAGAAAGAAGCGGAAAAGGTCGTTGCTCCCGTAAAGAAAGCTGCTGAAAAAGTTGCCGCCCCCGCGAAAGTTGTCGCCCCGGTGAAAAAAGAGGCTGAAAAAGTTGTTGCCCCGGTGAAGAAAGAAGCGGAAAAGGTCGTTGCTCCCGTAAAGAAAGCTGCTGAAAAAGTTGCTCCGAAAACAGAAAACAAGACTGCCGCCCCCAAAAAATAAGAATTGATAAAGCAATCTCCTTTTTTAAATAAGGTCTGAAGAAATTCAGGCCTTATTTTATTTTTTTGCAGATTCCATTTGGATTTAGCGGGATCCGACTGTAAAAGGTTTAATTATACAGTTTTTAAGACTGGTTTAATTATGCCGTTTTTAAGGCTTCAAGGGAAAAAGATCAAAAAAACGGGAAATATTTTCGATAAAAGAAGATAGCCCCTGTTTTGTCAATTGCCTGTTTTGATATAATTAAAATAAGGAGAAAAGATAAAGCAGCGCATTTCCGTTGTTTTATTTATCTAAGAATAATAAAATTTATTTACTGTTTACACAAAATCAGTAATTTGGAAAATCTGCAATGAATTTACAGAATAGTTGTATTGATCGATCATTAGTAGAAGCGATTGTTCGAAGTGTTCTTTGTGGACAGGAAACACGTTCTTCGGAAAATTGGGAAGTGAAGCCGGAGTTGGTGGTGAGCATATCGGCGCGCCATATTCATTTAACGGATCAGGACGTGGAGACGCTTTTCGGTGAAGGCCGGACATTGACCAAGATGAAAGATCTGTATCAGGATGGATTTTTCGCGGCGGAAGAAACGCTCATGCTGATCGGACCGCGCAAGCGAATGCTTCCTTCCGTGCGGATATTGGGACCAACGCGCAAGGAATCGCAGGTGGAACTGTCGTTTACCGATGCGATTTCGCTCGGATTGGATCCTCCTGTCCGGGAGAGCGGCAAGCTGGAAGGGACGCCGGGGTGTGTTTTGGTTGGCCCGGCGGGTGTAGTCGAATTGAAAAAAGGGGTGATTCGGGCGGAGCGCCATGTTCACATGGGACCGTCGGACGCCTTGTTTTATGGTGTTAAGGACAAGGATCGCATGAGTTTACGCGTGGAAGCCGGCGGCTGCACGACGATTCTTCAGAACGTTCTTGTTCGGGTAGGAGAAAAGATCAAACTGGAAGTGCACCTCGATACCGATGAGGGAAACGCAGTGGATCTTGAACATGCGTCGAAAGTGGAACTTCTTAAACAGTAGGAAGACGAAATAAACTTTAAATCATTAACTTGAATTTGGAGATCGAAGATGGCAAAACCGATGGAAGCATTGGGAATGATTGAAGGCAAGGGATTCATTACCCTTTTTGAGGCAACGGACGCGATGATGAAAGCCGCGAACGTTCAGTTTTTAGGTTGGGACAAAGTAGGCAGCGGGATAGTAACCGTCTTTGTTACCGGGGACGTTGCGGCGGTCAAAGCGGCGACGGAAGCGGGAGCAACGGCTGCTCAGCGCGTTGGCGAAGTCTCTGCCGTTCAGGTTATTCCGCGTCCGCATGGGGATATCGCGAAGATTCTTCCCCCCACGATGATCAAAGCGGGCAAATAGCCCGTGCGGTCCGGATCGAATTATTTAACCAAGATTACAAATAAAAGGGTATAATGATGAATGATGCTATCGGATTGATTGAAACGAAAGGTTTACTGGCTCTTGTAGAAGCGACGGACGCGATGGCGAAAGCGGCGAATGTCGAGATCATCAAGCGGATCCAGATCGGCGGTGGACTGGTCACCACGATCGTTCGCGGAGATGTAGGAAGTGTTCGCGCAGCTGTGGAAGCGGGATCGGCCGCGGCGCAGCAGGTTGGCGAACTCGTCGGGGCGCACGTGATTCCGCGTCCGGCCGAAGGCGTAATGAGTGCGTTTGTCGACTAATATCCCCGCAAAGGAAGAGATCACGCAAATGAAAATACTGGTTGCCAACCTTGGCTCAACGAGTTTTAAGTACAGTCTTTACGACATGTCGAACGAATCCCTTCTTGCCCGAGGCAAAGTGGAACGGATCGGCGAAGCGGAAAGTCCCTGTACGATCACGATCGGAGATCGAACGGAGAAGATCAGTGTCCCCGTTCCAAATCACGCGGTTGCGGTCAAGCAGTGCCTTGCCCAGCTCACGGATCCGGAAACAGGATGTCTGAAATCGGCGGAAGAAGTCGAAGGGATCGGATTTAAAGCGGTGTTCGCGAACGGATATTCCGGAGTCCAATGGGTCACCAAAGATCTGCTGGACGCGATGGAAGAGCTTAACGCTGTAATGCCCGCGCACAATCCTCCTTATGTTCGTGCGATGCGTCTTTTGAATGAACAGCTTCCGGATATTCCGCTTGTTGCGGCCTTTGAAACCGGCTTTCACGAAAGTATTCCGGATCACAATCGCTATTACGGTGTTCCGCTGGAATGGGCAGAAAAGTACTCAGTCAAACGTTTCGGATTCCATGGTGCGAGCCATCGGTATATCGCAACGCGAACGGCCGAGATCTTTGGCCGGAATCTTCGAGTGATCTCCTGCCATTTGGGTGGATCCAGTTCCGTTTGTGCTATTGCCGACGGAAAAAGCCGCGGATCGAGTATGGGAAGCAGCGCGCAGACCGGGCTCTTCAATAATAATCGGGTCGGTGATTTCGATCCTTTTATGATGTCGCATCTGATGAAAAAACTGGACAAGTCTCTTGATGAGATGCTCCAGATCTTTTCCACGAAGTGCGGTCTGCTCGGACTGAGCGGATTGAGTGCGGATTTTCGGGATGTGGAAGAAGCGATGCAGAAAGGAAACGATCGGGCCCGGCTGGCGATTGATGTTTTCGTCGGCGATGTCCGCCGGTATCTCGGCGCGTTTCTCGTCGAACTCGGCGGGGCGGATCTGATCGTCTTTACCGGCGGTATTGGCGAACACCAAGCCCTGATCCGGGAAAAAGTCTGCGCGAATCTCGATGAACTCGGAATTATTCTCGATCAGGAAAAGAATCTCTCATGCGGCGGCCGGGAAATGGCGATCGAAAAAGAGGGAAGTCGAGTCAAGGTCTGGGTCATCCCGACAAATGAAGAGATCATTGTCGCGCGGCAGACTGTTGCGAAATTAAATTCGCGAAAACAGGGATCATAATTTTTATTGAACTGACCGGAACCGGATCCGGATCGCTTTTCGCGTCCTTTCCGGTTTTCCCTTCAGGAAAATTTTATTGAGTAAAATCCAATCAAAGAAAAGCGGCAAGCATGTATATCGCGAAAGTAATTGGATCGGTTGTGTCGACGCAAAAGACGGAATCCATGGTGGGACGCAAGTTGCTTGTGATCGAGCCGTATGTGCTGGCGGAAGATTCGCTGACCCGGTTTTACGGAACAGGACGGACGCTGGTGGCCGTGGATACCGTTGGAGCGGGCGAAAACGAGTTTGTTCTGATCGTCCAGGGATCCAGCGCCCGAATGACGCCGGAAACCAAACCGCTTCCTGTTGATGCAACGATTATCGGAATCATTGATTCCGTCAACGTCGAACGAAAATCGATTCGGCTGGGAGAGAAATAACGCGTTCATAAGGGAACGGATCCATGTTCCGCGCCGTTTGTTTGGAATTATATAAATTACGTTTACAGAGGATAATATGCAAGAGTTCAATGAAAAGTTTGTTCGTGATGTAATCACGAAAGTGATTGTCGATTTGGGAGGAGCAGGGGGATTGCTGAATAGTCTTGGATCGGCACCGCGCAGCTTCAAGGGCCGATACGGTCTCTTTACAGATGTCGATGAAGCGGTCTCCGCGGCGCGGGAAGCTTTTGAAGAACTTTCCCGACGGACTTTGGCGGAACGAAAAAAAATTCTCCAGCATATTCGCCAAATCTGCATTCAGGACAGTGTCGAACTCGGTACTATGGAGATGAATGAAACGAAGATCGGCCGACTGGAACACAAGATCGACAAACTGCGCAATGTTGGATACAACGCGCAGGGCGTTGAAGCGCTTTCCAGTGAAGTCTTCAGCGGGGATTACGGTTTAACCGTGATCGAACACGCGCCGTTCGGTGTGATCGGGGCGGTAACCCCGGTAACCCATTCTCTCCCCACTATCGCAAACAATTCGATCAATATGATCGCGGCGGGAAATACGGTCGTCTTCAATCCGCATCCGAGCGGGAAGAAAGTCGCAACAGAAGGTGTTCTTCGATTCAACAAAGCGATCTACGCGGAACATGGAATCGATAATTTGGCCTGTATCATTACGGAACCGACCATGGAAACGGCGGATAAGCTTTTCAAGCATCCGCAGGTCAATCTTCTGGTGGTAACCGGAGGAGCAGGCGTTGCTCATGCGGCTCTTTCCCAGGCCAAACGCGCCATTGTTGCCGGGCCGGGCAATCCGCCTGTCGTTGTGGACGAAACCGCCGATCTTGATCGAGCGGCCCGCTGTATGATCCAGGGGGGAGCTTACGATAATAATCTCCTTTGCCTTTCGGAGAAAGAGGTCTTTGTTGTCTATTCCGTTTTTGATCGTTTAATGGAGGCGATGGAACGGGCCGGCGCCGTCCGTCTGAATGCCCGTGAAGTGGATCTGATGACCCAGCGCGGAATCGTTCAGGTTGGAGAAGAAAACGCCAAACATGATGCGCCCAGCCGGGAATTTCTGGGGAAAGACGCCAGTGTCCTTGCGAACGGGATCGGCAAGAGTGTTGCGAAAGAGACGCTCATGCTCTTTGGAGAAACCGAATTTGAAAATCCGTTCGTTCCGGTTGAGCAGATGATGCCCTTTCTTCCGTTTGTTCGCTGCAAAGATGTTGATGAAGCGATTGAACGGGCCCGGATCTCGGAGCATGGTTTCCGGCATACGGCGATGATCCATTCGAACAACGTGATCAATATGACCAAAATGGGAAAAATGCTTGACACGACGATCTTCGTCAAGAATGGTCCGAGTACGGCGGGGAACGGCGGAGGCGGAGAAGGATTTGGATCGTATTCCATTGCGGGTCCGACCGGCGAAGGAATTACCTGTCCGCTTACCTTTACGCGAAGCCGAAGATGCGCAATGGTGGAAAGCCTCCACATTGTAGGTAAATAACGGGAAATATGGATCTGTTCAATACCACGATCGCAGATTGTCTGGATACCGCAAAGCAGATGAGCTGGGTTGAGATCGGAATGCTGATCTGCTTTGGATTCAGAT
>JAUNSU010000220.1 GCA_030539035.1 Planctomycetia bacterium
AAAGTGAATTTTAGCCTTGTTTTTACGAGATATTTCCTTAAGTTGCGACGTATGGACGTCTCGTCCGCCTGTACTTGAATAAAACATCGAATACTGAAAATCCACCTATTTATCCGTGATTTCAAAATCTGCGATCGGGTTCGAACTCTTTTCAAAGATCTTTGTTTACTCTTTTTTATTGTGCCGCATCTTCGATGCTCTTGGATTGTGAAGTCTATACCCCATGCTTGCGCATGGGGTTATGCATGGTGCCGCCTCTCCGAGGCTGATCTTTCGGCCGCCCTACCCCGACTGCAAAGCCGCCGCTTCTGTGAAAGACGTGGAGTCTTTAAAATACACAATCTCCCATTAAACCGGAGAAGCGGGGAAAACAAGGATTTCCGAAAAGACAGCGACGAAGTCGCATACGGAGGGCGGTCGTCCCGGCCGTCCCAAGTGATGTTAAATCCCTAAAAACGTTGTGATTCGAACGACAATGGTTTTAAAATTTTTTGTTCTTTTTGCACTGCGCTTACAGCGCGCTGCTGTTGGGGGGACGTGTATCGATAGTTCCAACCGGGTGAAGTAGTATTGTGATTATTTGTGTCCATCCGAAAAAGCTCCGCAACGATCTTAAAAAACTAATATCGCTCGGGGCGGCCAAGATGACCGCCCTCCGTATGCGGCTTCGCCGCTGATCCCCGCTTATCACTAATCACTAATAGGAGCCCCTTCCGCGGTTATCCGTATCCATCCGGAGGGGCAAAAAGGGTGCTGGGACTTCTGAAACGACAGGGGCTATAGAATCTGTGCTAAAAATGAACCTGAACGAACCATAAAAAAGAAGAAAATATTCGAAAAACGCTTGCACATTTTTCCGAATTCCTGTATATTCAAAAGTGATAATCGGACGGTACCATTTTTTGAGAGAAAATTTCGGGAGGAATAAATTATGATCGGTGCAATTATCGGCGATATCGTTGGATCCGCGTTTGAATGGAATCACCATAAATCGACGGACTTCAAGTTGTTCAGTGATTATTCGTGCTATACGGATGACACCGTTTTGACCATTGCGACAGCAGACGCGATGCTCAACCAGCTGAACTATTCCGACAGCTACTATAAATGGGGTCGAAACTATTTGGACGCCGGATATGGAAGAAATTTTTACACGTGGTTAATGTCGGCCGACAGAAAACAGATGGACAGCTTCGGAAACGGATCAGCAATGCGCGTCAGTCCAGTCGGCTGGGTCTGCAAAACGATGGAAGATACCCTGCTGGAAGCGAAAAAAACCGCATTCTGGACCCATCATCATCCCGACGGGATAGACGGTGCACAATCGGTCGCCGCCGCGATTTTTCTGGCCCGAACCGGAAGCAGTAAAGAAGAGATCAAATCATTTGTTCAAAATCGTTGGAAGAATTACGATTTGAATCGAACGATCGAAGAGATCCGACCTCAATATACATTCGATGCGACCTGTCCCGGATCCGTTCCGGAGGCGATGATTGCGTTTCTGGATTCGACCGATTACGAGTCTGCCATTCGATTGGCCGTTTCTCTCGGCGGCGACAGTGATACCCAGGCATGTATCGCCGGGTCCATTGCCGAGGCATTCTACAAGGAAATTCCGGAAGAGATCGTCAAAACGGCCCGATCCTATCTGGAAAAACCCTTGCTCGCTGTCCTTGATGAGTTCGAAAGCATAAAAATTCGATAAAAATGGAAAAATCTCAAAATTTTGCTCGCACCGCTTTCATCGAGATCAAGGTTTACATTCCATTATGGTCAGATTAAAACATTCTGTATACAATTCCTTAAACAAGCGACCGCCTGGAACAAAACGTGCGGCGCAACGCGTTATATTTTTGTATGTAATGTCACACAGGCATGAACTTTCAGGAACATGACTAAGAGGGTTCAAATTGTTATTTTGTTTTATTATGTGCGTTTTTTTTGGTTATTGATGGTTAAAGGCTTTACCGAAACGTCCGAATTCCGGCTTCATTACGTTGGACTTCATTGTCGTAAAGGATGACGCAGCTGTTCGTAAAGTTCAAAAAAAGTTCCGTCCATTTGTTTATGTTTAAAAGACGGATCACAACGCGTCTCCCGCTCTTGATGATTTGCGCCGGGATCATGATCATTGCCTGAAGAAATGTCGGAAACTCCATCCGCAGAAGCTTTTCTTTCATCGCTGCAAGACGCCGATTGCGCCCGTCTGCTTTATAACTCATCGCCAGCCATGCTTTCAGATTCCTGGCAAACGTTGCCATGATCATGTACGCCCAGTTGCTGTACAAATTGTCAAGCGGCATTCGCAACGCATGAAGTCCGCTCTTCAATTGACCGATCAAATTCTCCTGATTGCAGCGATCATTCGACTCAAATACAATTTCCTCCATCGACTTTGACCAGTCGTTCGTGATATAAAAGAAGTATCGGATTTCCGGAAACAACATTGTCTGCCCCTGTTTTACCTTGATCATCTTCCTGAGCATGACCAAGCGATACGGCTGCTTGCATTTTGCCGGCTGATACGGTATTTCTGCCATATCCTCATACTCAAGTCTCAAGTTTTTGTATTTGCGTTCTGCAACGACTTGTTCTTTTATATTTTCAGGACAGGCTCGCTGCTTCGTTTTAACTTCGTAATGTGCAGGACGGTTTAATCACGTCCAATCCCTGTCTTCAAGGCTTTCAGCCAACTTTTCCAAATTCGGCATGCAATCAACGCCAAACACAAAATGGACTCCTTCCTGATCCCAACGATCCAAATGCCGGGTTTGAGTGAAGTCAGTATCACCTCGAAATCGTATGTGCCGAAAACCGGCTCTTCGCAAAAGACTTATGCTTTTGTCCAAATAGTAATCGGCTCCTTCATGACTCGGGCGATTCCCACTGCGGTTCATTTCATAAAGAATTTCTCCTGTATTCGCAAAGGAAACAATAAGCGAATGATAACCCCATTCCAGTTTGTAACTGATAATCCATCCCCTTCTTGCATTCGCCGGTTGTCGGTGCCAGTGTTCCGTCAACATCAATACAGGCTTCTTCCTCAAAAGCGTTCTTGGGCAGTTTCTTCCAGGCTTTCAGACGGCTTTCATTGATAGCCTCCTGCAAAGCATCAAGCTGCTTCCTGTCGAAATAACGTCTGCAAAAG
>JAUNSU010000113.1 GCA_030539035.1 Planctomycetia bacterium
TGAAATGCCTCAATTCCATGGGAATTTGAGGCAAGAAAAATAAGAAAGTGCAGATCTGATTCGAATCGATATAAAACAGAGTCGGTGCGAAATCGGCGATCACGGATATTTTATTCTTGACAAAATCGACAGGGGCAATTTGATGATTATCGAAATCATACTGTATGGAGGCGAAAACGTTTTTGGAAGGAACGATCTGCCGTTTGGCCAAAAGAAGTCCGGAAGCAAGAGAAATCCAGGCGGATCCAACTTGAACGATCGAATCGTCGCCGGTCAAATCGGGATCGGAAAAGTCGGTATTCTCGAAGCAGTCGGCCGGCCAAAGCCAAAACTCGTGAATACCGAACTGCCCGCGAATTTTATCGGCTAAAGAAACGATGTTCGAAGGAAGAGCCCGACTGTGATTCGCAGCATCTGATCGCCAGCGGCATGTGAGAACGAATCCATCCTGTCGAATGCCGGTGAGCATATCCGCAGAATGAGTGAACGCGAACACAATTCTGCATTCTCCCAATCCGAGAGGAAGCTGACTTAACGGAATATAGGTCTGACCGAGCTTTTCATTCGGCGCGTCTTTCCAAAGACGCGGATTCGCGAGAAAGGACAATGCGGCCGGTCCGAAATCATGGATCAGACGTGCCCAATATCTGCGGATCTGTTCAGGATCGGACGGGAACTCCTTCTTTCGTGCCTCTTTCAATAATTTTTCGGTAATGGTATATCGTATGAGAATTCCCTGATTGATCTGCTCTCTATATATCTTTTGATCTTTACGGCAAAAGGCCGCACCTTTCGCATTAAATATAATCCAGTCGGGAAAAAATGTCAAGGGAGAAAAATTTCTCTTTTCAGCATTGATCAGAAAGAAATAGAACCGCAGATTTTTGAAACCACGGATGAACGCGGATGGGCACGGATGGGACGGTGGACGGATCTTTGCCTGTTCGGAAACCGCAGATTTTTAACCGCAGAGGAAAGCAGATATACGCAGAGAGCCGTCTAAAAGATCCGTGATTTTTGAGAAGACCGGGGAATTATCTTTTTTAGCGATTTCAACCACTTCACAAAACGGCGGCGTTGCCGTCGGGATGGGGAGGAGGAGACAATGAGGACGATGGAGACACTGGCGACAGAGAGGACATTGGGGATCGGAAAGTTCGAATTACAACGGTTTTTTAAAGATTCTCTCCTTCACAGACGGCGCCTTCGCCAGTGGGCCCCCTAATCCCTAATCCCTAAAAGAAAAAACGGTAAAAGAAAGATCGGAACGAAATTCCTGATCCTTCTTTTACCGCAAGTCAAGGTAAACACTCTATTTTCAGATCTTTATTACTTTTTCAAAACATCCTGGAGTCTGGGGAGCTCTTTGGCTCGATTTTCCATGTTCGGAACAGCAGGAACAGGAAGCCCGACAGGTGCCGGTGCGGCGGATCCGATCGATCCGGTTCCTGTCTTGCTCGCGCCCGTTTTGTCGATTGCCGACTTGACAGTATCCGCTTTTCCGGATGCGGCCGGAGCGCTGTTGACCTTCGTATTCGTGTCCGGTGAGATCACGGTCGGATCGGTTCCCTGGAACTGCGGATAGACTCCCCGGCTGATCTCGTCCGGTCTCGAATATCCATAGTTCATGTAATGGCCCGCATCACGTTCCCGGGCATGCCGCCAGGCGTCAAAGTACGCTTTTGTATTCCAGGGACCTTCGCTCAGCGCAACACCGTTGTATTCCAGAAGCGATCCTTTGCGGAAGTTCAGATTCACAATCGCGAGGTTGTAATCAATTACGATTCGATAGTAATTCGTTTCCGCGTCCGCGAGCTTCTGCTGCGCTTGCAAAACTTCGAACAAGGTGGTCTTTCCGACATCGAACGAAGCAGATACGGCACGGAACTCTTTGCGAGCGGCGCGAAGTACGCTCAGATAATCTTCGATCAGACGATAGGTTCGATCAAGATCCCGATAGACGTCCGACAGATTATGAACGAGTTCGAGTTCCTGCTCTTGCAGAATGGCGCGTTCACGGGCGATCATCAACTCGGCATTGCGGACAGCGGCCATTTCCCGACGGAATCCGATCGGAACAGACGCGGTGATTCCAAGACCCCAGTTCTGATATCCATCGTGTGTCAAGCTTCCGTAAGCATTGCTCTTGTTGTTGGTGGAATCAAGCAGATCGTGTCCCATCCCATGGAAGCGGTACTTGCCTTCGAAG
Source organism: Planctomycetia bacterium (assembly GCA_030539035.1). Taxonomy (GTDB): domain Bacteria; phylum Planctomycetota; class Planctomycetia; order Pirellulales; family Thermoguttaceae; genus JAUNBG01. The sequence goes on from JAUNSU010000113.1 coordinate 2,210, forward strand.
TCGATCTGGGGCAGCAGATAATTCCGCTGAGCAACGAGTTGAAGTTCGTACTTTTTGACATTCCATTTCTGTTTTCGGAGTTCGGGAGATCGGGTCAATCCTTCGGCGACGATCTCTTCCCAATCGTATTTAACGCGGGCAATAGTCGGCTCGTCGACCGGTTTGATCAAACGTCCGTCGGTCGGCGCGATTCCGATCATGTATCGGAGCAGCTGCTCATTCTTATAAAGATTGCTCTGGGCTTCCTGAACGGAAACCTTGAAACGCTGATAGTTCTGTTCCGCCTGGGCGATGTTCTGCGCGGTTCCCTGAACGTGTCCGACCTCAAATTGAGCCTTAACCGTTCTCCAGGATTGCAGAGCGGCATCCAAACCGGCGCCGGACGCACTCAAGGATCGATAAGCATAGTACAGATTCCAGTAAGTTTCTTCAATGTCCTGAAGGGTATTTCGAACGCCCATTTCGAAGTCGCAAAGGGCCATGTCGGTATTGATACGGGCCAGAACCACACCATTGCTGTTTCCAACCGATCCGTTCGGTCCGGCGATTCGATTATATTCGATCCCTGCACCGCGGAACAAAGGCTGTTTGAATCCGGCTTCGACATAGCTGGTCCAATCGGAAGTCCACATTCGGCTGGTCGCGTCTGAATAATCGTATCCGAATCCGGTTCCCATATAGACGTTTCCGCCCGTCGCAACGGTCTTGGACAAAGTGGACTGGAAAGTCCCGACTTCGGTTTCCGATCCGTACATCTGGGAAGAGAGATAGTTTCTCGGAGTATCTTGGCTTTCCCAAGCGACAGTCGAGCTCCAAATGGCATCGAAAGCCGAAAGAGCGGCCTGAACACCAGTCGTCGGATTCGATTCGATCAGGGCCGGATCATAAACGGACAGAGCCGCGTTCGGCGAAGAAAGAAGAAGAGACGGCATCCCGTTGACTCCGGAACTGGAAAAATTGACTCCGCTCAGTTGGCGAAGGATCCGTCCGTTGTCCAAAGCCATTTGACGAACTTCGTCGAGGGTAAGAAGCCATTCTTCTTTCGGATCCGGATTGTCCAGAGTAAGGGGCGCCAATGTCTCGCAAACATCAGCCAACGAGGGAATTTCCGTATCCGGATATTCGATCTGGGTCTGCTGCGCAATGTATTGACTCGCCGCATTTCCTCTTGGAAAGAGAAACTTCGGCTGTTGCGGCTGACATCCTGCCAGCGCGGCAAGGAGCATCATTCCTGCCAGAATACATCTTAATTGTAAATGCCGACTCATCGGTTTGATCCTTGTAAATCCTTTGAGGGAAATTTCCTTACGGGGAGCACTTTCTTTTTTTTCGATTCCCGCTCCATTTGGAGAAGGCCTTTTCGGAAAATAGGTCCGTTTTCGAGGAAAGATCCGTCTTTACCTTGACACTCGACACTGTTGAATCCTTGTTCTCTTTTGATTTTGGCCATCTTCCCGAGTCTCTCAAGGAGCTCCCGTCGTTTTGGAAGACTTATCTGCCTTAAAATCGAAATTTGGAAGACCTCCCTGTCTTCCGAAACAGTGTCCAGATCGACTTTCATTTTTCATGCCCGAGGGCAAAATCTGCCGCCTTGACCAGTGTAAATCGATACAACTGGTAAGACTCTTAATATCGTTATCGTCCGCATCTTAGGAATAAGTGATAAAAATTGCCTTATTTCACATTTTTTTCTGAAATTTTATCCATAGGGGGGAGTTGTAAATTATCTATTTTTCGTATATTATATTGTTTATACATTTTGGAGATCCTAATGAGTAAGATCGAAGGTAAGGAAGATGAAAACGAGGGGCTTTCCCCTCTCGCAATCGGATACGGTTGGGTTGCCCGAATCACGTCGATCTCGATAGAAGCCGCCCTGTTCGTGCTGGGTGCCTTTTGGCTTGACCGGTATTTGGGAACCATCCCCTTCCTTACTATTTTCGGGGCTCTTGCAGCCTGTATGATTTTGGTCCTTCGTTTGTATACTTTGGTAAAATCCCTTTCGGAAGATAAAACAGATGGAAAATGATCCGGAAAATGGTTCGGCCCTTTCTCGATGGCCGGATATTGCCTTTCCTCTCGGAAAGATGATGCGATCTTATTTTCTCTGGGGATTTGCCGTGCTGGGAATTGGCTTAGTGATTGAATTGACCGTTTTTCGAGAAAAATTTTTATTTTCTCTTGGAATTTCCTGGACAATTCTTTTTCTTTCGGGATTTATTTCGCTAATCATAACCCATTGGATTCAAAAGAGATATAAAATCGGCGTTTTAAGTTTGGCCGTTGGGACCCTTTTTCGGGGCGGTTTTCCGCTGATGGCGGTCCTTGCGCTAATTTTTATATTGGATAATAATATACTGATAGAGGTAATGATTCTGCTCCTTATATATTATGGAGTGTTCCTTGCCTTCGAAACGGGAATTGTTCTTAAAGCAGTCAACAATAGATATAAGTGAAGCCCATGAGTTCTGAACTGATTAACCTCGAAGAACTGGGAGGCCATGTATCGGATGGAACTTCCTACCATCTCCCCCATTATTTTCATCATCTTCCAGATCTTCCAGTCGTTAATATATTTGGATATGATCTGCAAATCACCAAATTTATGGTGATCGAAGTTGTTGTTGCTCTCCTGATGATCTTCCTTTTTGTTCCGTTGGCGATTAAAATTCGCACCGGGAAACCGTTGAAAGGCCGATTTTTTAATCTTCTTGAGGTCTTTCTGCTTTATCTGCGCGATGAAGTGATCCGTCCTTCCATCGGGAAGAACGCGGGAAAATTCGTTCCGTTCCTTTGGACGATGTTCTTTTTCATTCTGTTCTGCAATCTTGCAGGCCTGATCCCCTGGTTTGGCGGTTCCCCGACCGGATCTCTTTCGGTAACCGCGGTTTTAGCCCTGTCGACCTTTCTGGTCGTCATTGGATCGGGAATGAAGAAATACGGGATTATCGGTTTTTGGATCGGACAAGTCCCGAAAATGGATCTTCCGGGCCCGATGGGAATCATACTCAAGCCGATGCTCTTTGTTATTGAAGTGATTGGTTTGTTCATTAAACATACCGTGCTGGCCGTTCGTCTTTTGGCGAACATGTTTGCGGGCCATTTGGTGCTTGCCGTGTTCCTTGCCTTTATAGCGGGAGCGGCTCAAATTCTGATCATTTGGATCGGGGTAACCTTCGCAAGTGTTTTCATGAGTGTTGCGCTGAGCTGTCTGGAGTTGTTCGTTGCGTTTTTACAGGCGTACATTTTCACCTTCCTTTCCGCGTTGTTTATCGGAATGGCGCAGCATCAGCATTGACCGCTAAGACCCTGTTTAATAAATAGAGTGTATGAAATCGTTCTTTGGGAACGGTTGTTAATAAGAAAAATTGTTTTTTGTGTATCAGGGCTCCCGTCCGGACCCATCACGAATCAAATTACTTCAGAAACGTTAAGGAGAATTTCCGTGAACAAGATTGTAAAAGCGTTGTTTTTTGCCCTTTGCTTCCTTCCGGTCGCCGCTTTTGGTGCTGATTCCGCTGCCGCCGCTGCTCAACCGATCAGTCTTTTGGCCATTGGTGTTGGTCTTGTGATCGTTGGAGCGGGATATGGAATTGGTTTGATCGGGAAGGGTGCTGTAGAGAGCATGGCTCGTCAGCCGGAAGGTTCCGGAGCGATTCAGACGGCAATGATTATTTCAGCCGCTCTTATCGAAGGGGTTACCTTCTTCGCTTTGATCGTTTGCCTCCTTACTCTGTTCTTCAAATAAGAAGATCTTTTGGAAAAGAGGACCGCAATTTCTTCCGTAAGGATCGGACTGCGGTAATAATAAACCAGAATATTCCCGAGGGTTTTTCCCCGGAAGGGCGTTCGGGAAACAAAGGCAGGTGGAAAATGATGAAGCGAAACGACTTCAAAAAGAGAGTTGCGTCTTTCTTCCGAATTGGCGGAACAGGGGCTTATCTCGTTTCTCTGGTTGCGTTTCTTTTTCTCTTTGCGATCACCGGAACGGTAATGGCTTCCGGCAGCGAAGGGGGAGGAGGAGCTGGAGGATTGAATCCTCTGAACTGGAAGACGGATCTGGCCGTATGGACCGCAGTCGTTTTCCTGGTTCTTGTGTTCGTTTTGTCTTTCTTTGCGTTCCGGCCGATCGCCAATGCGCTCGATGCCCGGGAACAGGCGATGCATGATCGTGTTGCCGCCGCGGAAAAAGCGAATGCGGATGCGCGCGCTCTTCTGGAGCAGTATCAGAAGAAGCTCGAAGGATCGGAAAAAGAGGTTCGGGAAATGCTCGAAGCCGCCAAAGCGGATGCCGAAAAAGCGGCAAACGCGATCGTCGAAAAGGCGAAAGATGCCGCTTCGAACGAACATAAAAGAGCCCTGCATGAGATCGAAACGGCAACGGAAGTTGCCCTTCAGGAGCTCGCTTCAAAGAGCGCGGATCTGGCAACATCACTCGCCGGAAAGATCCTTAAAGAAAAGATCGATCCTTCCCGGCATTCGATGCTGATCAACGGAGCCATTCAACAGTTTACCAAAAATTAAACGGGGGAAAGAAGATGTCCTCGACACCCAATCAGGAACAGGATGCCCAGTTTGCGGCGGAATTTAATGCCGACGTTACCCGGGAAAAGCTCGCCGCCATTTACGCGGAAGCTCTGTGCGGTGCTTGCGCCGCAAAAGCGGTTCCCGTCGATTCCGTTCTTGAGGAATTCGATTCCCTCTGCGCTGATATTCTCGACAGATTCCCCAAGTTTGAAAGTATTCTCGCCTCCGCCATGGTTCCCGAAGAGGAAAAAAGACGGATCATCGAAGGTACTTTTCAGGCCGCTTCCCCCACGTTTTTGAGCTTTCTCAAAATCCTCGTGAAAAGGGGAAGACTGGATCTGATCCGCGATATCCATCGCCAGACCCGCTTGTTAGTTGATAAAATTCAAGGTCGAGTTCCCGTCCAGATCACGACAGCCGAAAAGATGGATCAGGATACGCTTAACGCCCTGGTCGCAAAATTGCGCTCCATCGTCGGCGGGGACCCGGAAATTACCGCTCTGGTCGATCCAAATACGATCGGCGGTATTATCGTGCGTGTCGGAGACACCGTCTACGACGCTTCCATTGCAACCCAATTGAAAAATGTGCGCCAACAGATGATTGACAGGAGCACCCATGAAATTCAAAGCCGACGAGATCGCTTCCGTAATACAGAAGGAAATTGAACAGTTTGAAACGCATATCGACGTCCGTGAAGTCGGACGCGTTATCGAAGTGGGCGATGGTATCGCTCAGGTTTACGGCCTTTCCGGCGTAATGTCCGGTGAAATGCTCGAATTCGCAAACGGAGTTCAAGGCCTTGCGTTTAACCTTGAAGAAAACAGCGTTGGAGTCATTATCCTCGGGGATTACCTCGGGATCCAGGAAGGGGACGAAGTCCGGACAACCGGCCGCCTTCTCCAGGTTCCAGTCGGTGATGCCGTGCTGGGTCGAGTCCTCGATCCGCTCGGAAATCCCATCGACGGAAAAGGACCTGTCGCTTCGACAGAGTTCCGATTCGTTGAATCCAACGCGCCTGGTGTCGCCGATCGGCAGCCGGTTCGGGAATCCCTTCAAACCGGGATCAAGGCGATCGACGCGATGACCCCGATCGGACGCGGACAGCGGGAATTGATCATCGGAGACCGTAAAACCGGTAAAACGGCGATCGGAATCGATACGATCATTAATCAAAAAGGAACCGGTGTCAAATGCTTTTACGTTGCCGTCGGACAAAAAGACTCTACGGTCGCCGGTCTGATCGAAACCTTGCGTCAAAACGGCGCGATGGATTATACAACGATCATTGTCGCTGGCGCCTCCAGTGCCGCGGCCCTTCAGTACATCGCTCCCTACGCCGGGACCGCGATGGCCGAATATTTCATGTACAAAGGGGAACATGCCCTGATCATTTACGACGACCTTTCCAAACAGGCCGCCGCCTATCGGCAGATCTCCCTCCTTATGCGCCGTCCGCCTGGACGGGAAGCTTACCCGGGCGACGTTTTCTACTGCCATAGCCGTCTCCTTGAACGAAGCGCGAAGCTCTCAAGCGAACTCGGCGGCGGATCGTTGACCTCGTTGCCGATCGTGGAGACTCTTGAAGGCGAAGTTTCCGCGTATATTCCGACGAACGTGATCTCCATCACCGACGGACAGATCTATCTCCAGCCCGACCTCTTCTTCCGCGGACAGCGTCCGGCCATGAACGCGGGAATTTCCGTTTCCCGTGTTGGCGGATCCGCTCAGATCCCCGCTATGAAACAGGTCGCCGGCGGATTGCGGCTCGACTTGGCCGCCTTCCGTGAACTCGAAGCGTTCGCCCAGCTGGGGACCGATCTTGATGCCGCAACGCAGGCCCAGCTGGACCGCGGATACACCATGAATCAGCTCCTGATCCAGGGAATCTGCAAGCCGTTGGACGTAATCGATCAGATCTTCGTTCTTTACGGCGGAACAAAAGGATTCCTCGACAAGGTTCCGCTTAAATTGGTCAGTACCTGGGAAAGCGAATTCATCCCCTGGCTCCATGAAAACAAGCAGAACGTTTGGGATGAACTCAAGGAAGTTCGAAAACTGAATCCCGAACTCAACGCGAAGATCGAAGGCGCTCTTAACGACTTCAACGCGGTCTTCCGTAAAAATCACGGTCTGTAATACAAGCGGCAAACCTTTTTCCGATTGCCCGATCCCTTTCAGCGGCGATCAGGCAAATCGGAAGACGGAGAATCTCGAATACAGATCCAATGGATTTCAGAGCATTTGATCAAAATGAATTAACCCAATACAGGGACCAGATCGATGGCAAAAGCGAGAGCACTCGATAAAAGACGAAAATCGATTAAGAACATCCGAAAGATCACACGAACAATGGAATTGGTTGCTTCGGCCCAGTTCCGGCGTGCGATGGATCGGGCCGTTTCCGCCAATGATTATACTCAGCGGCTTGTTCGGCTGGTTCAGGATGTTGCCAAAACCGGATCCGAGATCTCACATCCTTTACTGGAAGAAAGAAAAGATCCTCAAAAAGGGGTCCTTCTTGTTCTTACGGCGAATCGGGGTATGTGCGGCGGATACAATTCCAGCATTCTCCGAATGGCTCAAACCCGTCTGGAAGAGATGCATGGCGAATATAAAGATGTTTTATTGGACATCTCCGGCAAACGCGGAATCGCCTACATGAAATATCGGGGCGCGGATATCCGAAAGTCTTTCGAACAGTTCGATGTCAAGCCGGCATTTGACGAAGTGAACGAATTGGCGGAAACCTATCTTTCGATGTATCTGGCCGGTGAGATCGACCGACTGGAAGTCGCCTATTGCAAATTCTTGACTCTTTCGAAACAGCGTCCGGTTGTCGAAACCCTTCTTCCGCTCAATGAACTCAAAGCGGGCGTACTGGGGGAGAATCCGGAAGCCGAAGAAAAAGAGACCAAAGGATCGGTTCCTTACGAATTTCTTCCATCGCCGGAAAGCATTCTGGAAGAAGTTGTTCCGAACGCGTTCAAGGCCAAGCTGTTCAAATGCTTCCTCGACGCGGCAGTAAGCGAGCAGATCGCGCGAAGAGTCGCCATGAAAGCCGCGACCGAAAACGCCGACTCGATCATCAGCTCTCTTACAACTACATACAACCGCGCGCGACAGTCGCAGATCACAAACGAGATCATCGAAGTGATCAGCGGCGCGTCCGCTTTACAATAAGAATCCGTGGACTTGCGAGCCGGATGATCGGTTCCCGGTCCATCAACCAAAAACTTTAATACAATCGGGTGTGATTACTTATGAGCGAAACCAAAACGGGAAATAATATTGGCCGTATCACGCAGGTGATCGGGTCGACGTTTGACGCGGAGTTTGATGAAGACAAACTTCCCGAGATCTACAACGCGGTGAAAATCGATTGCGAAAAAGGCGAGGCGAAGATCCATCTTACCGGTGAGATCCAGCAGCACCTTGGCGGCGGACGTGTTCGCTGCGTCGCTCTCGGAAATACCGACGGACTCGTTCGCGGAATGGATTGTGTCGATACCGGCGCTCCCGTCAGCGTTCCTGTCGGCGAAGCAACTCTCGGTCGAGTCTTCAATCTGCTCGGCGAACCGATCGACCGGCTCGGTGATGTCAAAACCGATGTCCGCAAACCGATCCATCAGAACGCGCCGAAAGTTGTCGATCTTTCCACTAATACCGAAGTTTTCGAAACCGGTATTAAGGTTATCGACCTCTTGACTCCGTTCGTTCGAGGCGGTAAAGCCGGTCTGTTCGGCGGCGCTGGTTTGGGAAAAACGGTTATTCTTCAGGAACTGATCGCCCGTATCGCAAGCGCACACGGCGGTGCTTCCGTTTTCGCAGGTGTTGGGGAACGGACCCGTGAAGGAAACGACCTTTGGCTCGAAATGAAAGAAGCCAAAATTGGAAATACCGGCCGATCCGTTATCGATCAAACAACAATGGTATTTGGACAGATGAACGAACCGCCGGGGGCTCGTCTCCGTGTCGCTCTTTCCGCGTTGACCATGGCGGAATACTTCCGCGATACAATGGGAACGGACGTCCTTCTGTTCATCGATAATATCTTCCGTTTCTCTCAAGCCGGATCGGAAGTATCCGCTCTGCTCGGACGAATGCCGTCCGCGGTAGGATATCAGCCGACGTTGGCTTCAGAAATGGGAGCGCTTCAGGAACGAATTGCTTCGACGAACCGCGGCGCGATTACATCCGTACAGGCGGTTTACGTTCCTGCAGACGACCCGACCGATCCTGCTCCGGCAACAGCTTTCGCCCAGTTGGACGCGTTCGTTTATCTGGAACGGGCCATTTCCGAAAAGGGAATTTATCCCGCCGTCGATCCGCTCGCGTCCTCCAGCCGGGTTCTTGACCCGCAGTATGTCGGAGAACGGCATTACAAATGTGCGCGCCGGGTTCAGCAGACGCTTCAGAAATATCGGGAACTTCAGGATATTATCGCCATTCTCGGTGTCGATGAACTTTCCGAAGAGGACAAATTAACGGTCCATCGCGCTCGTCGTATGGAACGATTCCTCTCTCAGCCGTTCCTTGTCGCCGAAGTATTCACCGGAAAGCCGGGCGAAATCACTCCGCTGGAAGATACCATTCGATCGTTCGAAGAAATCGCCGAAGGAAAATGGGATCATCTTCCCGAACAGGCGTTCATGTATGTCGGATCGGTTGAGCAAGCGGCGGAACAGGCCGAACGGCTTGCCGCGGAAGCGAAGAAAAAGTAAGATCGTTTCTTTAAGACAGACGGGAACCATCCGATTCCCGTCTTCCGTTTTAGAATTTTGGTTACTCATGCAGTAAATAACCGATTTTGGAACCACAAATTTCACGGATCATTTTTTGGTAAAAACACGTTTTCATCAAAAATATCAGTCCTGAATCTTATAGGGATTTCATCCGTGTTTATCCGTGTCATCCGTGGTTTCAAACAAAAAAATTTTTTACAGTTTGAGTTGGTTTATCGGATTTGAATTTTATTCTCCATCGAGGATCGCAATATGAAATGTATCGTAGTAACGCCGGAAAAAACGGTATTGGATCAGGAAGCGGATATGGTCGTACTTCCTTTGTACGATGGTGAATACGGTGTAGCTCCGATGCACACGCCGGTGATCGGCCGGATCGGGGCGGGTGAACTTCGGATCAAATCGGCGGGCGAATCTTTGGAATCCTGGTATATTGAAGGGGGATTCGCGGAAGTCCAGAACGATATTGTATCGATTTTGACGCAGAAAGCGGTTCCGGTCAAGAATCTTGATTCGGCGAAAGCGCAGAGTGAATTGGAAGAAGTTCGCAAACGTCCGGCGAAGGGCGAAGCGCAGAGAAGCGAGAAAGAATCGGCACTGAACAAGGCGCGCGCGAAAGTCCGTGTTGCATCGAAGAAGAAATAAAGGGTTCGGACGAATAGAATAGTGAATTATTGGGAGCGTCCGGCTCCCGGAAACTTGTCTTTTTTTACAAGGTCTATACCCCATGTTTGCGTATGGGGTTATGCATGGTACCGCATCTTCGATGCTGGTCTTTCGGCCAAATACCAATAATCTGTTTTCGATATTGCGCCCAAATCCTGCGGGCTGAAAGCCCAATGCCTTCCAGCCCGGGCGGCGAGGTGCCGCTCCCAGTACGTGCTTCCGCGCGGTTGCCGAAGACCCGTTCCCGTTGGTCGCTCTCTTCATTGACAGTATTTCCCCGGGGCAACGAACCACCAACAACAGCGCGCTGCAAGCGCAGTGCAAAAAGAACCGCAGAGGAACACGCAGATTTACGCAGAGGGTCTTTTGACGAATCGGAGGCCGGTCTGAAACCGTAGATTTTATGGTCCCAGTCGTCCATGTCGTCTCAGTAGTCCCAGCCTCCTTTTTGAAACCACGGATGTTCACAGATAACCACGGATGTTCCTTTGAAAAACCAATGTTTT
>JAUNSU010000114.1 GCA_030539035.1 Planctomycetia bacterium
ACTGAAGTTTCTATGATGCCGTTAAGGCGTTGAGCACTATTCATGATGAAACATATGATACAATATGTATTAGCTGAAGTTTCTATGATGCCGTTAAGGCGTTGAGCACATCTCATCGAAATCCGGACGGCCGCGGACGCGCAAATCTGAAGTTTCTATGATGCCGTTAAGGCGTTGAGCACCGGCAATTGTGGCAAGATCATTACGCAGAGGCTGATCCCTGAAGTTTCTATGATGCCGTTAAGGCGTTGAGCACAAATTCGGTACTTTGAGATCCAGCCCCAAATCAAGACTGAAGTTTCTATGATGCCGTTAAGGCGTTGAGCACAATGCTATTCCGATTCCGCAATGATCCGTGTCGTCTGAAGTTTCTATGATGCCGTTAAGGCGTTGAGCACAGTTCATCTGCTATTATTTGCAGATTGGACGAGATTCTGAAGTTTCTATGATGCCGTTAAGGCGTTGAGCACAGATTCTCCCCATTCGCTTGTTGTGTAAGTCGTTCCGTCCTGAAGTTTCTATGATGCCGTTAAGGCGTTGAGCACTGTTTATGAAGATGGAAAAAGAAGATGTTTTTCTTCCTGAAGTTTCTATGATGCCGTTAAGGCGTTGAGCACACTCGCTCGAGACCCTTACGTTAGACGATCTGATCTCCTGAAGTTTCTATGATGCCGTTAAGGCGTTGAGCACGTGTGCCCCCGGGACCCCCTCGACAGGGCAGAATTCTGAAGTTTCTATGATGCCGTTAAGGCGTTGAGCACTTGAACTTAATCAAGATTTTCCTGATATATGTTACCCAACTGAAGTTTCTATGATGCCGTTAAGGCGTTGAGCACGGGGTTCGATTCCCTCCTAAGCCTATTCCTGATCGTTCTGAAGTTTCTATGATGCCGTTAAGGCGTTGAGCACCTGTCGATCAGCCCGTTGACTCGCGTTTCGATTTTTTCTGAAGTTTCTATGATGCCGTTAAGGCGTTGAGCACTACTCTTCAAGGAAAGCATACTTTGCTTTGTAGAACTGAAGTTTCTATGATGCCGTTAAGGCGTTGAGCACTCGGCAGCGCGGAACGTCGCAACCTTGAGCGCGAGTCTGAAGTTTCTATGATGCCGTTAAGGCGTTGAGCACATGTTCAAGATGATGTTCAAGATGCTGAAGTTTCTATGATGCCGTTAAGGCGTTGAGCACCCCTCTTTTTTCGCAAGCGCCGCGACCGTCTTATCGTTTGAAGTTTCTATGATGCCGTTAAGGCGTTGAGCACATCTGTTATTGCTCCTCGGATCTCGATTAGATCGTCCTGAAGTTTCTATGATGCCGTTAAGGCGTTGAGCACCGGCAATTATGGGAAGCCCATTACAATCAGAGCGACCCGCTGAAGTTTCTATGATGCCGTTAAGGCGTTGAGCACATCTGATCACGGGCCGCGTGAATCGCTGGAAGCTCCCCCTGAAGTTTCTATGATGCCGTTAAGGCGTTGAGCACTAAAGTCCTCTATCATCAATTCACGGTTCAGAGATTCTGAAGTTTCTATGATGCTTTTAAGGCGTTGAGTACAAGCATACAGACAGAATTCGACTCTGGAGTTTCCGACATTCCTTCAGACAATGATTATGATTCCGGTCCAAGTCATCAAGAGCGAGAGACGCATTGTGATCCGACTTTTAAACATAAACAAATGGACGGAACTTTTTGAACTTTATGACAAAATACGTTACACTTTACGACAATGAAGTCCTACGCGATGAAGTCGGAATCCGTACGTTCCGGTAAAACCTTTACCATCAATAATCAAAAAGCCGCTCATAATAAAACAAAATTTCAGAAGTTGATATTATGCGAAGTCATAAAAAGAATGTTACGTAAGTGACTGATTATCCCGAAGTTATGTCAAGCGAAGAGACCGCCCGATTTTTTGGACTCTCTATTAAGACCGTTAAAACTCGTTCCAAAAACGGACGCATTCCCCCATAAACGTCTGGGCCGTCGATTCCTCTATTCCAAAACGAAAATAATACAATGGCTCGAAAGCGAAACAAATTCCGTTTCAACTAAGTCCTGATTTTCAAGACATTTTCAGACCGGGTATCCCCGGTTTCGGATTTGGAAATATCCGTCAAAATAATTTTTGCACATATCTGATTTCTTTTTTCATATCTGCTCTCTGCTTTTTCGAAAAAAATGATATAATATTCAACAAAAGAAATGAAAGAAATGTTCAGATCAAGACTTTCTTTTCGTGTTATTGAAAAAATAATCAACACCAGCTGCTTTTGTTAAATCAAAAAGATGCCATCTTTATTACATGAAATTGAAGAATATGAGCCTCGCAAAGCGGAATGCTTTGAGCCCGGACGAATTGTTCTGGCCAAAGGAAGTGAGAAATATTTTTCGGAAGAAAACCTGATACAAAAAATAATCGCACTTTATCCACAGGCCGAAATTGTTCAGGCATGGACGACACCGCATAATCAGGCAAGTCTGCTTGGCTGCAAGAATGATCCCGACAAGAATATCCCAGCCAGTCTGGCTTTACATAATCGCGGTAAACAGACCCTGGTTTTTTCGGAACATAACAGTTCAGTGCGATACAGCTGCGAAGAAGGAAATACCTGTCCAAACTACTGGCATTTTTCGCTGTATGGCTTTTGCCCTTATGGCTGTACTTACTGTTACCTTGCCGGAACGCCCGGTGTTCATTTTGCTCCCGGTGTCAAGATGTTTTTGAATGTCGATGAAGTGCTGAGAAAAATTCATAGACAGGCAAACTCAAATGGCTGTGAAACCTCTTTCTATCATGGAAAACTCCAGGACGGATTGGCTCTCGATCCGCTGTCGGGCTATTCACTTCAAACGATTCCGTTTTTCGCTCACGAACAGTATGCCCGGCAGATTATTCTGACGAAATCGTCCGATGTTCAAAATCTTCTTCCGCTGGATCACAACGGAAAGACGATCCTTTCCTGGACATTGAGCCCGCCTGAAATATCTGCTGTTTACGAGCCCAATACCCCGTCCGTTTCAGCACGAATGGAAGCGATGAAACAATGTGCCGCAAAAGGCTATCCGGTTCGGGCTGTTCTCATGTCGATCATTCCTGTGGACAATTGGCCCGACCTTTATGCCGCTTTTATTGAACATTTACTTGACAGGATTCCGATTGTCCGTTTGACCATTGGCTGTATCTGTTCCTACACAACGGCACTTGGACTGCAAAATCAAAAACTGGGAAAAAACAATGTCATTACAGTCAATATGATTCGTTCTCATTTAAAAGAGGATGACGGAAGAATTCGCTATCCGCTTGATCTTCGAGTGAAAGCCTACGAACATCTTGTTCTTAAGGCAAAACAGATTCGTCCGGACCTTGAGATCGGTCTTTGTCTTGAGACACACGAAATTCTTCATGGTTCCAGTGATATTCTTTCATGCAATACGACACAAGGAAAGTGTAATTGCGTCTTATGAACATTACGAAAATCAAGTACTGCAACAGCATTTTTTGTCCATACAGACATCACGGACCTGCTTTAAGAAAACATTTTCAAGTTGTCCACGGCTGTTGCTGTCAAAGTATCCCTCTCTGTTTGGAGCGCACTCGCAATTTTTTTGTGTTATGAAACTGTTTCTAATAATCGACTCCGCTCATGGTAAGGACGATGTTTTTCAGACCCTTGATCTGCCGGAGGCGATTGAGGATCTCACGGATCCGATGGCCTTTTCCGCGCAGAACAATAATCTCCATACAATTAAAATGGTCCAGATGGACATGCTGGGAACATACGATCTCTTCACAAAAATCATGCTGAGAATCCAGCAGCTTTTGAACAATGCCCGGCTTGTGATGATCGTAGACCAGCGAAATATTGCCCGCGACAAAATCTCCTTTGGTCCACTCCTCCTGGATCAGTGCGTCGCGCATGATATTCTTCATCGCTTCCGATCGGGTCGGAAAATTCCGCTCCGCAACAAAAGCATCAAAGTTTTTAAGAAGATCCTCATCAACCGAGATACTGATCCGTGTCATTTTTCCCATTCGTTTACTCCCGTTTTTATTGAACTGATTCGATTGCTTTCGGAAGGTCCTTCAGATCTTTAAGAGAATAAGAAGCTCGAAAGATTGCCGGATCAATCGATTCGCCGCTTGTTCCCAAAAAGATCGCAGATCGGTTTTCCTTGCCCGATTTTCCGCGCCAGGCCTGCTCGACATGAGGAACAAGTTCCTTTTGAATGTAATCGGAACACAAATTTTTTCCTTTCGTACCGGCAGGATCTTTCAGATCGTCCGGCATTACGACAATCGCTTTGGACAACGGGTGATCTTTAAACCATTGATCCGCGCCCTTTTTAAGATCGTTCCAGAAAGGCTTGATCTGATCGTTGTTGACTCCGAAAAGATAAATTACCGGATAAGTATCGCCCGAGGTAATATAGCCGGAGGGATAATAGATCATATACTTCCTTTTCGCGCCGAGAATTTTACTTTGGATCGTCGGATCAAATCGGACAATACTGCCGGTCTTCCCTTCCCGGGCAAGAAGTTTGATCTTCACCGTTTTAAGAGCGGTCTGCGCGTCCGGATCTTCAGGCAAGGGCTGATCCTTGATCGATGGAAGCAATATGTCCCAATAATAATTCAAAATCTGCTGATAATTATCGTAATCGGCGGTCGAAGCGATCACAAGATTTTTTTCAGGAACAACCACGATAAACTGGCAAAACGCCCCGTCGGCCCGAAAACTGTTGTGCTGACAGCACCAGAATTGAAATCCGTATCCAGCACTCCAGTCGGGATTGGAATTGCCCTTGTTCGAGATCTGCTTGGAAGACGCCATTTCGATCCATTTGGCCGGAAGGAGATTTTTTCCGTTCCATTTTCCTTTTTGCAGATAGAGTTGCCCGAGCTTTGCCATATCTTCTGTTCGAAGGAAAAGACCGGATCCCCCTTTGACAATGCCCTGCGGGGACGTTTCCCAATAAGGAGTTCGGATCTGAAGAGGATCGAACAGTTTTCGTTTAAGATAGTCGGGCAGCTTTTCGCCAGTCGCCTTTTGAATGATCACTCCGACCATGTATGTTCCAAGAGAATTGTACCGGAAATTGGTTCCCGGCTCAAAGGGAACCGGATTCGCAAGGAATCGGGCCGCCCAATCTTCCGGGATTTTCGCGACATCTTCCGGGCAGCGATTCATTTCGAACAGACTGGCCGGCGCTTCCTTTTCGTGTCCGCACGACATGGTGAGCAGATCGCGGACCTTCATTTTCTTCAGATTATCGGAGATCTTTTTCGGCAGCTGATCGGGAAAATAATCGATCACTTTGGAATCGATATTGAGCTTTCCATCGGCGACAGCGAATCCGGCTCCGGTGGAAGTAAAGCTCTTGCTGACCGAGAACATCGCGTGCGGTGTTTCCGGAAGATAAGGAGCCCACCAAGCTTCCGCGATCACTTTTCCATGCCGCAGAATCATAATACTGTTCATGGTATCGACTTCTTGATCCATTTTCCGGATCATCTTGGCAATGGTTCGGGAAGAGATCCCCTGCGATTCCGGCGTGGATCGAAAGAACTTTCCCTGTCCATCCAGCCGCGCTTCCTGGGCAAAGATCATTGCGGCGGAAAGGAGAATGGTAATGAATAGCCCGTATTTTACGTTTTTCATGCGTCTTTCCTTCTTTATAAAAATGCTTCGGGATCCTTTATGAATCTCGAAAAAATGGAGACTGTTCGGAAAAAACAAAACATTATTATAATGGAAAGGAGATCCTATTGCAATATTTTCACAACACAAAAAGGGCTTAGCGGCAACATGAATCTAAGAGATCTTTTTCATAATTTTGTAAATAAAATTATGTAAATTACCGATATTGTCTATATTATGCATTATTTTTCTTGGAATTTAGAGGTTTTTTTCGAAAAATTGACCTTTTTGGTGCTTTTCGGGAATCTTCTCTGGTCTGAAGAGAACTAATTCCATATAATATTGTACTGTGGAAATCTGCAAATTTCGGAGTATCGATTGATTTTGAGTAAATTCCCAGCGAGTAAGGGTACGATTCATGAAGAAGAACCTGTTTCAACATATTTTTGGGACAAATCCTGTACGATCCAATCGAAATGGCGGTCCTCGTCCGCTGCGTCTGGAGCCTCTTGAAGAAAGGCAGCTTTTGGCCGCCGATTGGACTGGATTCAACCCTCCTTCTTCAATCGAATACTCCAGTGCTGCGGAAGATTCCGGAAATCCGTATAAGTTCGAAACAGCTCCTGAAATGGTCCAGATTGTCGGCCAAAATATTATTACTGTCGATTTTGCGGGTATACCTAATTCCGATGTTTCCAAAGATACCATCTCCTATTATATTCCTGGAGAATCGGGGTCTGTCAGTGTTGAACAAACAACTTTCGATGATTCCGGGTTTGGTTATTCCGATTCGGGTATCGGAATGACCTTTATAGATGCGGACGGGGATGGGTATGCAGATGATCTGATCGTCCTGAAAACAACAGATCAAATCATAACGACAGGTAATATTACTGTTAATTATCAGATCTATCAGGAAAATAACGGAAAATACACTAAATACAAGAATGGATCTTTTAAAATTGCCTATTCAAATAACTTAACAGTAATGGGGCTGACCGCAAAATGGTCTCAATCTGCGAAGTCATTGATCGTCCAGACAGAAATTATGGATATTACTTCAGGGGGAGAAGAACGCCTTAAGCTTTCAAAATTTGTCTGGGCGAGCGGAGAATTTGGATTTGAATCTCAGCTTAAATCAGAATCCGGCATCAACAGTACGCTTCTTAACATTGTTACCCTGTATAATGGGACTGCCAGTTCCGATTATGCGGTACGTACTTTTGAGAACGGGCTTTCTTTTGTTTCGATTTCCGATAGAACGTCTTGCGATTGGACTTGGAGTGAAGGCAGTACGTATCGTGATTTTACTGTTGACTGGCTTTCTCAGGCGAGTATTGCTGCCAATGATAATTTGATTTATTTCGGCGGAGAGCTGAATCAAGTTGCGATTGCCAAACTTTCTGTAAGCGGGACCAGTATCGTTTGCAGTGCCGGCACGATCACCTATACCGGGGTTTCCTTCTCGAACTCGGCCGCCGTTGCGGTTGGAGATCTTAATGGTGATTCACTTCCGGATATTGTTGTTTCCGATGGTTCTGTTTCCATTCAAAAAGCGGCGGCCAGTGATTCTTCGTCCGAATTGCCTGTTGCCGGCTTTGAAAGCTGGGGGACACCGACGGTTGTTTCCCCTCAGATTGTCAGTTCCGTGATCCTTGATTTAGTCGGCCCAGACGGTAATGCCGGAGCCGATGGCGTGAACGATCTTCTCATGGTTGGAAGCAGTTCTGTATGGATCTGCTATAAAGACGCCGGAGGTAATGATAAGTGGAGTGAGATTTCTTTGAAGGACGCTTTGAGGGGGGCAACTGTTCAAAAGGCAGTCTTCGCCGATATGGATGGCGATGGAAAAATCGATCTCGTTTTAAAGACGGATACCACAAGTCTCTTTGTGTTTACCCAATCCGTTACTGACGGAAGCATTAGTTTCATCTCTACACGGACTTTGACCTGTTCTCCCGAAGCAGGCGGAGTTGCAAGCGAAATTTATGATATTACGGTTGGACATTTTCTTTCCACAGATCAACTTTCCGTTGCGGCCCTGTTCGGTATCGGCGGAGAAACAACGAATTCCTGTGTGAACCTGTTTACTCCTGCTGCTGGCAAAGACAAAGAAGTTACCTTGACGTTTACAGGAAAGAGTTTTAAGACTCTTGGCGCGGACAGTCTGTACGGAACCGGTTACGATGATCTTATCCTTGGTGCGAATATCAGCGGCGGCAAGGCTTCCATAGCTATACTCAAAAATAATGCCGAAAATAATGTCGGATCTTTTAATACAACAACAGGTCTTGAAGAAAGAATTATTGTTTCCTCTGGAGCTGTGTCCGGCGATACAATCTCCTTCCAGATCGGAGATATTGACGGAGACAAGACAAACGATCTTCTTTACCTCTATTCTTCAACGGCCGCAAATGGATCCAAACTCGGGTATTTGAAAAATACCGCCGGTACCATCGCCGAAAGTTCGACAAATATCGCAACCGAAATTGAAAGCGGATCGGTTCTTTCCGGTCTTTATTTCGGATACGTCGATCAGGACGCTAAAATGGATATCATGTGTACGGCAACCGGATCCAATGGAACGAAAATTCTGACCTGGCTCGCAGATGCGGATGCAACAACCGGATATGAAACGTATGTCGGGTCTGCTTTTTCAGAAGATCCGGGCACATTTGATCCTTCCGCAGTATCTGTTGGCCGCTATGCCGGCGGAGATTATTCGAATGATGTCGTGATTGCCCGTGGGAAGAAGATCACAATATGGCAGAACAGCGCGAAATCGAGCGGAGCTTCCGGACAGATCTCGGTTCTTTGCCAGAGTCTGAGCCAAGTTGCTTCCGCAGATTATGATACAGCATTGACTTCAAAGCGAACCTGGATTGATGAATGGTCCAACTTCTGGTTCGATCTCTGGGGAAATAATAACGGCGGCGGTGCGATCGAATCTTTCTCGATCCAGATCAAGTATAATTCCAATTACTTTGAAGTTGCTGCCGATCAAACATTCGCACAAACCGGATATACGATCACTGTAAGTTCTTCCGCGGCAGACTCCAACGGGTTCAAAACGGTAACCGTTGCCGGAACATTAAATTCAGATGCAACCGGAGTTGGCGACAGCGATGACGCACTGATCGGCCGAGTACGGTTTACACCGCTTGGCGGAGTTGATCTTACGGCCTTTACCGAGTTTACTTCGGTTGGGGATAACGGCTTCTCCGTGAATGCCGGAATGAGCCTGATCAATGATCTCGGCCTGATCAACGGACAGGGATCCGTTGCCCTTGCCGATGCGAATATCAATTCCGAAAACCTGAAACTCTATCCGGTGGTAATGGATTTGAATGACGATGGGAGTATAAATTTACAGGATTTTACAACTTTTAACAGTTTTTATAATCGATCATCGGCAGATCTGTCTGGTCCTTATATATTTTGTGATTTCAATAATGATGGATCTGTTAATATATCTGATCTTACACTCTTCTTTAATACTTATAATAAAGGGCGTAATTTTGAAAGAGACAGTTTTTATATTGTAGAGACTCCACTTAATCCTTTGGAGATGGATAAAAGCAGTTCCTCCGCCTCCGAGTTGCCGATCATTACGGTATTCAACGAAGATCTTCTTGCGGGAACGGAGATCATAGATACTCCTGTTCCGCAGACCGTATCGGAATCGCCGCTTCCATCGTCCGATTATGTTGATTACGTTGTTCTTCTTTTGGAAGAGGAATCGAAAAAAGAGAAGAAGGATCCGATTACGGAAGAGACTCCGCAGTACGATCCGGTAGACGATATGGTCGAAGAATTTTTGACCCGTACCGCAGATCGCCGCTCTCTTGGAGCCTAATGGCAATCGAGGGCCTGTTCCAAAACCGCGGATGGGCCTTTTGATTAGTCCTTAGTGTTCCAACGGCAACGACGGTGAGTTCTTTAAAAAAGCCAAACCCCCATAATCCGGGGCGTTTTAACCGAAGATTCTATAATCCCAGCTGTCTCAGTTGTCTCATCTCATTTTTTAACTGCACTCTTTTCGCAGATCAGGGCCTGTCCCGCAGGCTGGGATAAAATATTTTGCTCTTTTTTGGAAAAATTCTTGCAAGGATTTGATATCTCATGGAGATTGTATAAAATGAGAGGCAAAAAAGGGGATAAAAATGGTTAAAGAGACCGTATCAAAAGAATCTTTGATCTGGGCAAACGAGACCTTTCTAAAGCATTGGTCCTTTGTTCGGTATATCGCAATATTGAAGGCTCCGGATCCTGTATTGACGGATGATATCGTTAATGATGTCTATCTGAATTTTGTGCAGCAAGCGGAAAGATGGGACGTAAATCGGGATCCTCGCCCTATTCTTCGTAAATTAACCAAAGATATCGCGGGAAAGTATTGGCAGCAACACCTCCGATCGACTCCGGAACACCTTCGCAAAATTGCCGAACGAATCGAACAGCGTCTGGAAAGCCGGGAAGTAAATATGGACCCTTGCGATTTGGATGATCAACTTTCCGCTCTGTCCGTCTGTTTGAAAAAACTGACCGAAAGAAGCCGTCGACTTCTCGATCTCCATTATGTTCAAAAGATCAAATTGACCCGAATCGCTGCCGAACAGGAGCAGAATCTCAATACACTTTATTCACAAATCGATCGGATCCGAATTGTTCTGCGCAACTGTATCGAGAATTTTCTGAAAACGGAGGTCCCTGATGTCTGATTCTGCCCCCAAATCGGTTTCGCAGCTCGCCGGCAAGTATATCGATGGGACGCTGTCGAAAGAAGAGGCCGATTATCTCCATTTTTTGATGGAAACCGATCCTCAGATCGAACGCCATCTTGTCGGAAGCGTTTTATCCCATCTTGTTTTATTGGAAAATTTTGACGGTCCAAATCAGAAAGAAACATTTATTTCTTCAAAAATAAAGACGAAAGAGATTTCTGTTTGGGAAGAAACACATCAGGAAGAAAACCTGCCATTTCTTAATAATCAGGATCCGCGAACGAATGTTCCGCTCCGGGTCCAGAATCCGATCGAGAAGAATACCGACGGATCTTTTTATTGGACAGGGGATCAGGAAGATCGTTCCAATGTTCGTCCGGAAAGGAACAGACGATCCCGCAGAAGAAAATTTTTCCTGCTTGCAAGCGGAATTCTCTTGATCGTTCTGCTTTTATTCGGCTGGATATTCTGGAATCATCAGCAAAGCGGGGAAATTCCCTATTGTCCGATCGCAAGGGTCGTCGAAACAGTTGATCCTGTTTGGCGTGAAGGACAAATGTCTTACAAGAATGGACAAGGCGTTGAACGGAGTAATATATCACTCAAGAGCGGTCTTGTTCGATTGAAATTTGAGAATGGCGTCGAACTGATCCTTGAAGGTCCATTGGAATTCGCGATCAAGGATTCTGCTCAAACCTTCTGTTCCGAAGGACGAGTGAGTGCGCTGGTCCCGTCGTCCGCGGCCGGTTTTGAAGTATCGACTCCCTACGCATCCGTGATCGATCGGGGAACAGCGTTTTTCCTCGAAGTCGATCAGAAGAAGGCAAGGGTGGATGTGATCAAGGGAAAAGTTGATTTTGTTCCTCCGAATAAGAGCCCGGTTCCGCTCAATAAAGGAAAGGCGTATACGATTGATCATCTTCACGCGGCATCTGAACAGATCGCGCAGCCGGAACGATATATGGACACGAACAAATTCCGAACCATTTTGAATCAAAGTGAAACGCGAATGCTTGAATCGATCAAGCTCAAACAGGCTTCGATCCTGCGGGATTCCTCACTGATGCTCCATTGGGATTTGCGGGAAGGGATCGGAAAAATTGAGTCCGGTCAAATTCGCGGATGCCGTGAAAGTCAAGGACGTTTTCAGCAGACACGATCGATTGCTTTCAACAGACGTACGGATCGTCTTTTTTGGGAGCAGCAGGGATCCTGTTCGAGCTTGACATTGATGACCTCGGTCCGCATCGATCATTTTCAGAATCAAACGAACGTGCTTTTCTGTTCCGGCGGCTTTGCAGCAGGAGAAGGAAATCTTTTATGGCAGATTCTCAAAGACGGACGGCTTCAGCTTCAGATCACTCATCAAAATCCCAAAGGAGATCTGTCGGGAAAAATCAGCAGAGAAGAGTTCTATTCACCAGCTGTTTATAATCGGTCAACATTGGGAACCTGGATCACTTTGGCTGTTGTTCTGGACAGTGAGAAAAAAACCGTATCGATGTACGCGGATGGACAGGAAATCGCAAAAAAGGATTGGACAAACGCGGTCCCGTTAAAATTCAAGGGCGGGACAATCGGTAATTATGAAAGTAATGATGTGCAAAGAAATGCGCGCAATTTGAACGGCGCGATGGAAGAATTTTTGATTTTCAGACGTCCCCTCTCCTCCAAAGAAATATTTCGATGAAAGGAAAAAGAAAATGACAAAGAAAAAAGGGTTTACGCTCGTTGAGCTTTTAGTCGTGATCGCGATCATCGGGATTCTGATCGGGCTTTTACTCCCTGCGGTTCAGGCGGCACGGGAAGCGGCTCGCCGGATGCAATGCACAAACAATCTCAAGCAACTCGGAATCGGACTGCATAATTATCATGATGTGCACAGCTGTTTTCCGCCGACACGAATTGGGAACAACAGAAACGGCTCCGGAAGCGATCAGGATTATGTCGTCGCAACCTTTTTTGTATCGCTTCTTCCATTTTGTGAACAACAGGCCCGTTGGGATCTGTATGCGTCCGGGACAACTTCCGCAGGCGTTACTACGTGCATATGGGGACATACGACAGTAGGAGGCGAATATCTTTGGCGCGGATCGATTCCCTATTTGGCTTGTCCCTCCGATCCGCTTTCGTCGGAACCTTCCTTTTTCAGTTCATCGATTCGTTCAAGTTATCTTGGCTGTGTAGGCGACACTTATCATAATCTTTGGCTCTCTGACACGAACTATGGGTAAAACTTGAAAGAAATAGGACAAAAACG
>JAUNSU010000115.1 GCA_030539035.1 Planctomycetia bacterium
GTCACCCTGACCAGTTTCATTCTTTCGGTGACTCCGTATCAGGACCTGAAGTCCCAAGGCCAATCCAAAGAGACTTGGGAAGCCAACCATGTCCTGTTCATGCACCCGGTGGACAGTACCAACGGGAAGTATGTGGGGAGGCTGTTTGAGTCCTTTTATACAACAAACCTGAAAGACTGACAAAAATGAACCTTTTTGCAATATAACGAAAGGCTTTCCTATAAATCATTGTGAATACTAACGGTTGTAAAGCATAACAAATAGACGGAATACAAAAAATTAATGAAAATCCTATGCTTTGATGAGTTTCTGCGTTCACTGAAACAAATTTTGGTGCACCGCACTCTTTATTACTTGGAGCTGGAGCCTCGGTTGAATCTGTAATCAATCAGGCAACTCCAATGTGATGAATTGCCCCTTATAAAGATAATCTTCATTAACACAAGAGATATTCTGAAAGAGAATATTCCCTTCCTTTATACTGTCATATTCCCAGCCATGAATATGACCGGTTAAAACGTACTGCAAATGAGGGAGTCGTTTAATAGTATTCAGCAGGTCAACAGACCCGACATGCTGGAATCTCACCAAATCAATAAAACCAAAAGCCGGACCATGGGAAACGATTATTTTGACATCATCGGGAATCGTGTATATAAAATCTTCCTGAAAATGTTTGTCGGGACGCATCCAGTTCCAATTACCAAAAGGTGTTGACCAAGGCGTAAAAAACACTTTCCAGCCGTTTCTGATTTCAACGGTTTCATCAATCAAAGGGGATATTTGTTTATAAGGTGCCCAAAGAGATTTTTTCCAATAATCATGATTACCCGGAGTCAAATAAATAGGCACTTGAAGATGTTTCTGTACTTTTACTAAAAGGGGCGCAAGAGATTTTTCCTGATGGGGAATCAGTATATCTCCGGCGATAAAGACTGCATCATAAACGGCTTCGAGATTGAGTAATTCGGAAAAAACCGTATTACTTCCGTGAATATCAGCCAGGCATAATATTTTCATATACTTTTTCCTTTTCATTGTCATGTATGACAGCATGGCAGATAAACAGGATCAGAAACGGCAAGTCCGGTACGTGTCCGGTCTGATTATTGTTTTATATGCCGCCGTTTCATTCCATGTCAAATTCATCAAGAAACTTCTCTCAGTGCTGCATACGGGAATACTGAAATACCGCCAGGCTTATTTCACACATTGACAGGTTCGTTTTGCTGATTTTGCTGTTTTTTTGAAGATAACGCAAGTATCCAAATATATTTTGAGTTTATTCATATCGCACCTGATTGATTATAGGCGAACTGCTAACAACAACCGCAACTTCTCTATTCTCATTATTACCGTCAGAACTAAAAAATCAAGGGGGTTATTTTTCAAAACTCTAAAACTCGTTATTTCCTGCTGTATTTTACTTATTTTATTGGACAAAACAAATATGTAAATATAGACCGTCCCATCACTTTTCATATTATCCGCTTATCTCGTGTTGCGTATGCAACGGCAAAAATTGCTCCCGGACCCTCCGCTTTTTTCGCAAATTTTCTTGCACAATTTTTGATTTTTTTAAATTTTGTGGTCCAGTTCAAGGCTAAAAAATTATTTTCAAAAAATTTTAAAAAAAGGAAGATAATTACTTGACGTCCTCTGAATGATTATGATATTATACAAACAGACATGAGAAAAAGAGCGAATGATTGAATCATTTCGCAAAAATTGTTTCCCTAATCGTTCAAATCAGGATGGTCAATTTCAGGATCTGTCCGAGTCTGTGTTCCATTAACCCTTTCCCCGGATATTTTGTGAGAGTTCGTTTTCACAAATATCCTATCATTGTTTATATTGTCAACATCGCCCTCTGAATCGCGATGAACCTCTCCGATCATTATTTGATCTGCGGAAAGACCTGTTTGTATTTACCCATGTTTGTTCATGGTTTCAACTGATATTCACTTACTGTATGGCTGTCGTCATTAGTTCGGAAACGGATCCAAATGACATGGTAAGACGGCCAATTCAATATTTCCAATGGGCTGTTTTTACGAAAGGAAAAAATCATGTCCAAAAAAAGAATCGAAAATGTGTTTGTGCTGGATCTTCTTGGCCATCGCGAGGTATGCGGAATGGGCGCGCTGGGGTCCGGAATGTTTCTTGCGAATTTAAACTGGCTGACTTTCATTAAGTCTGATGTCAAAAGATTGAAATTCACTCAAAAGATACAGAATTCTGAAGAGTGGAAAGAAATTAAAAAGCTCGGCAAAAAGAAACAGGATCAGTTTTGCAAAGAAGATCTGCACTGTCATCAGAGACAATTTCTGAAGAAGAAATTATCTTCGCTTGATCATGATGCGAGGGAAATTCTCAATTTGCACTTCGGTGCTGTTGACGGGGAATTGTACACGCAGGAAGAAATTGCCCGTATTTTCAAGATTACCGAGGAAGAGGCCAAGGAAATCAAAAAGGAAACGTTTTCCGTACTTGATCC
Source organism: Planctomycetia bacterium (assembly GCA_030539035.1). Classification (GTDB taxonomy): domain Bacteria; phylum Planctomycetota; class Planctomycetia; order Pirellulales; family Thermoguttaceae; genus JAUNBG01. Next base: position 2,498 of record JAUNSU010000115.1, read on the forward strand.
GGAGATCCAGTATTCTCTCATGTTTCAAAGAGCGCTTTGCAATCCCTGTCCGGATTTATGCCGGGGCTTTTTGACACGGCAGCATGAATTTCAAGAACCGGACAATCTGAAAGGCGATGATCTCATTTATCAACGTCCTGTAAGGAGGATAAACCAGTTCAAAGAATCGTACATTCCATCGGAGAGCAAGATATTGGGCTTCTTGCAGAGCTTTATGATGGCGGTCGAACTCGATGAGCAAGCGGCCATTCTTGTACCGGATCAAGTTCTTTCGGAAGGCGGACCGTTTGAAACGGTAAGAAGGGAGTTCTTTGATGAGTACAATCTTCACACCATTTTACGGCTCCCGGTAATCGATTGTCCATTCTGTCCGGACGATAAACTTCGGATGAATGTGATCTTTTTCAACTGGATGGGCAAGCCTTCTGATACCTGGATTTACGATTGCCGGACGGGGATCAAATCTGATGTCAAGGAGGATTCGCAGCAGAAAAAGGACGCGAAAGAGCTTGAGAAATTTCAGCGATGCTATCATTCGCATGATCTTTCGAAGCGGAAAGAAACATGGGGTCCAAAGACACCCAACGGCCGCTGGAGAAGGTTTACGAAGAAGGATCTGCTCCGCCGGCCCGGCGTCAATCTGGATATTATCTGGCTTCCAGAATAGATTTTGCAGCTTTCTATTCGCGGTATAGTCTGCCTGATCCTGCGGCGCGGATCATTCTCTGGACCCGTTCCGCTTCTTCGGGATCGGCATTGATCTCGCTTTTCAGTTTGTTCGGCGCGGACGACATTCCGATAATAATCGCAAAAAGTCCTCCGTATAGTATGAACAAAAGAAAAGCGTTCCCGTACGGGTCCGGTTTTGTTAAGCGGAAACGTCCGCTGACGATCATCGTATCTTTCCTTGTTTTGAGATACTGAACGATCTTCGTCGGCGACATCGCTTCCAGCGGCGTATAATTCACACGGCTCAACGCGGTATCGCAGAGCATTCCGCCGATAAAAGTAAAAGACAATGTAATGCAGGCGACAAAGAAACCGCAGATCACGGACAATATCCGACTGTGAATTCCTGTCCTGCGAAAGATCTCGTAAACGCCCATTCCGATCACGCCGCCCGCGATAAAGAAGAAGAGAATCGAAAGATAGACAAAGGGATTGATACTGTCGATCGCACCGCAGATCAGACCGGAAAGAGCGGCCAGTATGATCCCGATCACGATTCGGCCTGTAAAGCTTCTTCCTGTAATTTGATCGATAATTCTCCAGAGACCGGACCAGATCGGATATTCATCCATGACCCCTTCGTTCCAGAGCTGTTCTTCCCGATCGGATTCGAGACCCGGAACGGACTCGGCGCGGCTCGGATCAGGCTGTTCCGGCTCGGGCTGCGCAAACCGAATGACCTCTTTGGAGACATTATCGCTGTCGAGTCCTTGAGCAAGGGACATCATATCGAGTTGACTTTGCGATTCAGAAGAAAAGGGATCGAGTATCGGATCGGACACCTGATCGGCTTCCGGAGACGGATCGTTGACGACTTCCGGCTTCGGGGAAGACGGGGCCGCATGGCTCGTATTCGGAGCGGAAGGGAAACTCGCAGGATTGACCGGACTGGTAAAAAGACCTTTCAGACCTCCAGCGGGCAGCGCCTTCGGCATACCGGCGCGCCATAAAAGATCATGAGGGAGGATCTGACCGTTCAGTGCGGCCTGTTTAAGTTCCTGATCGGTTAAAGGTCCGACTCGTTTTTTGGTTTCTGATTTTTGATAGTACCACTGAGATTTTTTGACTTGCGGCTGATCCATTGTTGTCTCCCTCGAATAAGTATTGGGAAAAAGGCTTCGATTTTTGACCAAATACACGCCTGTAAACTGTAAAGATGATTTTAATAAAACGTAAACGCAAGTCAAGAGCAAAATGAAAAAAATCCGATTTTAGTGATGAGTGATGAGCGGGGATCAGCGGTGCAGGTGCATACGGCGGGCGCTCGTCCCGGTCGTCTCATCGGTCCCTTTTTGAAACCACGGATATTCACGGATAACCACGGATGGGATCTTTGAAAATTTTTGTTTTTTTGTGAAGACGGGGGAAGCGGAGAAAAATAAGAATTTTTGTAAACAGTTGAAACCCGAGCGCTGGGATGGTGCCCGTCTCGGGCACCCGGCGGCGGAGTCGCCGCTCCGAGGCTCTTGGATCGTGTGGTCTGTACCCCATGCTTGCGCATGGGGGTAAGCATGGTGCCGCCTGTTCGATGCTGGTTTTTCACCGTTTTTTTTCGACGGCAAAGCCGGAGCCCCCAATAAACGTAGAATTTTTAAAAGAAATAAACTCCCATTACCACGGTTTACCGTAATGAGTTTTTTAAAATTTCAACCCCTTTCCAGAGCACTGTCTTACACTGCAATTTGTGAATGATCATTTCTGTATAAATCTCAACAGATCATCGGTATCGTAGTATTTCAGGACACCATGAATCAGATTGACGATCGGAACCGGAGCAGGCGACTTTTCCACATAATCACGATACTTTTCAATCGATTCCGGATCTTCCATTACAACAGAATCGAATAATTTTTGTTCGGCAATCGCGGCATGCAGGGCCGTAATTCTCATATTTTCCCTTGCGTAAAGCGATATCTTACTTCCGGGATACTTCAATTTAAGAAAACGGGCCGATTCAATCAAATCTTCTGCGCGCATTCCAATCATGCTTTTTCCCAGCAGAAAGGCAAGAGAGTATTCATACCCCTCCGGTCCGAAAACCGCTTCATCATAATGATATTTGATTTTGACCGGTTTTGTCTCTCCGCAGGCTCTTACATTGACAACTGCAACGCATTTGCAGTTCTGCTCAATTACAGGATCATTGCTCCGTACGGATAATGTTCCGGAATCAGAGACACAAAGCTGAATTTCTTCTCCTCGAACTGGAATTCGATTGAATCGAATCGGGAGAAAAATGCCCTTATCTGTTTCAAGAACAAATTCCGTCGAAGATCCGGGAACAGAATGGCATACAGGAACAGGCAAATCGAAAATGGCCCGAATCCCCGCAGTACGGCGAACGAGATCGGCCGCTTTCTGATCCGTGATCTTTTTCCATTGATCGCGTCTTGTGCGTTCATGTTGCCGGGCAAGATCGCGATTAAAATCATGTGTTCTCCTTGCGTGCGGCAAGGAGGCAATTCCCGGCTCTGGAAGCGATCGGATCTCTTCGTTCGATAAAATCGAAATACCGGGATCATCATGAACCGCAATATCACGATGATCAAGCCAGCGAAGCATCCAGGAAATACCGGCTTCCCTTAATTCAGGATGGTAGCCGTGCGGTCCTTCCATTTCTGCAAGTTCCATTCGATTCGACATATGAAGCCGGGTATATATCCGCTTGGCCTGTCGAAAAGTGTTCCATGTATCCTCTATGGGAAAATAATCCTGTGTCGCGCAGCACAAGAGAGTCGGCTTCGGACACCGCATAATGGAATAATCAGGATGATCCATTCCGAACTCGGCCTGTCCAAAGATGCACTGTTCCATATCCTGCGGTCCAAGTGTTCGAATCAGCTGCCCGTAAAGACTGCAATTATAACAGCAGGGAGCAGCGGCCTGGATTCGATCATCAAGCGCCATAATATAAGACGATTGGGTTCCGCCTCCGCTGTTCCCCAAAACACCGAGCCGATTCGGATCGACATCCGGTCGCGATTGCAGATAATCCAGAGCTCGCATCATATCCCAAATAAAGTAAGTCGCCGCATTTCGTCCAACCAGAATACAATCGGGCCCGAGAAGATCATGCCGTCTTGAAGAGGATTGATACGGCTTGCCTTGATCGCGATGCTGGATTCGTTCCCCCTGCTCGATCGGATCCATGGAAAGGACGATCAGGCCGTTCATCGCGCCAAGGATCGCAATACGTTGATACCTTTCACTTGCTTTGCCGTTCTCAGAATGTCCGCATACATGGAGAACGGCCGGACGAGGCTGGGGATATTTATCAACTGGCGGCAGAAAGACCGTCGCGGTAATATAAAAATTCGGAAGGCTCTCGAACACAATCTTTTCAATACGATATTTGCTTTTATTGAGTGTTCCAGTGATCCGGGCATTGAGCGGCGTCTTTTCCCAAAGGGGGCCGAGCTGACGCAGAAAAAATTCTTTGCGGTCCTTTTGCCAACATGCGATCTGATCGGGTGTTTTGAGTTTTTCATATTCGGATAATCGGCGCACTTTTGCCTTTTCCATTTCGGCAAGGAGCCAATTTGAAGTCATTCGGGCAGGATCTTTCAGTAATTTCACACGGGCCAAAATCGGGCCCGAATCCGATGCAAAAAGCAGATTCGAAATTATAAGCAAAACAAAAATAAAAATTGTGCGCATCGGTAAATCCCGTATTTTCCTGTAAAATTTTAATGATTTGAATGGGAAAGAACGAGCAATGCCGGCGGCGAGGCGCCGCTCCCAGTTCGCACTGCCGCGCGATTGCCAAGGACTCGCTCCCGTTGGTCGCACTCTTTGTTGAAGGTATCCCCTATCGGTGCGCCGTTTATTGGTTACTCCAATCGGGGCAAATATACGATGTTCTCCTCTGCTGGTTAATTTGTATTTGCGTTTTATGGTATATATTGCCGTGCTCGTTTGTGATTATCCGTAATCGAATCTCAACGCCCTTAAGATATTCACATCACTCGGGGCGGCCGGGACGACCGCCCTCCGTATACGGCTTCGCCGCTGATCCCCCGCTAATCACAAATCGTCCCCTCATCCGTGTATATCCGTGAACATCCGTGGTTTCAAAAATCCGTGCACAAATCTGCGGTTAAAAAACAGTGGGACTGCTGGGACGATAAAAACTGCGGTTTAAAATCTCAACGCCCTTAAGATATTCACATCACTCGGGGCGGCCGGGACGACCGCCCTCCGTATGCGGCTCCGCCGCTGATCCCACGCTAATCACTAAACACTAATCACTATTCCACGTCTTTTCCCCAGATTTCAAATTCGGCGATGCGATTATCGGAGAGCGGGAAATCTTCATGAAGTCCGGTTAATTTGACCCAACGCGTCTTTTCTTTCGGGAATGTAAATTCCTGCGGATCTTCCGTATATTTCAGATCGATTTTGACACAGTGTCCATTGGAAAATTCCAGATTCGCTTTTGACCATGTCTTTTTGCTCTTGGGATCAAGTATAAGGCGAATCACAACACGGTCGGTTTCCGCTTCCCTTCCGAGATCGATCTTCAGCCAAAGATCCGTCCTGCGGTTCGGACGCCAACTCGGGATATTTTTGCCCTTGACTTGACCGTCGATCACCGCGGCAGGCGAATATTCGTAAAGATATTTCCAATGGCTGTTCGAGGAAGCAAACGGCCAGCTGCGCGCTTCGAACGTGTCCGCTTTCGGATTGACCGCAAGATTGCGCACAATGTTCTTCACGTTCGATCCGCCGCGCGCGTCTTTTCCTTCCGCAAATCCGTAAATCGGAAGGGTCTCCGGACGGGCAAGCCAGTCTTCAATGAACTTCTTTTGAAGATCCTTGCCGCCGAAATCAAATTGCGGAAACGCGTCTGAAGAAAAATTCCTGCCGGTTCGAAGATATTCTGTAAACAGATCCAAATGAGCAACTTCCATCTCCGCGTGCTTCAACCGTTTTTTCTCCTGGAACAGATAGGCCGGACGGCATTGATCCCGATAAAAATGGATATAGCCGTGCTTGATCTTGTCCCATTTGTTCGCTTCCATATAGGATCCGCAATAAGGAACGACCAGATCGATCCACGTAGCGACGCGATGTTTTTCTTCCGGCGTGAGCCGGACATTGTAATGATCGGGCTCCAGATAGTTCATGAGTGAACTTTTCGCGGCTCCCCAATAATAGGGCTTTACCATGGGCGGATCAGAAATCGCCATTGGAATCCAGGTGATCCACTTGCAGGAATTTTCAAAACAGACCCGTCCGTAATTGGTCAAATGGACATACGATTCGGCGTAATCGCGGCCGGGATTCATATCTTTCCCGGTCTGCGGATAGATATACTGTTTGGACCAGGGCCGCGTAGAGACGCCTTCCCAGGCTTCTTTCCATCCGTAGTTCTTGGTATTGCCGAGCAGACCGGGCTGAACGGTTTTCCCGGACGCATCAGGCCGGCCTGTATGGCAGCAGATGCAGTGTTCGTCCCAAATCGGCTGGATCTCGCGGAGATAGCTGAATCCCTGCGGAAGATCCATTCCTTCCGGAGCATTGACATTCAGATATTCATAAGCTCTTTTTTCCGATTTCGTCAAATACTTCATTTGTTCCTGAGGAGGGATTTCGCCCGGCTTATTGTACGGAACAGGTGATTGGGGCGCTTTTCCGGACGCGATTGTCCTGGGATGCTTTTCACTGAACGTGCTGTTCTTGTCCTCATGGCATCCGACACAAGAGAACATTTCGCCCGGCATCACCATTGTCCAGCTTCTCATCGTTTGGACCATATATCCCTTGTCGTCGAGGAGCTGGAAGTAGACGGCCATTCGCGGAGGAACCTTAAAGAAACAGGATCCGTCATTTTCGACATCAACGGTACCGAGAATATGCTTGACATCCCAGCTTCCGTTTCCGATCGATACCGGAGTATGGATCTGCGAACTGGGCTGATTGTAATCGACACCGGCGGACATGGCGCGGATCGAAAGGGCAATGATTCGAAGTTTTTTGACCGTTCCTTTCGGAATCCCTTCGAGGCCGGGTCCGAAGTAGACGTTCTGAACATAGAAGGTTCCGTAATCCTTGTTCAAATCGAAGGCATCGGCGCGGATCGGCGGTTCCGGACGCGGCGCAAGAAGGACCGCCTGGCAGGATGATATCGAGGGATCGTAAACGAGAAGTTCGCGGTCGCCCCGGCTGTTGATCCAATAGATCCCGAACGGATGTTTGTAGAATCCGCGCGCAGGTCCTCCTTCCGGAGTGTAAGAGACGATATAATTCTCTTCATCGATCGGAAGCGGATATTGGAACAATTCCCCTTCCTGTCCGAAAAGATCATCTTTGACCGGCTCAAAATACCGGACAGGAGAGACGAATTCGAGTCCCTGATTTTCCTGAGTTCCTTTTCGCCGGTCCATACGCATCAGTTTGCCCGACTGATCGGTGTGATGGCCGGATCCGATCACCATTACTTTCGTAGAATCGGGGATCGGACGGGCATGAATGATCGATCGGGGCGAATAGGAATTATTGCCGTAATATTCCGTCTGTGCGGTTCCGTCGGGATTCATGATAAAGAGTTTGTGAACGGATCCGCTGACACGGTCGTTGTATTCCCAGCGTGTATAAATGATTCGTCCGTCGTTGGTCAACTGCGGATAGACATCGTGGGCCTGATCGACGGCCAATCGGCGAATATAAAGTCCGTTGGAATCACATCGATAGAGGTTGGTAACATCAGAAGACCAGCAAGGGACGTTCTCATCACATCGTGTCGAATTGAAAACGATATCACCGCAGGGGAGCTGGCAAGGCTCAATATCGGCGGTACCGGGTCCGAAGGTCAACTGGCGGATTTTTTTGGAAGCGAGATCCATTTCATAGAGATGATAATCGTCGCCGAGTTCGCTTTTCCGCATGGAGAAGAGGACCTTCTTTCCATCAAAAGAAACGCAAGGGTCGCGAATGATTCCATCCTTGGCGGCGAGGAGTTCTTCGATTTTGATCTCGCCGTTTTCAGAGACGGACATTTTACACATTTGAGATCCCATCCGCCAATCGCCCAATCGATCCTGATAGACGGAATCGGACAAAAAGGCGGAGGATGCAAATGAAGGTTGATTGGAGAGCTGGCAATGTTTTACGAAGATATACTCATTTCCGAAGGAAGAAACGTTTTCGAGCCGGATCTTTCTTCGCGCCCCGGCGGCATCAAGATAGAGTTTTTTCCATTCCGGATCATTCCCGGGCCGTTTTTCGGCGAGGATCTTTTGATAACGGGTTTCAAACGGAGCGGCGGCGTCTTCCGTTTTCAGTTCATCGAGGACTTTGCGGATCATTTTCGATTCGAGATCCGCGGATTTTGAACTGGTAAAGCATTGATCTGTTTTAAGCGTTCCCGCATCTTGCCGCATCCATTCGAGATGAAGTCTCTCAAGCGGAAAGGGCCGGTTTTCCTTTTCCGCGCCCAAGAGCGGAACGGTCAAAAAAAGAAACAGTATCCAAATTGAAAAACGCATGATTGATTCCTTACTTTTCCTTAACTTTTCCGAAGTGCAATGCTTCGCGCAACGACCGTCAATTCGATTCTTTAGCGATCTGTATATTTAGCGATATCAAAGGTTTGAACACAAGGCTGCGCACCGACATCAATATCGAAAGGAGTTGTTTTCGCATCACCGAAGATCGGAGAAAATCCCTTATTTTCCGCAAGAAATTTTTTCGTTTTTTCTTCGAGGATTTTTCGTTCTTTCAGGGAAAGCGAAGAGGGTTCTTCGGGCAAAAGTTCAGGAGGTAATTTTACATCCTTTTTGAGAACCACCTTGTAAGAGCCTGGTTTTACGCCGGATCGGCTCTTTCCGCCCAAAGATGTTTGAATTATAGCAACCCCATTCGCGTCCGTCAAGGCATTGGCCCCCCAGGCGCCATGTTCCGCGGAACATTCAAGAACGACAAGCACCCCTTCAATCGGATTTCCTGAATCCGCAACGGTAATGGTAACAGGAGTAAGAACTTTCAATTCCTCTGAAAGAGGCGGTTCACATCCGCAAACCAAAAGAAGCAAGGGCAAAAGAAAAAGAATACGCATTTTAAGCCTCATAAAAATGAAAACGTTTAATGAAGATCACGGTGCAGTGGATTCGCCGCCATCACGGGATCCCATTGCACCCCAAACACCAAAGGGAGAAATTCCTTTGACATTACCGTCTGTCGTTCCGAAGCTGTTAGCCGTTCCCGCATCGATTGTTTCCGAAATAAATCGGACCGATCCGTCCAAAAGGGCGGCATTCACACCTCCTTGATGATAACTTGAAGGAGTAAGAATGGTATTCCATGATCCCGACGTCATAATACAAGACGGTCCGTTGGGGGGAATGATCGCGGTAAATGCCGTGATATAAAAGAGGCCGTGTCCAAAGCAATATCCGCCTCCGGTGTGAACGCCCGCCGAGGTCGTATACAGGCCGTTGGTAACCGCGTTGATACAAGTCGATCTGTTTGACAAATAAGAGGGCGAACTTCCCGCAAACGGACTGCCTGAAGTCGAGGTATACTTGGCATAAGCCAGTTTCTGTTTGGTTTCCGTTGCGGTGCCGGTCGTTCGATCCGCCATACAACGCTCGCTAAAGGCAAGGGTATTGCTTGTTCCGTCAATAATCGCGGCCAGATTGTAAAAGGAATAGTTCCCAAATGCTCCGCGGCATCCGCGATTGTCCGCACTGTCCGGCGTTGGAATCGAGTCAATCACTTGTCCTGCGGCATTATCTCCAAGGCACCAGCGATAGTTGACCGGCCCCTGAAAATTTACCGGCATCGTTCGAGGAACACTGTCCGAATCGCAAAGAAACGCATCAATTCGGGCCGCCATCGGACTTTCCGGTTTTTGCAAAATCCCCGGATCCATCCAATTGGATCCTGATTCGACAGCGGTCATTAAATCCATTCCGAGAATACGATCATAGAGAGGCCCTTGTTCCAAATAAGGGAGAATAGCGACAAACAGCGACCATCTGTTTTTAAAAGAGCTCGTTTTTCCGTAGGGGCCGCACTTGCCAGCGGGAAGCGCGTTATAAGAATCATGATAATTTTGCGTCGCGAGAGAAAGCTGTTTGAGTTTGTTTGTGCATGCCATTCGCCGGGCCGCTTCCCGCGCTGCCTGAACCGCAGGCAAGAGAAGGCCTATGAGAATTCCAATAATCGCGATTACGACAAGAAGCTCGACCAAGGTAAATCCGAAGGCTTTAAGGGCGCTTTTTAGAAAATTTCTATTTTCTCCCCCCCCCCCAATTTAACAATTCGCAAAGTT
>JAUNSU010000221.1 GCA_030539035.1 Planctomycetia bacterium
CCCAAAATATTTTCAAAAAATTTTCCGTTCATCCAACTGCGGAACTTGGGTTAGTGACCAAAAACGGATAAGTAAATGGCTTTATCGCGGCACCTTTTTGGTGTTTTTTAATGTTTTTAGAATATTGCTCTGTTATCGTCAAGAAACAAAAAAATCATAGGCACCCGTTATTTACAGTACCTATGATTTTTGTATTAAGAGGCGTCGATCGGATTCGAACCGATAAATTGCGGATTTGCAATCCGCTGCCTTAGCCATTTGGCTACGACGCCTTGATTATGCTTATATTATCGTCCCAACTCCCGATCCAACCTTAATTTTTCTTACGAAATTTTCGCGATTATATCGATTCTGTTGACTTCTCATCTCCCAATTTTTCCGATTTTTATCACTTGTGATAAAATAGTAAAAACAGGGGCTATAAGCAGATCGCAATTCTCCCAAAAACAGTTCAAGCCCGGTGGAATCAATCTCAAAAGACAATTAACGAAGTTCTTTTCAAGAGTTTTATTACAGATCCTTCTGCAATCGCCTCCTTTACTTCGTTTAGCTCAACATCCTTGTCTCGCTCAACTTTCGCGTCTCCTTCGATTTCCCCGACTTCCAATGTTCCCGGAAATCATTAAAATCAATGATACGAAGATTTTATCCAATTTTCATTATTTATCAAGGGGGACTCTCAAAATCTCTCATTCTCTTCCCTTTGCAGAAAAACAACTGCAAATCCGGACCGATTATTCCAGTACGCCGAATCTTGCCTAAAATCCGAAATCGTCGAGTTTGATCTCCTTTTTCTCCGCTTCCTTAAACGGCTTCGCCTTCAAATGGACCCTGTTTCCGTCCACGTAGATGGCTCGATACGGACGCGCTGGACAGATATGTTCGCAGCCGCCGCAGCCGACGCAGATCTCCGGATCGATCTCCGGGATCGTCAGCTCGCCTTTATACGGAACCATGCGGACCGCTTGCGTCGGACAATGCTCCGAACAGGCTCCGCAGCTTGTTTCGTCCGCAAAGACAATGCAGTTTTCCTTAATGAAATGGACCTGGCCCATCTGTTCCCGATGTTTTTCGTCCATTGATAATTTTACCAGCGCTCCGTTCGGACAGACTTCAGTACACAAAGTGCAGTCGAAGTTGCAAAATCCGTATTTAAAGATCATTTGCGGCTGCATGATCCCCGCAAGTCCGTACTCCAGAACCGCCGGCTGAAGAACGTCCGCCGGGCATTTATTCACACAGAGATGACAGGCGGTGCACTTTGCGGTAAAATGTTCCCGACTGATCGCGCCGGGCGGCGAAATGGGCTCCTCCTGATGATATGGGATCAGACCGTAAGGTTCCGGCGTTTTCGCGGGATCCTCATCCGGCTTCGGCGCGCTTTCCTTTTCGATCGTCTCTTTTGTCTTTTTTGCGGCGGGCTCCGGAAGGGTCAGCGCGGCTGCGGCGGCCGAGAGTGTGATCAGAAAGTCTCTTTTCTTTTGATCAGGCCCTTTCGGATCCTTGTTTTCCGGAAGCGGATTCGATTTTTGCGAAGGGGAAAATCCGATTCCCCAGCTGATCGCGCCCTTGGGACAGCCGTTCAGACAGTTGAAACAAGCGACACAACGGCTGAGATCGACGGTCTGTTCCTTGTTGTTAATACAGGATGATTTGCATTTTCCCGCGCACAGACCGCAATGATTGCACTTTGACCGATCGATTCGAATCCGGAAGATCGCCAGCCGGGAAACAAGTCCGAGGATCGTTCCGATCGGGCAGACGGCATTGCACCAGATCCGGCCGAATCGGATCGCAAGATAAACGATCAGGATCATCATAACGGCGGAAAAAATTAAGGTCGGAGCGTTTCCTTCGATCGCAGTAACATGATAGAAGTCGCCAATCTCGAATTTCGCCGAGAAGTAAGCAAGGAGATTATTGCCCAGACAGTAAACAGGGGAAAAGAGGCTCGCGGTCAGTCGTCCGAAAATACTGTACGGATCAAGAAAATAGAGTCCTGCGGAGAATCCGAGCAGTCCGGAAAGAAGGAAAACGGCCAGAAAAAGAAAGCGCAGAACTGTTTTCGGCGGATGGAATCCGTATTTTTTCTTTTTTCGGAAAAAGGAACCGGTCCAAGCGGTAAGATCCTGGAATACACCGAGCGGACAGATCACGGAACAGTAGATCCGACCAAACAATAAGGTCAAAAGAAAGATCCCGCCCAAGATCCAGAGGTTTAATTTCATGAACGCCGGAACGATCTGAAGTTCCATGAGGAAATTGAGCCGTTTGGGATACAATTCGGCAAAATCGAGAAAATAGAGAACGAACGGGCAAAAAAAACAGATCGCCAAAATAACGCGAAGGATTCTTTTCATCGCAATACTCCTTAAACGGCAGGTTAAATAATATGATCCAGTATACCCGAAATCGGGTCGTTTTGGAACCGGGAGGATAGGATTTTGAACCGCAGATTTACGCAGAGAGGAACCGGGAGGATTTTTGCCCCAACTGTCCCAGTCGTCCCAGATCTTTTTTTGAACCACGGATAAACACGGATGTACACGGATGGCCTTTCGGTAAATCGAAACCTGTTCGGAAACCGCAGATTTGCGCAGATTTTCGCAGGAGACAAGGGATTCTATGGTCCCAGCTGTCCCAGTCGTCCCAGCATTTTTTTTAAACCGCAGATGATCACGGATGTACACGGATGGGGATTTAATCAGTGTTTAGTGGGATCAGCACCGGAGCCGCCGCAAGCCCGTAATGAAGTGAGCGAAAGCGAACGGAATTACGGGCTTGCGATTCGGGGCGCCGATTAACGGGAGTTCCAGCCGGGTGAAATAATAGTGTCTTTGTCCCCCGGGTTAATGAATATTTATCTCTTCTAAAGATTTTACCCCTTCACAAAGCGGCGGCTTCGCCGCCTGGTGCCCAAGATGGGCACCGTCCCAGCGCTCGGATTCCAACTTTTTTCAATATCAATGTTTTCTCTGCTTCCCCGGGTAAATGGGTGTTTTATCTCTTCTAAAGATTTTACCCCTTCACAAAGTGGCGGCGAGGTGCCTGTGGGCGCTAATCACTAATCAAAAGGCCATCCGTGAATATCCGTGAATAT